>SLJM01000014.1 GCA_007135085.1 Myxococcales bacterium
TCATCGCCTTCGTGGCCTTCTTTTTAGGCGTCTCACTCATCGCCTACGGTCACGCCCGCTCCCGAAAAGGGGGCGCCCAGGCCCACCTCAACGCCACGGGCGGCACCCTGGTGCTGGCCTCGCTGGCCTATATGTTCGTCACCGGCGGCCTCGTGGCCTGGATCGTGGGACTTCTGATGGGATGCGCCCTGCTCTTCATCGCCGGCTATACGAGCCGGGCTTTCCAGCACCTGACGGTGATCTTTTTGGGGGTTCAGGTCTCCCTCGACGGCCTCAACAGCATCCAGACCCTGTGGACCCTGACCAATCACGGCCACAGCCACAACGACGCCGCCACCATGGCTCAATTGACCAAGCTTCCCGCCTCCTTCTGGGCCATCACCTGGGGGCTTATGGGCATAGCCGCCGTGGGCGGAGCGTTCTGGATGTTCTGGCGAGACGATAAGAAGAAGCCAAGCGCTAAGAAAAAGAAGAAGTGAATCTGGCCCTCAGGACAACCCCGATGAGCGATATCAAAGACAGATTGCTGCGAAATGTGCGCGCCAACCTCAATCATCTTTTGGACAACGTCCGTGATTTCGAGGAGCGTGGCGGCTTTCGCACTATCTTCGATCCAGAGGCGAGCCCTCAATACGACGAGGGCTTCGAGGAGATCGGCGGTGAAGGACGCACCCGTCACACTCGGCCTCCCCAGCCTGGCTCGGAATCGAAGACGATCCGCGATTATTACGCCAATCTGGAAGTCCCCTTCGACTCCGATCTGAAGACCGTGCGCCAGGCCTATCGCGACCTGATGCGAAAATACCACCCCGATAATTTCGCCGACGACCCGGAGCGCGAACAGATGGCCACCGAGCTCGCCCAGGAGCTGTCCGTGGCCTATCAGGCGATCAAGAGTTATCTAAAGACCGGGCGATATTGAGCCTGTGCTGTCGGCTCACCGCCCGTGGCGAGCCATGATCTCGTCGATGAGCGCCTTGCTATCGGCGCTCAGCCGCGTAAACGCCACCCCCATCCCGGTCTCCCCGGGCGTATTCTCCACGCGCACCACCTCGCCCTCTCCCACCACAGTCTCCACGTCGTCGACGATGACCGAAAAGGTCAGGTTAACCCGGGTGCCCACGGGCAGGGGCTTTTTGGATTTTATAAAGACCCCACCTGGCGAGATGCTGGATACATATTCGGCGATATAATCCTCGATGCACTCGAACTCCCGGTTGATCGGCACCCGGTCGTGCTGGCGCTTCTCGTCGACGGTCTGCGCCGTCCTCAGGGTAAACGGCGATTTGTGGGCACTTCTCTCGTCCGACATGGCCTCTGGTCTCCGCGGGAGAGTCTCGTCACCTCAATTATCCACGCTGGCCGGTGATCGGGCAATAGGGGGTCTTCGATCGTCGATCAACCAACCAACCCACAACGAAGAAAAATAAAAACCTCCCCCGTCTCGATCACGAGATTCCAAAAACCCTGATACTACACAGCACTCCCCACAAAGAGGTCGATCTCCAGGTTGCGGGCGTCGCCTTCGCGAAATTTTCGGCGACGGCCGCGGCGGGCCAGTTTGCGGACCGTCTCGTCGGTGGCCGGGTCTTTGGCGACCCGGGCGTAGGCCGTGCGGGCGGCCTTTCGCTGGCGCTTTAAGTCGAGGGCCCAGGCCATATAGAGCTCGACCTCGGTGCGCCAGGTGTCGTCGGCGATGAGCTCCAGGGCTCGCTCGAAGGCCCCGGCAGCGCGGCGGGCACGGTGGACGCGCAGGGCCATCAGGCCTGCCAGGATATGATAGGTGGGGCGCTTTCTGTCGAGGGCCAGGGCATGCTCCAGCAAGATCAGAATCCGCTCCGGTTCTTCCCCGGAGCGGTGGCGTTGGTATGCCTGGCGCAGATGGCCCAGGGCGCGTCCGGCGTTGGTATTGGCCCACTCAGGGCTGGGCTTGAGCGGCCGCACCGTGGTGTCCAGGCCGCCGCCAGCGGCCTGCTCGGAGCGAAGCGACATGGGGACGAACCAGCGGCGCGCCGTCGGGGCTCGGCCGGCGGCGACCCAGAGCCGACGGGCCGACGGCTCAAAGAGCACGGCCCCCACGTTGCTCGCCATCGCCAGGGGATGACCGGTCAGGCCCGGATCATCGCCCCTCTCGTCGACCATGGCCTGGAGGGCGCGATAAACCCAATCTTCATCGATATTGTTCCAGCCTCCGACCACGGTGCTCAGGGCCTGTTTTCTAGCTTTATGCCATCGCCACAGATGGGCCGGGGCCCGGGCCATGACCGAAGCGTCACAACCGCTGACGAAGAACGCCTGGTCAGGCCTCAGCTCCAGCTCCCCCTGACGGGAGTAAAAGACGGCGGTGCGGCCCCTATCACCTTCGCTCAAGACATAGCGCCAGCTCACCAGCGTGGGATATTGCCGCAACAGCGCCGCCGCCTCCTCGATGGTCTGAGCCTGACTCAGAACTCGGTGCATTACCTGACCGACGACCTTGCCCGACCAGTCGATGTCGCTATTGACGTCCGCTTCGACGGTGATCACCAGGCCGGCGGCGTTCATCCCGGCGGGAAGTCCCGTGATCAGGCCCACTGAGGCGACCAGGGCGTAGGGGATGCCCCGATCGGGGTGAAAGAAGGCCACCGACGCCTTGCGATCCCAGCGATCGACGGCGGCGTTGTCGAGCCACCGAAGATGGAGAGGGCCCGACGGGCCGGGTAAAACCACCGTCGCTGAACCGAAGAGGGGAGAGTGATTACGGGCTCGAGAAGCTGCGCGGTTGAGTTTGGACAGTGGTGCGCCCATCAACACAGCCCATAAATCCCAGGCCATCTGCCCCACCACCAGATTCTCGGCGTCGATACCGCCCCCCTCTCCATAGGCGCGCAGCATATTGAGGTATTCCGCCGGGATAGCGCGGCGAAGCCGGTTGGACATCCAGCCCCCGATGGCCAATTTTCCGGCCCCAAATAATGGGTCCGGCACCAGATCGCCGGCCACCTCGGAGATGAACTCATTGAAGATGGGAAGGGCCCCCTCGGAGATATCGGTCGACGATTGCCGGCCCAATTGTCGGGCCATCGCCACAGGGCCGCCGAAGAGATTGGTAAACCTCAGGTCCCCGAGAGGAGTGGTCACCCGCCCCAGAGCATTGGCTCCGCCGCCGTAGACGGCGCAGGGTTCGGCGCCGCCGCTGCGACGCTGCAGGGAATGGCGGTCGTCGCCCCGGCTGTCGTCGCTCATGAGGGCGCCTCAACGGATTGAAACCCCTTCGCCTTGATGAGCACGGCGAGCATGAGGCCGTTGAAGACGGTGGCGAAGATGACCTGCATGACCAGCGCGGCCCGCAGGTCGACGGCCATCAGGGCGATGCCGGCATAGATGATGAACATATGGCTGCCCAGGCCCAGATAGCTGGCCATATGCATGGTCTGCTTATGCCGGGTGCGAAAGGCCTCGATCCGGGCCGGCGTCTGAGCGTGGGCCTGCTTTTCCGTAGAGCCGCTGGCAAAGCGCTCCTGGACGTGCAGATAACCGACGTAGACCCAGAGTAAAAAACGCTCCAGCACAGAGCCGTTGTGGCGGGCCTCCTCTTGCTCACGGCGCAGCTCGGCCACGGTCTCCGTGCCCTCGGCGCCGCCGGCTTCGGGCATGGTCTGAGCCAGATAGAGGTTTTTGAGCTTGTCGTAGACGATGCAGTGGATCCAGGTCGAAAAGCCGGCCACTGCGGCGATCATGATCCACGTGGTACCGAAGAATTCTTTGATCCCAAAACCCAAGATCACATAGGCCGGAAAGAGGACCAGCACATCGACGAAGCCGTCTAAGATTCGGCCCACCCGGCTTCCGCCGCCGCGGGCGCGGGCCAGTTGGCCGTCGGCACAGTCGAGGATGACCGCCAGAAAGAGAAAAAAGCCGGCCAATACCCACAGATAATCAGGCCCGGCCCCGTCGATAAAAAAGGCGCGATATAAAAAATAGGAGCCCAGCCATCCCGCAGCCAGGCTGCTCAAGGTCACCTGATTTGGCGACACCTTCAGCGGAATCAGCATCGCCGCCACCGCGGCGGCGATGGGCCGATGGAAATAGCGATCGATTAGCTCTTCGACGTCCAGTGATTTAAACGCCAACGCCTGTCGATATCGCTCGGAAAACATAGGGGGAAACCTTTTTCGTTCTACCAACCCAGGACCATCTGGCGCGCCATTTCCAGATCTTCGACGGTGTCGATCTCGGTCCATCCCTCGGGGGGAAGCTCACAGGCGTAGAAGTGAACGCCCTCTTCGATGAGCTCGGAGAAGACGTCTTCGTAATACAGGCGGCGCCGCTCCTCCTCGTCCAGGCAGGCTAACCGATCGGCCAACGCCCTAAAAGCGCTGGGGCCGATCTTCTGGATACCCAGGGACTCACCATGGGCCACGTCCAGGGAAAGGCCCTTGCCCAGCCGCTCAATACGCCCGTCCTCCGAGGCCAGGACCATCTTCATTTCCTCTTGGCCCATGGCCTCAAAGCGCATCATGGTCAATACGTTGTCCTCGGGAAAATCGAGCAACCTCTCCAGAGCATCCGCATTGCGGAGCAAGATATCGCCGTCACACAGCAAAAAACGCTCGCCATTTAGGCCGGTCATCGCCGAGCCCAGCGATACGGCGTTATTCTCACTGTCAAAGGTATCGTTGAAGACGGCGTCGATCTCCATCGACAGCTCCCAACTTCCCACCTCGTCGAGGAGCCGATCCTGAAGATAACCAGTGGCCAATACGACGCGCTCGATCCCCACCTCTTCGAGCTGCTCGAGCAGCCGCCGCAACAGCGCCTGCTCCCCCACCTGGAGGAGGCATTTGGGACGATCGTCGGTCAGGGGACGCAGCCGAGAACCAGTGCCGGCCACGAGGAGGATGGCTTCCCGAGGGCGCTCGGCCCGGGCGGTATGAAAACTCATTAAAACTCTCCGAGTTCTGCCCGATAAGGCGCGAAAATTCCGGAGCGCGAAGGTAATTGTTAGACGCTGGAATTGTCAAACTTCTGAAATGAATCGGAGATGATCGGTTTTGGTCGGTTGGTTTTTCCAAGGTTCTCAGCCGGAGGTGGCTGAGAACCATCTAAAAGCCCTCCCCATGGCGGACGCCGTCTACGGCCACCATGGGGAGGGCGTGCCCCCAGGCCAGCTTTAAAATTGTTGTTCTTCTGTCGACCCCTTCATGGCCACCGTGTCCGATTCACCGCCGGTGATCGTCATCTGCACCTCGTCGAAATAGCCGGCGCCGACGAAGGCCTGATGGCGAATGGCGCGATAGCCCTGCTGGTCGGCCATCTCGAATTCATGATCCTGCAGATCGGCGTAGGCGCTCATGCCGCGCTGCTTATAATCGGCGGCCAGCTCGAAGATCGAGGCGTTGAGGCTATGCCAGCCCGACAGGGTGACGAATTGGAGGACGTAGCCCATCTGACCCAGTTCATCCTGGAAGCGATCGATGGTCTTATCGTCCAGATTCTCCCGCCAATTAAATGAGGGGGAGCAATTGTAGGCCAGCCACTTGTCGGGATATTTTTCGTGGATGGCCTGGGCGAATTCGTGGGCCTCACCGAGATCGGGAGTCGACGTCTCGCACCACAGCAGATCGGCATAGGGAGCGTAGGCCAGAGCACGCTCGATGGCGTATTCCAGGCCTCCTTTGACGGGGAAGAATCCCTCGCCGGTGCGCTTTCCGTCGTCGATGAAGTTGCGATCGAAGGGGTCGTTGTCGTTGGTCAGCAGATTGGCAGAGTCGGCATCGGTGCGGGCCACCAGCAGGGTGGGCACGCCCATGACGTCACTGGCCAGTCGGGCGGCCACCAGCTTTCGAACGAATTCGCCGGTGGGCACCAGGACCTTGCCGCCCATATGACCGCATTTTTTGGCCGCCGAGAGTTGGTCCTCGAAGTGAACGGCGGCGGCGCCGGCCTCGATCATGGATTTCATGAGCTCGAAGGCGTTGAGGTTGCCCCCGAAGCCGGCTTCGGCGTCGGCGACGATGGGGGCAAAATAATCGCGCTCCTCGGCTCGCCCCTCCAGATGTGCCACCTGGTCGGCCCGGGCCAGGGCCCGGTTTAATCGGTCCACCAGCCTCGGCACGGAGTCCACCGTATACAGACTCTGATCGGGATAGACCCGGCCGCCCACGTTGGCATCGGCGGCGACCTGCCAACCGCTGACGTAGATGGCGTCCAGGCCGGCCTCCACCTGCTCGATGGCCTGACTTCCGGTCATGGCGCTCAGGCATCGAACGAATGGGCGGTTCGAAAAACGCTCCCACAGCTTATGAGCCCCCGCCTGGGCGCGGGTGCAGGCCACGGGCATGGAGCCCCGCAATTTCAGGACCTGAGAAGCCTGGTAGGGACGGCGCACCCCCTTCCAGCGGGGGTTGCTCTCCCAATATTTCTCGAGGGCTTCGGCGTTTTTATAGGGGTTTGACATAATGCGATCTCCTTCAAAGTTTCGTCGGAAGAACGCCGCCGCCTCGACCTCTGGAGGCAGACTACCAAACCACGTCGCGGCTAGCTCACTCAGTCTTATTCACCACCGGGGCGGCCGCAGGGCGGCCGGCCCCGATGGTATTCGGCACCGGTTCAGCCCAGCTCGCCATAGGCGACGAGGGTGAAGAACTCGGGAAATTTATCGTCCCGAGCGACCTGGTCGAAGATGGCCCGAGCCCGCTCGAATTTGCCGCTCTCAAAGCGCTCGGCGCCGACCTCCCGGCGAATCTGGTCCATCTCGCGGTCCACGAAATCCTCGTAGAGCTCGTCGTTGATCGGTCGACCGTCGCTGAGCTTGGCCTGGTCGTGATGGAGCCACTGCCAGACCTGAGAGCGGCTGATCTCGGCTGTGGCGGCGTCCTCCATCAGGTTGTTTATCGCCGCCGCCCCCACCCCCTGGAGCCAGGACTCGATATAGCGAATGCCGACGTTGATATTGGTGCGAAATCCCCCTTCGGTGATCGTCGCCCCGGGGATCTCGAAATTGACCAGATCGTCGGCGTCGACCTCGACGTCGTCGCGCATCATATCGCGCTGGTGATCTTCGCCTTTGAGGACGGCGTCGAAGGCCTTTCGGGCCACTGAAACCAGGCCGGGGTGGGCCACCCAGGTGCCGTCGAAGCCGGCCTGGGATTCCCGCTCCTTGTCGTTGCGCACCGCTTCGATGGCCGCCTTATTGGTCTTCTCGTCCGAGGTGGGAATAAAGGCCGCCATACCACCGATGGCGTGGGCTCCGCGGCGATGGCATACCTTTACGAGTCGATCCGAATAGGCCTTCATAAAGGGCACGGTCATCGTCACCTGCGAGCGATCTGGAAGCAGGGCCTGGGGCCGATTCCTGAAGGTCTTGATGGCGCTGAAGATATAGTCCCATCGGCCGGCGTTGAGCCCGGCGCTGTGCTGCTGCAGCTCGAAGAGGATCTCATCCATCTCGAAGGCGGCGTGGATGGTCTCGAGCAACACCGTGGCCTTGATGGTGCCCCGGGGGATGTCGAGACGGTCCTGGGAGTATTCGAAGACGTCGTTCCACAGTCGGGCTTCCAGGTGGCTCTCCAGCTTGGGAAGATAGAAATAGGGGCCCTTATTGCGGCTCATCAGCTCTTCGGCGTTGTGGAAGAAATAGAGCCCGAAGTCGACCAGGCTCGCCGCCACCGGTTGGCCGTCGATGGAGATATGGCGCTCGTCGAGGTGCCATCCCCGGGGGCGGACCATCAAGGTGGCCGGGTCGTCGACCAACTCGTAGGATTTTCCCCGCCGCTCGTCATAAAAGTCGATATTTCGGCGGATCGCATCGCGCAGGTTGAGCTGACCCTCCATGACGTTTTGCCAGGTCGGGGAGTTGGCGTCTTCGAAATCGGCCATAAAGACGTCGGCCCCGGAGTTGAGGGCGTTGATGATCATCTTTCGCGACACCGGCCCGGTGATCTCCACATGGCGCTTCTGCAGAGCCTGTGGCACGGGGGCCACTTCCCAATCGCCGCGGCGGATATCGATGGTCTCCGTGGGAAAATCGAGGTTCTTTCCGCCGTCGATGGCTCGCTGCTTATCCTCTCGACGTCGAAGCAACTGCCGTCGACGATTGGAGAACTCACGATGCAAACCGACCACGAAATCCAGGGCCTCTTCGGTGAGAATCTCGTCGTATCCCACGTCGATTTTGCCGTGAACCGTCACACTTTCAGAGGTTGAGAGGGGCTGGGATTGAGTCATTGGTTGTCTTCTCCTTCCGGGAAATTCATTGAAAAAAGTAAAATTTGGATCGGTCCACATATAGAACCATCAGCCACCAATAGGGCTCATCTTTTTCCCCCTGTGGCTACTGACTACGACTGTGGCGAGAGGTTAATCACGGCGATTTGAAGTCAATCATTTTTTGGAAGGATTCGCCCTCAAAAGCCGCGCTCGCGCCAGATCCGCCGGTGTATTTACGGAGATCGTCTCTTCCCAACCACAGGGGGCGTCCACCGCTTGCGCCCCGATCTCGTCCAACAATCGCCACACCGCGCGATGGCCATCGTCGATAAACCCCTGGATCGTCGCCTCCAGATCGGCGCGATAAAAACCAAATAGGGGCTCGAGCCGATCGTCGAATTCAAAGGTCACCGCCGTCGGCCGCTGCTCGTCGACGACCTGCGCCAATTGAGCAGCCCATTGAGCTTTGAGGCCGACCCGATCGCAGCTGACGATGAAGAAATATTCGCTCTCGCAATCCTGGCAGGCCCGCAAAATGCCCCCCACCGGCCCCTGGTGAGGAGTCTCATCGGCGATGGTGCGCAGGTTGAGGTCTTCGAATTTACCGGCCCTCTCGGCGATGACCGTCCACCTCGAGAACTGCTCGAAAAGCGACGAGACCACGGCCTCGATGACCGTGGTCTCGTCGTCGATGGAGGCCCGGGCTTTATCCTGCCCGAGCCTGCTCGACCTGCCACCGGCTAGCACATAAGCCGGCCACTTCATTCTTCATGCCAGTCTTCAAAGGCGGGGTGGATCTCCACGCCCGGCTGGGCGGCCCGTTCGCTGAGCCCGTTGATCGTGCCCGACGGCCAGCCGCGCTGGATGCGGTTGACCAGCGCCGTGGGCAGTCGACCCTTGGGATCGGTGTGGACCTCCACGCGCATCCGGGTTCGCTCTTCGCCGGGGATGGCCTCGAAGCGGTAATAGGTCTGCGTCTCGGCGCGCACGCAGCAATCTTGCTCCCGCATCCGGCGGTCACGCACGGAGTTGATATTCGTCGTGATCACCCGGCCGTCCTCATCGATATCGAGCTCCGCTTTGAGCACGTAATCTCGATCTTTGATGGGAAAAGACAGCCCGAACCGGATCCAATAGGTCTCGGTGGTCTCCGTACGGGCCAGGGTCCTGGAGTCGTCGTAGCGATCGACCCAATTCTTTCGCTCATCGGGGTCGGTGAAGATGGTCATGATCTTGCCGATATGAACGTCGACCACCCTATCGCCCCGAAAGGCCACCAGCGACGAGCCGGACACGTCTTTGCGTTGGACCTGAACGCCGTCGATATCACCGACGTCCTCCCATTCATCAGCCTGGGCGACGGACATATCCAGCGAGACGAGCCCGAGGGCCAAGAAGACAGCAATAAGACTATGACGGAACATGAGAAACCTCGGTGGTGGTTGGCTGCGGTTGGAGTAACTCCATTGGATCTGTCGGATGGCGTCGATGGTAATTGGTTCGTCGTGAAATACAAGACGCAACGAAGGTGATGTAAATTCAAACGTTGCCGTTAGGCCTTTGCAGTTGTAGTTGTAGTTCCGCAGTTGCTGTTGCCGTTCCCAGCCCCCACCACCTACCACCTACCACCCGATTCCAATGCTCCCATACGACATTCCCGATACCGCAGGCGGCTATTACCGCCATCCGACCATCTTCGAAGACCAGGTGATCTTCGTCAGCGAAGACGACCTGTGGACAGTCCCCCTCGCCGGCGGGGTGGCCCGCCGACTGACGGGGGCCCAGGGACAGGTGACCTCACCGGAGGTGTCGCCCGACGGAAAATACGTGGCCTATACGAGCACCGAACATGGCTGCCCGGAGGTCTTCGTCATGCCTACCGGCGGGGGGACGCCCCAGAAGCTGACCTTTAGCGGCGCTACGATAGCCGAGGTATGCGGGTGGAGCCCCGATGGGGAATATGTGATCTTTCGCTCCAGCCTTCGCGAGCCCTTTCGGCGCACGGTCGCCCTCTATCGGGTGCCCTTTCAGGGCGGTGAGCTGGAGCGTATGAGCACCGGTCAGGCCCACCGCATCGCCTATTCGCCCGACGGACAGGGCGTGGTGCTGGCTCGATATACGGACGATCTGGCCCGTTGGAAGCGCTACCGCGGCGGGACGGCCGGTCAATTGTGGATCGATCGTCGCGGCAGCGGCCAGTGGGAGCGCCTCCTCGAAGATTCGAGAGCCGGGATGTGCCGCCCCATGTGGATCGACGACCGGATCTATTTCATCACCGATCGAGATGGGTCGGGCAATCTCTACTCCTGCGACCTCGACGGCGGCGACCTGCAGCAGCACACAGACCACGAGGGCCATTATGTGCGCTTCGCCTCCCACCATGGCTCGACCATCGTCTATATCCTGGCCGGTGAGCTGTATCGCTTCGATATAAGCGACGGCTCCGATGAGCTTCTGGAGGTCGAATACCGGTCGCCCAGGCCCCAGCGGGCCAAAAAATTCGTGGACGCCGAGGACTACCTCTTCGACCACGAGCTCCACCCCAGAGGGCACTCTCTGACCATCACATCCCGGGGCAAGGTCTTTAATTTCGGAAATTGGGAGGGCGCCGTGCGTCAGACGGGGCAGCGCTTCGGCGTGCGCTACCGGCTGGCCTGCTATATCGGCGACGGCGACAAGATCCTGGTGGTCTCCGACGAAGATGGGGAGGAGCGCTTCGAGCTCCACGACGCCGACGCCGATCAGCCCATCCAGGTTCTGGAGCTCGTCGACGACGGTGGAAATCCCGTCGATCCCGGCCGGCCCGTCGACCTGAAGATCTCTCCCGACGGCACCCGGGCCCTGGCCGCCAACCACCGCTTCGAGGTGCTCCATATCGACCTGGAGAACAGCCAATGCACGGTGGTCGACAAGAGCCCGGCCAAGCGTATCGCCGGCATCGCCTGGGCTCCGGACAGCCGCCATGTGGCCTACGGCTTTTTCCAAAACCAATCGCTGTCGCTCATCAAAATAGCGGACCTCCACACCGGTCAGCGCAAGGCCGTCACGAGCGGAGAATTTCGCGACATCGAGCCCTCCTTCGATCCGAAGGGACGCTACCTCTACTTTTTGTCCTATCGCCACTTCGATCCCGTCATGGATCAGATGTATTTCGACCTCAGCTTTCCCCAGGGGGTAAAGCCCTGCGTCGTCACCCTGGCCAGAGATACGGAGTCGCCCTTCATCGAGCACCCGCGCCCCTTAGACGACAGCGCCAGCGATGGCGATGGCGATGGCGATAACCACGATCGGGAGGACGAGGAAAAAGAAGAAGAAACGCTGACCATCGACTACGAAGATATCTTCGACCGTGTGGAGGTCTTTCCCGTCCCCGAGGGCAATTACGACCAACTGGAGGCGACGGACGAGCGCGTCTTCTGGACGATCTTTCCCATGGAGAAGGGCTTCGACGACCCCCGGGGGGGGACGCTCAAATATTGGGATCTGGAGAAGAAAAAGAGCGTCACCTTTGCCCGAGGCGTGGCCTCATTCGTCCTCGATCGGCGGGGTAAGACCATGGCCCTGTGGACCGACGACCTGCTGCGGGTGGTCAGCGCCGGCGGCGATGGTCCCGACGAAGACGACGAAGATCCGGGCCGCGAAAGCGGGGTCATCGATCTGGAGCGGGTCACCCCGGCCGTCGACCCGGCAGCGGAGTGGCATCAGATGTTGCGCGAGGCCTGGCGGCTGATGCGCGATCAATTCTGGCGCCCCGATATGAGCGGCGTCGACTGGGAGAGCGTCTGGGAGCGCTACAAGCTCCTCCTGCCCCGGGTCTCGGCGCGAAGCGAATTCTCCGATCTGGTGTGGACCATGCAGGGCGAGCTGGGCACGAGCCACGCCTATGAGGTGGGCGGCGATTATGAGATTCCGCCCCAATATCAGCCGGGGTTTCTGGGCGCCGACTTGCGCTGGGATCCACAGTGGCGACTTCAGCAAGCGCCTGAGCGCTTCCAGGGAGCCTTTCGCATCGAGCGCATCCTGCGCGGCGATCCCTGGGAGAAGAAGAGCACCTCCCCCCTGCTTCGCCCGGGCACCGGCCTGCGACGGGGAGACGTCATCGTCGCCGTCAACGGCCAATACGTAAGCCCTGATCTCTCGATGGGTGAATTATTGGCCAGTCAGGCCGGCCGAGAGGTCGAGTTATTGGTGGCCCGCGGCGACGGCACGAACCTTCGGTCGGTGACGGTGGCCACCATCGGCGACGAGCAATCCCTTCGCTACCGCGAGTGGGTGGCCCTCAATCGACGCACCGTCCACGAAGCCACGGAGGGCAAGATCGGCTACGTTCATATTCCCAATATGGGCTCCGAGGGCTACGCCGAATTTCACCGCCAATATCTGCGCGAACATTCCCGTCAGGGCCTGATCGTCGACGTCCGCGTCAACGGCGGGGGCTTCGTCAGCCAGCTCATCCTGGAGAAGCTGGCCCGAAAGCCCATGGGACTGGAGCTGATCCGCCACGGCTGCGGTAAGGGAGACGCCTACCCGGCTCACGCTGTGGACGGTCCCCTCGTCGCCCTGACCGACGCCACCGCCGGCAGCGACGGCGACGTCTTCAGCCATTGCTTCAAGCTCATGGAGTTGGGGCCCCTGGTGGGCACCCGGACTTGGGGCGGCACCATCGGCATCTGGCCGCGCCACGCTCTGGCCGACGGAAGCGTCACCACCCAGCCGGAATACGCCTTCTGGTTCAAGGATATCGGTTTCGGCCTCGAAAACCACGGCGCCGAACCGGATATCGTCGTCGACATGCCGCCGGACACCGCCTACGGCGCCGACGATCCCCAGCTCCAACGGGCCATCGACGAGGCCCTGGTCGGACTCCAATCGGCCTCGCCGTTGACCCTACCCGAAGACGCGATGGATTGAGGGAAATGCGATAGCTTGAAGGGAAAAAGATAAAACCCCGCCGGCCCATCGGGACCGGCGGGGTCTGGCAGTTGGACTGCCGGAGCAGCACTAATCAGTGATTAGAACCGGAGAACCAGCGGCTCTTCGATGCGCTCCATATCCATCTGCTCGAGCACCTCAGAGGTGGCAGTGAAGAACTCCATCACCTCCGACGATTGATCTTCCAATTCGGTGTCGCCGTCGATTCCTTCAGCGGCGTCATTGACACGCTGAGACCAGTCATCCCAACCGGCAAATTGCTCTTCCTGAATATTGGTCAGGATTTCGGCGGCCAGGTTGGCGGTCTCCTCGAGGTGCTCAGAATACTCCTCGGTGCCCACGCTCTGCTCGAGCTCGTCGATATGAGAGCTCAGCTCCTGATGCTTCTCACTCAGGTCGGCGTGCTCTTCCATGCCCGGCTCGTCTTCCATTCCCGGCTCATCTCCCATGCCCGGCTCGTCTTCCATTCCATCATATTGAGCTTCTTCGATAGGCTCATCGACGGGCTCCCCTTCTTCGATGAAGAGGCTGAGAGCCTGTTCGAGATTGCGCATTCCGGTGACCACATTTTGTTCCCCTTCTTCACCGGAGAGCACGTCTTCGTCGAGGCCTTCGACGAAGTTGGTATATTGTCGCACCTCATCGCTGAGCTGAGCTTCCGGCTCCTCCATGGTGGGATCTTCCATGCCCGGCTCATCTTCCATACCCGGCTCGTCGTCGTATTCGGGTGAATCGGCAGCGAGCTTCACCTCCGAACTGCTATGGTGCGCAGCGGGCGGCGGCTCAGTGTCGAGGGCCATGGACCGAAGAGTGGTCGCAGCCTGAGAGAACGCGTTTTGAATCACGTCGACTTGAGCCTCGATGGCCATATCCGTATTGATCTGCTCGATGGCGTTAAACACGTCCCGCACCTGCTGATCGTGTTCCCGGTAATGGGCCTGCTGAATCACGGTCAGAATCTGCGTTCCCTCGTCGAGGGTGTTGACCAGAGTCTGGGGATATTCAGCGCGGGGCGTGTCGTCGAGTGCATTGACACTCTCCTGGAATTCCTCGAGTTGATCCTGGAGAAGCTCCTGATCTTCGGCGATGAA
>SLJM01000395.1 GCA_007135085.1 Myxococcales bacterium
GCCATCGGGGCTCATCTGGAGGCAAATCCCGATGATATCCCGGTGGTCTGTCACGATCTGGAGTTGGGTCGGCGGGCGATTAAAGACGGGCCGATTTGCTTTGGGACGGCGGGTGGTGGGTAGTGGGTGGTGGGTGGTGGGAACTGCTACGACACTGCGTACTGCTACGACACTGCGTACTGCTACGACACTGCGTACTGCTACGGCACAGACACTGGGGCAAGCAAGAGAGTCTTATTCATCTTGCGCTGTGTCGGCTGCCGCGGCCCGCTCCGCATTCTGGGTCTCGGCGGTGACGATTCGGTCGGCCAGCAATAAGCCGCCGACGAGGCCGAGGAAGATGACGATCGCCGAATAGAGCAGCGCTTTTCTTCGAAATTCGGCGTCTTTTTTTACGGGCTTTTTGGGGACGGGAGACATTGTCTTTTCTCGTTTTGTCGGGGGGCAAAATCGGGGAACTCAGGCGCATCATCAAGAATGCTTATTGGCTCGATGCCATTCCCTCAATAAAGGTGTCGTCCAGGCCGGCTCGGCGCCTGGCTTCGGCGTCGAAGTCGACGCCGCGACCGCGGGCGGGCTCATTGTGGAAGCTAAGGTTGGCCACATAAGTCTCAAACGAATTTTTTTCGGGGCCGCAATATTTTCGTAGCCAATGGGCGCCGAAGCCGACGTGGTGAATCTCGTCTTCGAAGATTTTATCCAAAATCTGAGCGCTTTTCTCGTCGTCGACGCGGCGAAAATGCTCGGCGAAATAGGGGGCGTGATCGAGGTTGGCCTGCTCGAAGGTCAGGTTCATGGCGCAGACCCACTTCAAGGGCGTCGTCAGAGCCGGGGCACAGCGCCAGAAATGATCGTTGACCGGTAAGTCGCCAAAGCGGGCCCCCATCTGGGCGATCCGATCCACATAATAGCGAAGGTGGCGCTGTTCGTCGGCGATGAGCCGCAACAGGCCGGCGCGAAAGGCGCCCGGGGCGTCCGGATACGCGAGCAGCGCCCAGGCCATCAACTCCAGGGCCATCAATTCGTGGTTGGCAAAGGCGTGGAGGGCGCGCACGGCCATCTCGGGATCGCCGAAATTCTGGGGGTGGGGAAATTTGACGCGCTCGTCGCGAGAGGCGATCTCCAGCTCCGTCGGCCGTCCCGGCTCGGAGTGCCTGATGGGGTCCCGGCGCTCGTCGTCGCGCAGAGCGTCAAAGCCGCCGGGCGGTGTGGCCAATTTCCCCGCCAATGTGTCGGCGAATAAAATTCGCTCGGCGAAGTCGGCGACTAACACCATCTCTCCATTTGCCGGGCCACCTCTTTGAAGTCCTGCCGCGCACGGGCCATGAGTCGTGGCAGGTCGACGCCGACCAATTCGCCCTTGTCGACCAGGTGACGGCCGGAGGCGAAGACGTGTTGTACGTTGTGCTTCTGGGCGGTGTAGACGATGCGGGCCACCACGTCACCGCCGGGGCCGCAGCCCGGATCGTCGTCCAGGTTGAGCACCACCAGGTCCGCTGATTTTCCGACCTCCACAGAGCCCACCTCGTCGTCGATCCCAAGTGCTCTTGCACCGTCGATGGTGGCCAACTGCAGCACCCGCTCGGCGGGCATGCTCTGGGGGCCGTGAAAGGGCTTTTGCAACAGGGCGGCCAGGCGCATCTCGATAAAGGCGTCGAGATTGTTGTTGCAGGGCGCCCCGTCGGCGCCAAGGGCGACGGGGACGCCGAATTCGTCGTAGCGCGGGATATTGGCGATGCCGCTGGCCAGCTTGAGATTGCTCGACGGGCAGTGGCAGATACAGGTCTGGCTGTCGGCCAGGATCTGACAATCGTCGTCGTCGACGTGGACGCCGTGAGCCAACACGCTTCGCTCGCCGGTGATGCCCACCTGCTTCAGAAATTCGATATTGCTCACCCCGTAGCGAGCCATCGTGAATTCGTTTTCGTATTCCGTCTCCGAGCTGTGGGTGTGGATATGGCAGCCCAGATCGGCGGCGGCCTCGCCGACGCGGCGCAACAGATCTTCGGTGCAACTGACGGCAAATCGCGGGGCGAAGGCGTAGCGAATACGTCCCTCGTCGACGCCGTCCCAGGTCTGGTGGAGGCGGAGGCTTTCGCGAAAACTCTGGTCCGTGTCTTCCTGCATCGGCGCCGGCGCCTCGTCGCCGAGATCCATCATGCATTTGCCGATATGAGCCCGGATCCCCGACGCTTTGACGGCCTCACCGATGGCGTCGGTGTGGTGGACGGTGCCCATATCCAGGAGCGCCGTGGTGCCGCCTAAGATGAGCTCCGCCAGTCCCACTTCGGCGCTCGTATGGAGGGTTTCCGGGGTGAGGGACGCCTCGTAGGGCCAGATCCTGCGCTTGAGCCAGTCGATGAGCACCATATCGTCGGCGTGGTTGCGCATCAGGGTCTGGCATAGATGAATATGGCATTGGACGAAGCCCGGCAGGACGACCTGTCCGTCCAGGTTCAATACCTCAGCGCCGACGGCCTGTGCCGGATCGACGTCGCCCACGGCGGCGATCCGGCCGTTTTGGATCAGGAGATCGCCGTCGAGGATCTGGCGATCGGGGTTCATGGTGACGATCGTGGCGTTTTTGAGCCACACTTCTCGTTGTTTCATCTCGGGAACTCCGATGGCACCCAATATCTTCACTAAATCGCCGCATCGATGCGGCCAAACGGGGCCACGCTAACATAGGGAGGGCAGGCGGGCCATAGGGGTTGGACGCGCCGCTTTGTCCCAGCCCGGTTTTGTTCCATAATGCGCCCCGTAGATCCTCTGTAAAGGGAATGACCACGGTGAGCGATGCCGACTCCAGCGAATTGACCTGCGACGCCCTCTTCGACGGGGAGCTATCGATCTGGCAGCACCGACGGGGCTACCGCTTCGGACTGGACGCCCTGCTATTGGCCACCGATCTGCCTGAGCTCGAAGAGGGGGCTACCATCGTCGAGCTCGGCGCCGGCCAGGGGGCGGTGGCGTTGACCATGGCCCATCACAATCCGTCGATGGAGGTCATCGCCGTCGAGCGCCAGCCCTCGCTATTGGAATTACTTCGCCGAAACGTGGCGGAAAACGCTCTGACAAATATGAAGGTCATCGCCGGCGATCTTCGCGAATTTCGCGACCTCTTCGAGCCCCACAGCGCCGATCTGGTGGTGGCCAACCCTCCCTATTATAAAAAGGGCAGCCGACGGCCCAGCAGCAACCGGCAGCGCGCCGAGGCCCATCACGAGCTCCACGGCGGACTTCAAGACTTCGTCGCCGCCTCGGCCTATGTGCTCGATCAACGGGGCTGGCTGCAGATGATCGCCCCGCCGGTGCGGCTGCCCGACGCCCTGAGCGCCGCCGAGGCCACCGATCTTCGACCGGCCTCCTTGCGCTTTTATCACTCCCGACAGGATGAGTCGGCCTATCTGGTCGAGGCCAGGTGGCGCCGCGGCGGAGCGCCGGACTTCACGATCCGCCCGCCCCTATTCATCTACGACCAGGAAAAGACCTATTCACCGGAGGTGGCGCGCCGACTGGGCAGGGAGCGGCGATGAGCAGTACTCTCTACCGGTTCGTTTTTCTGTTTTTGGTCCTGTCCACAGGCGTAGGGTGCGCCATGGGCTCCGATCCGAGCGAACGAGCTCTTCGGCGGAGTTTGGATTCCGTGGCCACCGCCGTCGACCGCAGCGTAGACGCCGCCGAAGCCACCGAAGAGGTCCCCCTGGTGGGCCGATTCAACCCCTGCCGCTGCCCGGCTCCCGACTTCGAGATCTATGCTCGCGGCCGCTGGCAGCGCATTATCGTCGACGGTGACGAAGCAATAATCGACGACCTCA
>SLJM01000354.1 GCA_007135085.1 Myxococcales bacterium
ATTGTCGACGGTTGCCTCGACGGCTTCGATAGCCTCGATCCGGGCTGCAACGGTCTGATCGCCGGCGATCGGGACCATTACGAGGAATTTGTCTACACCGACTTTGGGGATCTGGACTCCGATGAGCTCAAGGACGAACCCAACACCTGCGCCGACACCAAATGGCTTCGCTGCGGGACATTCGGCATCTGGAATGAGTGCACCCCGGCCTGTGAGGCCCCTGCCAACGTGGGCGATATCTGCACCGACACCGCTCAATGTGATTCGGGTGACCTCCTCTGGGGTGAATGCTTCGGTGAGTATGACACCGACGGCGAACTCCTGGGCGACGGTATCTGCACCGCCGGCTCCTGCTACGTTCCCGATAATATCCCTCACGGCTCGATCAACGTCGACGGTGGCTGCGGTGACGGCAACGGCTGCCTGGCCTACGAACAGCAGCCGGGGGACTTCCTCGCTTTCTGCGTCGACACCTGCGAGAGCAATGACGACTGTGACACCGGATCGGCCTGTCAATTGGTGGGCTACCTCTACGATACCGACAGCTCCACCACTTCACCGCAACCGGTCGGCGCCGCTCGTATGTGCTCCCAGGCCTGCGACGCCGACGGCGATTGTGGCGCCGATTCGCGCTGCAACGACGACGGCATCTGTGAATTCTCCTGCGACCAGCCGGGGGGTGACACATTCTGCGCTGACATCGGCGGCACCTGCGTCGACGATGACGGTACAGAGTACTGCGAACTCGACTGAGTTCGCCTTCTCTGCCTGAACCGCAAACGCCCCGGTTTCCTCACGGAAGCCGGGGCGTTTTGTTTCTCGCGACATTCATCTGTTGGACAAAAACGGTGGCTACAATCTCTTCAACTTTGGTACTCCACCGGAGAAGCTATAGGCCTCATATCCCATCCGCGCCATTTGTTCAGCCAAAAAAGCGCTCTTTAATCCCACCTCGCAATAAAAGAGATAGGTCGCCTCTTTGGGCAGCAGCCCCACCTGGTCCATGGCCCGCTCCAGGGGCATATTGATGGCGCCATCAAAGGCCCAGCGCTCGAAATCGCGCTCTCCGCGCAGGTCGAGGATCATCGCCCCTTCCGGAATCTTCGTGACCTGTACGTTGGGGACCTCTTCGTCGTCCATCTCGAGAATCGTATAGGTCTCGCGGCGCTCCACCAGCTCCTGCAACAACTCCAAATCCACCAGGGCTTCTCGCTCGTCGATATCGGCGGCCTTGGCGTTGACCACCGGTCGGCCGCCATCGAGGGAGCAAAATTCCGGGACCTGGCTGGATAGATCGTGGGTGCCAACCAGCCGGGAGCGCTCGATGATCTCCTCTTTATTCATCCCCACCAGGGGCCGGATAATGCCCGTGGTGATCGGCGCACCGATCGCCGCCAGATTCATCAGGGTCTGCGACGATACCTGACCGCAGGACTCGCCGGTGATCAGCGCCGGATAGCCCTTCTTCTCGGCGATGGCCTGACCGGCGCGCATCATCAATCGCTTGAGCAGAGCCTGCCAATAGTGGCCGTCGACCTTATCCTGCATCTCGGCGATCATGGGCCGAAAGTCCACCACATGTAATCTCGGGGCATATCCGAAGGCCCACCTTTCGCACAACCGCTGTCCCACCTCCTTGACGGCCCGCTCCTGAGGTGGGCCGGCGAGGTTGAAGAATAAGAAGTCCATATCCACGCCGCGGCGCATCATCGTCCAGGCGGCCACGGCGGAGTCGAAGCCTCCCGACAATAGCGCCAGGGCACGGCCCTCGACGCCGTTTGGAAGCCCGGCCACGCCCAGGACTTCGTCATCGAAGAAGAAAACCCCGTCTTTTCGGACCTCGATGCCCACCCGCACCTGATGATCGTCGAGATCGACCTCGCCGCCGGCCTCCACGAGCTTCGTTCCCAGAGCCCGATCGACGTCGACCGACGTAAAGGGAATCTCCTCTCGATGACCGGCCCGACGGGTGCGCACGGCAAAGGTCTTTCCCGCCACGCGATCGGCGAAGAGCTCGGAGCCGATCTCGACCACGTCATCCAGGCTCTCCCACTGGTAGGCCCGGGTCCAACTGGCGGCCTGAATGCCAAAGATCCGACTCGCCACCTCCATGGCCCGCTTGTCGTCGGTGCGCACGTCGATTCGATACCACTGGTCGCTGACCTTTGCATCGATCCCGGCCCGCTTCAGGGCGTCCCGGATATTTTGCACCAATCGCCTATTGAATTGCTGACGAATCCCCCGGCTCTTGGTGGTCATCTCCCCACAGAGACGAAGCATCATCGTCGTCTTATACTTCCTGTCGCTCATACGTCGCTCGCTGCGCTCGCAGTAGTTTGTCGTTAGTTGTTTCGTTCGCTTCGCTCACTTTTGGTTAACCACGCCCTGCGATGACTCCGATAGTTCGATTCGCTCCGATCGTCAAACAACCAACCACTAACTACCAACCACACGAGCGCCGCGAGCAAAAATTGAATCATCTCCGCCCTTCTGTTATTTCTAAATATAGTGAAACCGTGCAACAATTCACCATCTCGAGACTGCCATGGGCGCTCGAATCACCCTCATCATCATCGCTTTCTTTCTGGGGACTGCCATGACCTGCGGCAGCCTCGACGAGAGTGCATCCTATGAAGATGGATGCGCCGTCGAATGTCCCGACGGTTATTACGCTGTCGACTATTGCCCAGCTTTTACGGATTGCCTGGAAGTCGATGGTTGCCCGGAACTGCTGACCTGCGCTCCCGACGTCTCCCACGACGCCGGACTCCACGAGAGCGACGTCGACGTCGATTGTGATGAGCCCCTACGATGCCCGGAGGGCACCCTCAAGGTCACTCATTGCCCGGAAGGCCAGCTCTGCACCCGGATCACCCGCTGCGACGAGAGCATTCTCTGCCTGGAGTCCGATCTCCTCTGCCAACAAGAGCCGCTATGCCCGAACGGTGACCGGCCCCTCGATGATTGTGACGACGAGGAGCAATGCTACCGCCACAATCACTGCAGTGGGCCCGTCGACTGTCTGCGCTGTGACGAAAACCTCGCCGAACAATGCCCGGAGGAGACGGTCGCCGTCGACAAAGAGACCTGCGGTGACCTCTTCCCCTGCCAGCGAGTCGAGACCTGCGACCAGACCCTGTGGTGCGCCCCCTTCGAATTATGTGAGGACTTCGCGGACTGCCCCATCGGCAGCCATGAGGTCGACGCATGCGACGAGGAAGAGGACTTTCCCTCCTGCTTTACCCTGGCCACCTGTGAGGGCCCGATGCACTGCGAGGGCTCCCACCCCGAGTGCGACGGGACGCCCGCCTGTCCCCCGGACTATTCACCGGTTGATCTCGATGACTGCCTCGACGACCAGTTGAGCTGTCATATCGAGGTCATTTGCGGCTCCGCCATCGGCTGCGTGGCCGACAACTAAGCCTTCAACGAAAAAGGCCGGCTCCCGCCGGCCTTCGCTCGTCTAAACCTGGTTTAATCGAGCTCTTCTTTTGCAAATGCCAGGCGCATGCGCTGGCGTTTGAGCGACAGGCGGTGTCTGTCGAATAGCTCCTCTTCCACTTCCTCGCTGCGCGAGGCTTCTTCGAGGCGGGCCAGCTCTTCGGCGCTCTTCTCGAGCAGGCGCTTGGCCTGTTCGATGTCGATATCGTCGACGCCCTCGCAGGCCTCGGTCAATACGGTCACCCGATCCTCATGGACCTCGGCAAATCCCTGGTCGATGAGAAAATGACGCTCCTTATCGCCCTGACGGATCGTCATCTGACCCACGTCCAGGGCAGCCAGAGTGGGCAAGTGACCGGGAAGAATATCCATCTGTCCCAACACACCGGGCACCACGACGTCGTCGACGGGCTCGTGAAAGACCGCCTGCTCCGGGGTGACCACTTCGAGATCGATTTTGTCGGCCATCTGAAATTCCTCTGGGGCCAGTCGTGAACCGAGCCGCCGATCGAGGCCCCTTCTTCGGGGCTCCTCGACCGGCAGCTTCTTGCTTTAGTCCATCACCATCACTGGCGATTGAGCGGGATTAACCTTCTTCGGCCAGCTTCTCAGCTTTCTCGCGGGCCTCGTCGAGGGTGCCCACCAGGTAGAAAGCCTGCTCCGGCAGGTCGTCGACCTCGCCATTGACCAGGGCCTGGAAGCCGGCGATCGTGTCCTCGAGCTTGACGTATTTTCCGGCCATCCCCGTGAACTGCTCGGCCACGTGGAAGGGCTGGGACAAAAAGCGCTGAATCTTACGCGCACGGGACACCGTATTTTTATCCTCGTCGGACAATTCGTCCATACCGAGAATGGCGATGATATCCTGGAGCTCTTTGTAGCGCTGCAGAATTTCCTGCACGTCACGAGCGACCTGATAGTGCTCGTCGCCCACAATCTCGGGGGTCAAGCTCTGGCTAGTGGAGTCCAGGGGATCCACGGCGGGGTAAATACCCAGCGAGGCCAACTGACGACTCAACACGGTGGTGGCGTCAAGGTGAGCGAAAGTGGTCGCCGGAGCGGGGTCGGTCAGGTCATCGGCGGGCACGTAGACGGCCTGCACCGACGTAATCGAGCCCTGCTTGGTCGACGTAATCCGCTCCTGGAGCGCACCCATCTCGGTGGACAGCGTGGGCTGATAACCGACAGCCGAGGGAATCCGTCCCAGAAGGGCAGACACCTCAGAACCGGCCTGAGTAAAGCGGAAGATATTGTCGATGAACAACAGGACGTCTTTGCCCTGGGTGTCGCGGAAGTATTCGGCGACGGTCAGAGCCGACAGGGCGACCCGAGCGCGGGCTCCGGGGGGCTCGTTCATCTGTCCGTAGACCAGAGCGGCTTTGGAATTTTCCCAATCGCCGTTCACCCCGAGGACGCCGGACTCCATCATCTCGAAATAAAGGTCGTTTCCTTCACGGGTACGCTCACCGACGCCGCCGAACACCGAATAACCACCGTGCTCGAGGGCCACGTTGTTGATCAGCTCCATAATCAGAACCGTCTTACCCACACCGGCACCGCCGAAGAGACCGACCTTACCACCCTGGGCGTAGGGCGCCAGCAGGTCGACCACTTTGATGCCCGTCTCGAACATCTCCGAGACGCCGGCCTGCTCTTCGAAGGTCGGCGCTTCGCGGTGAATCGGCGCCCGTTCTTTGGTCTCGAGAACCCGGATCTCTTTGACGTTGGTCTTGGAGACCGTCTTGTCTTCGAGCTCGTGGACGTCTTTCGGGTTTCGTACCCGCAGGGTGTAGGAGGTCTCGCCCTCTTCTTTGATGATCCCTCGCACCGTCGTGCCGTCGTTGAGCTCCATGATGGTGAGCTCGTCCACCGGTTGTCCGGTGACGTTGAGGATGCGACCGAGCACCTCTTCGCCGACGGGCACGGTGATCGGTGAGCCCGTGCTGCGCACTGCCATGCCCCGCACCAGGCCGTCCGTGGTGTCCATCGAGACCGTTCGCACAACACCTTCTCCACGGTGCTGGGAGACCTCGAGGATCAGGTTGTCTTCTTCGTCGGAGATCGACGGATTGGTCACGGTCAGAGCCGTCAACAATTCCGGAACCGAGTCCGTGGGAAAAGCCACGTCAACGACGGGCCCCATGACCTGCTGGACGACTCCACTGGTCGCGTCAGCGCCTTTTGTATTCACCGGTTCTGCAGCCATTCTTCGACTCCTGAATGCTCTGGTCGTTGATCTTGTATAAAACTTCTAATTTCTCGAGTGTGTCGGGCCGAATTAACCTTTTAGGGATTCGGCGCCGCTGACGATCTCGACGATCTCTTTGGTGATATAAGCCTGTCGCGCCCGGTTGTACTCCAAGGTCAGGGAGTCGATCATATCGGAGGCGTTGTTGGTGGCGTTGTCCATGGCCGTCATTCGCGAGGCTTGCTCGCTGGCTTCGGACTCCACCAGGGCCTGCATGACCTGCACCTGCACGTGGGCCGGCAAAATCTGATCGAGCAAGGTCTTGAGCTCGGGCTCGTAGATGAACTCGTCGCCACCTTCGGCCCCTTCGCCGGCGATCTCGTCGGCGATCTGCTCGCCACGCTCCACCGTTTCTTCCGTGAGCTCTTCTGCAAGGCTCAGCGGGAAGAGTCGCCCGATGACCCAGTCGGTGGCGATAGCCGAGACAAAGCGATTATAGGCCACGTAGACCGAATCGTAGGTCTCGTCCAAAAAGCCCTCGATAAGATCGTCGGCGATGCGCTTGGCCTTTTTGAAGTTGATGTCGCCGATGACCTGGTCGTAGTGCTCGACCACTTCGAAGTCAGACTTCTTGTAGTGGTTGAACGCCTTTTTGCCGACCGTGGCCAATTCCTGCACTTCCCCGGCGATGCGCTGCTCGTCCAAAAACCGGTCCAGCTGGCGAAAGAGGTTGGTGTTGAATCCACCGCACAATCCTCGATCGCTGGCCACGATGAGCACCAACGTCTTCTTGGGCTCCGGCCGCTGGGCCAACAGGGGATGGGATTCGGGCTCGATCCGCCCGGCCAGGCCGCCGATGATGGACTGCATCCGCCGCGCATAGGGGCGGGACGCTTCCATGCGATCCTGCGCCTTTCGCAGCTTGGCAGCGGCCACCATCTTCATGGCCTTCGTGATTTTGCGCGTATTCTTGACCGACTCGATACGCGTTCGGATATCTTTGAGATTGGGCATTGGAATGCCTTCCCTTTACTTGAATTACTCGGCGGCCGCTTCTTCAGTCGTTTCGCGGCTGGCGATGAAGTTGGCCGTATATTCCTCGAGGATATCCACGACCTGCGCGGTGACGTCGGATTGCTCGTCGGTGCGCGCCTTCTTACCGAACTTTTTGTCGCCCTTGATCTTATCCCAGATCCCGGCGTCCTTGCTCTCCGCAAAGGAGTAGAGATCGTCTTCGTAGGCGCCGAGCTCGCTGACCTCGAGGTCAGTGAGGAAGCCGGCGTTGGCGGCGAAGATCAAGATGACCTGCTTGGCCACGTCCAGCGGCTGGTACTGACCCTGCTTGAGGATCTCCACCAGACGCTCACCCTTGGCGAGCTGGGCCTGGGTGGCCTTGTCCAGGTCGGAGGCAAACTGGCTAAACGCCTCCAACTCGCGGTACTGAGCCAGGTCGACCCGCAGCGTACCGGCCACGTTTTTCATGGCCTTAATCTGGGCGTCACCACCGACACGGCTAACGGAGATACCGACGTTGATGGCCGGTCGTACACCGGCGTTGAACAGGTCGGTCTCCAGGAAAATCTGGCCGTCCGTAATGGAGATGACGTTCGTCGGAATATAGGCCGACACGTCACCGGCCTGAGTTTCGATGATGGGCAGGGCCGTGAGGCTTCCGCCGCCTTCTTCTTCGCTCATCTTGGCGGCCCGTTCGAGCAACCGGCTATGAACGTAGAAGACGTCTCCCGGATAGGCTTCACGTCCCGGCGGGCGACGAAGCAGAAGCGACAACTGACGATAGGCCACGGCCTGTTTGGAAAGATCGTCGTAGACGATAAGCGCGTGCTGGCCGTTGTCTCGGTAGTACTCGGCCATGGCGCAACCGGAGTAGGGCGCCAAAAACTGCAGCGGCGCTGCTTTGGCCGCCGACGCCGAGACCACCGTGGTATATTCCATGGCGCCGTTTTGCTCGAGCTTGTCTACCACCTGCGCCACCGTCGACTCTTTCTGGCCGATGGCGACGTAGACGCATTTTACGCCCGTGTCTTTCTGGTTGATGATCGTATCTACGGCGACCGCCGTCTTACCGGTCTGACGGTCACCAATGATGAGCTCACGCTGACCACGACCGACGGGGACCATGGAGTCGATGGACTTCAGACCGGTCTGCATCGGCTCGTGGACGCTCTGGCGGGGGATGATTCCCGGCGCCTTGACCTCTACCTGGCGACGCTCGTCGGACTCGATGGGGCCCTTGCCGTCGATGGGCTGTCCCAGGGCGTTGACCACGCGGCCTTCCAGACCGGGGCCGACGGGAACGTCGACGATACGGCCCGTTCGCTTGACCTCGTCGCCCTCGACGATCCTGCGGTCGTCACCCAGAAGGGCGACACCCACATTATTTTCCTCGAGGTTGAGCACCATCCCGTAGACTTCGCCGGGAAATTCCACCAGCTCGCCGGCCATCGCCGATTCCAGACCGTGAAGGCGCGCGATACCGTCGCCGACGGAGATTACAGTCCCCGTCTCGCTGACTTCGACGCGCTCCTCATAGTTCTCGATCTGGTCCTTGATGATGGAGCTGATCTCTTCGATATTGATGTCCATCTTATGATCACCCTTAAAGCTCGGGGTCGTCTCCGCTATTGGGACCGACCTCGGTGAGTCGTTGTCACACTTCTTTGAGAATCGCTTCGCGCATTCGCTGCAGATGAGTCTTTACTGAACCGTCGTAGATCGTGCTGCCCACTCGGGCGACCACACCGCCGATGAGATCTTCGTCGACGTCGGTGGTCATGGCCACGTCTTTTCCGGTCAGTCCGTCGAGCCGCTTCTTCAGCGTCTCCAGCTGTCCGTCGTCGAGCTCCACGGCGCTGGTCACGCGCGCTCTGGCGCGGCCCTGATGCTCGTCAAGACGCCGCTGGAAGGCCCGATCGACTTCGCCGATAAAGCGGAGTCGATCTTTGTCGAGCAAAAGCATCGTGAAATTTCTAAACAGCCGGGGCCAGCCCGCTTTTTGAGCCAGGGCGTCGAGGACGCCGCGGCGCTCCTCGAGCTTGAGCGCCGGGTTGAGCAATACGGCTCGCAGCTCGGCGCTGGCCTCAAAATAGCCGGCCGCCTCGGCCAGAGCTTTTCCGTAATCTTCGAGCTCGTCCTTTTCCTGCCCCAGCGAAAATAGCGCCTGGGCGTATCGTCGAGCTACCGGTTCATTTGCCATAATACTTCCTCCATCTCGGGCCCCGTCCGCGGGCCATCAGGCCGCGTCGGACTCGTCGAGCTGCGAGACGTAGCGATCGAACAATTTCTTTTGCCGCTCGGCATCGAGGCGCTCGATGGCTTTTTCGCGAGCCATCTCCACGGCCAGATCCACGGCCTGCGCCTCGAGCATGGCCACCGCCTTTTTGACTTCCTGAGCGATCGTGGCCTCGGCGTCGTCGCGCATCTTCTCGACCTGACGCTTGGCGTTTTCCACGATCTGCTGTTTCTCCCGCTCACCCTGAGCGTGGTATTCGTCGAGCAGCGACTGCCGCTCTTTTTCCAGGGCTTCGAGCTTGGCGTTATATTCCTCGAGCCGGGCCTCGGCCTCTTCGCGGGCCTCGGTGGCGGCCTTCATATTGCGCAGAAAGTCCTCTCGCCGATTGGCGAAAAAGCGCTGAATATGAGAGCCCCCGAAATAGATGATGATCCCGGCGAAGATGGCGAAGTTGACCCAGGCCGTGAAGAAACTACTCCAGGGAAAATCCGAGGCATCAAAGCCGCAGCCGGTGCTGACCAGCAACGCCAACGCCACCAGGGCGAGGAGCGCTTTGGACCGACCGCTGTGTGAAATCTTTTTCATCGCAACTCTTCCCGCTTCAAGCACAAGGCGACACGGTGGGCGCCGCCAACGTTTTCAGGGCACCAACTTCTCGACCATGGCGTTTGCCAGACCGTCGGCTCGGGCCTCGATCTCGGCTCGCGCTTTCTCGACGCGCTCGGCGATGGCCTGGCGCTCCTCTTCGAGTTTGGCGCTCAACTCCTCGTTGATCTCGGCCTGGATATCCTGCTGCTCCGCCAGACCCTGATTTCGCAGGGAGTCGCGGATCTCCTGGGCGTCGCGCCGGGCTTTTACGATCTTCTTATCGTATTTGCCGCGGAGCACTTCCGCCTGGGCCTCCATCTCCACCGCCTCTTCCTCGGAGCCGCCCACGCTATCTTCACGTAAGTCGACCGTCTTGAGGTAGGGCTTGAAGAGAAGGAAGTGCAGCATGAAGAGGGTGAACAAAAAGGCCGCCATCTGAACGAAGAGCGTGCCGTCGATATCGATGGACACGTCGGCGATCACCGGCGCCAGCATCAGGGCTGTAAAATCGAGGAACATGATGGTCGTCTTCTCACTGCTTGGAGGCTACGTCTTTCGCCGCGCTTTTTTGCGCATCCTTTCAGGGGGCGCGGACCAAAACCGTGGACCGACTAGCACGCCCTTTTCGAGGGTGTCAAGCCGATAGGTCGACCTCACCCGACGATCGACGAAATCGCGTTGTTCCCCGATCGGATTATCGGGGTCTGCCAGGGGTCCGCCAGTGCAGGACTGGCGGAAATGATCCACACACCGAGACAATCCGGCGAAGGCTCACGGTCATTCAACGAGGCCCGATAAGTCGTGGGACGTTTGATCCCCCTTCGGGGGACAGAGCGCGCAGCGCTCAAGGGGGCTCACCGCACACCCAACGAGATCCACCGAAGCCCCCCCGAAAAAACCACCTGGCTCGGTAGCTCTCGGTGGCTTCGATGGGCCTGGTTTGGTCTGCGAAGACCCCCTGTCGCGCTTTGCGCGGCGGTCCCCCAAAGGGGGATCAAACGTCCCACGAGCTACCAACGTCGGAGTTTAAACAGAGAATTCGCGAATTCACCACCGATCATTCTTGACCCTTTTGCGCCCATCGCTATGTTGGTAGCGATTCTGCGGGACGCGATCGCAGGCAACTATTTTCTCTACCAAGCGCGACGCCGTGAAAAACGACGATACGAAGTCCTCCTCGCCCTCTTCGTCTTTCCGTGACGAAGGTCATTTTTTTGGTGAAAACGTCCAGTTTATCGAGGGACTCTATCAGGAGTACCTCGAGGATCCGGACGCCGTCGATCCGAGCTGGCACGACGTATTCGAGCAATACGCCACCGACGGGGCTGCGCCCAATGGCGACGTGCCTCATTTCCAGCCGCGATCGATCTTCTCGCCCGTGGCCGGCACGACGGCGGCCGCCGATGGCGAGCCGGTCTACGTGGACAAGGCCGAAGGTACGGAGGTCCGCGTGCCGGGCCGAACCAAGGGCTTTGCGGCCAGCGTGGAGGCCATGGTTCGCGCCTTTCGCCTCCACGGCCACCTGATCGCCCAGATCGATCCCCTGGGCCGCGATCGACGCACCTCGCCCCGTGAATTGGAGCCTTCGCTCTACGGGTTTACCAAAGAGGATATGCAGGCCCAGGTCTATTATGAGCCCCTCTTCGGCTCCGAGAAGGTAACGATCCAGAAGCTCACGGATCGCCTGCGCGAACTCTATTGCGGCCATATCGGCGTGGAATACCAGAATATCCCGGCCTCCCAGGCCAGAAATTGGCTGCGCGAGCAGATCGAGAGCGCCGATTACGCCGAGCTCGACGAAGATCGGGATCGGAAGTTGATCTTAGAAAAGCTCTACGACGCCGACGCCTTCGAGACCTTCCTCCACAAAAAATATGTGGGCGCCAAGCGCTTCTCCCTCACCGGCGGCGATGCCCTGGTCCCCATGTTGACCATGATGCTCGAAGAGGGCGGCGAGCTCGGGGTGGACGAGATCGTCATCGGTATGGCTCACCGGGGCCGGCTCAACGTGCTGCATAATATTATGGGCAAATCCGCTGAAGCCATGCTCTCCGAATTCGAGCAGGTCGAGGAGCCCGAGCGCTATCTGGGCAGCAGCGACGTCAAATACCATATGGGTTATTCCAGCGACTACGAGACGCGCTCGGGTAAGCCCATTCACCTGTCGCTATGCTTCAACCCGAGCCACCTGGAATTTGTCAACCCCGTGGTGCTGGGACGAGTACGGGCCAAACAGGACCGACGCAAAAGCGAAGACGCTACCAAGCGAATGGTGCCCCTGCTGCTCCACGGCGACGCCGCCTTCTCGGGGCAGGGAATCGTCGCCGAGAGCCTGAACCTGGCCCGCGTGCCGGGCTATCATGTGGGCGGTACGATCCACGTGGTCATCAACAACCAGATCGGCTTTACCACCGAACCCGACCAGGGGCGCTCCACCACCTACGCCACAGACGTGGCCAAGCTGTTGGAAGTACCCATCTTCCACGTCAACGCTCACGATCCGGAGGCCTGTGCGCGAGTGATGAAGCTCGCCATTCGCTATCGCCAGCTCTTTGGCGAGGACGTGATCATCGACTTCGTCTGCTATCGCCAATACGGGCACAACGAAGGTGACGAGCCGCGATTTACGCAGCCCGAGATGTACGAGATTATCGACAACCTCGATCCCGTGCGCGACTCCTATACCAAGCAGCTCGTCGACGCCGGCGTGATCACCGCCGACGAGGCCGAAAAGCTGTGGGACGATCGCATGGAGGTCTATGGCTCGGCATTTCAGCAGGTCCGCGAGGCGCCTCAGCGAAAGACTATCGACTCCATGGAGGGCCTGTGGGAGCCCTACCGAGGCGGCGATCTCTCGGCGGATTCCATGGTGGATTCCTCCATCGATCGCGAGACCTTCCAAGAATTGGCGTTAAAGCTCGCCGAGATCCCCGATGACTTCAACGCTCACCGCACCTTGAAGCGGTTGATGAAAAACCGGGTCAAGATGGCCAAAGGGGAGATCCCCCTGGACTGGGGCACCGGTGAATCCATGGCCTATGCCAGCCTGGCCGCCTCGGGCACGCCGATCCGCATGACCGGTCAGGACTCGATCCGCGGCACCTTCAGCCACCGCCACGCCGCCCTCTACGATATGGAAACCGGCGGCAGCTTCTGGCCTCTTCGAAACCTCGAAAAAGACCAGGCCCCCGTCGAGATCTATAACTCCGTGCTCTCCGAGGCCGGCGTCCTGGGCTTTGAATACGGCTATAGCCTGGACTCCCCGGACGCCCTGGTGCTGTGGGAGGCCCAGTTCGGGGACTTCGTCAACGGCGCCCAGGTCATCATCGACCAATTCATCAACAGCGGCGAAGACAAGTGGAAGCGCTTGAGTGGCCTGACCATGTTGTTGCCCCACGGCTACGAGGGCCAGGGGCCGGAGCATTCATCGGCCCGGCTGGAGCGCTTCTTACAGCTCTGCTCCGGCGACAATATGTACGTGTGCAACCTGACCACGCCGGCCCAGATTTTCCACGTCCTTCGCCGCCAGGTGCTCCACCCGGCGCGAAAGCCGCTGATCATCATGACCCCGAAGAGCCTGCTTCGCCACAAAGACGCCACCAGCCCCATCGAGGATTTCACCGACCGGGGCTTCCAGCATGTCATTGGCGAGACTCGCGATCATATCGACGCCGACTCCGTGCGCCGCGTGCTCCTATGCTCGGGCAAGGTCTATTACGATCTGGTCGACTTCGCCGCCAAAAAAGAGATCGACGACGTGGCCATCGTGCGCGTCGAACAGCTCCACCCCCTCGACGGGGAGGCCCTCAAACGGGCGGTGGCCAAATTCCCGGACGACGCCGAACTATTCTGGGTTCAGGAAGAGCCGATGAATATGGGATCCTGGCATTATATCTACCCCAAGCTCATCGAGCACTTCGGCGTCGATCCCCTGCCCCAATACGTGGGACGCCGCCCCAGCGCCAGCCCGGCCACCGGGGCCAGCGCCGCTCACGACTTGGAACAGGCCACCCTTGTCGCCCTGGCCTTCGCCGAGGGACAACCGGAGAATGAGGATCTAGCGTAATAGCTCGCTACGCCAGCGTGGTTTGTAGTTTGTGGTTAGTGGTTCGATGATCGAAATGGATCGGAGTATCTCACGGAATCGCAGCGCGTAGTTAACCATAGTGAGCGAAGCGAAGGAAACTACAAGCCACGAACCACCGTGAGCAAAGCGAGCGCCCCTTGGTTTGTGCCCCCAATTTTGATAGGCCATGGGGCAGCAAAATTTCGTATTGTTGATGCACAATTTGAAGCATATTTTCGACGAGGCCGTACATGAGTGTTCCCGTTGAGGTTCCCACCCTGGGTGAGTCTGTCACGGAGGCGATCATCGCCGAGTGGCTAAAAAAGGAAGGCGAATTCGTCGAGGAAGACGAGATCATCGCCGAGCTCGACACGGATAAGATCTCCGTCGAGGTTCCATCGCCGGTCTCGGGCACCGTATCGGCCCTGAAATTCGAGATCGACGACTCCGTCAATCCCGGCGACGTGATCGCTGAGATCGAACCGGGGGAGCGGCCGGAGGGCGCCGCCGAAGAAGCGGCTGAAGAACCGGCCGA
>SLJM01000234.1 GCA_007135085.1 Myxococcales bacterium
GCCCGAGGATCGGGGGCGTACCAGTAGATACGCCCCTCCTCCTCGGGGTGGGCCATGGGGAAGATCCCCTGCATATAGGCAGACAGCACCAGTTGTGGGTGAGGTCTTTTCATTCAGTCCGCTTATTTAGTCCGTCTTGGGGTCAGGTGCGATCATATCCGTCGGATCGACTGCCCGGTCGAATTCCTCGCCGCTCAGATAGCCGAGCTCCACGATGGCCTGGCGAAGAGTCTTCTCTTCCTTATAGGCCTTTTTGGCGACTTCTGCGGCTTTGTCATAGCCGATGACCGGGTTCAACGCCGTGACCAGCATCAGACAGCGCTCCAGATAATCGTCGATCTGGTCGCGGTTGGGCTCCACGCCGGCCAGGCAATTGTCGGCGAAGGAGTTCATGGCGTCCGTGAGCAGCCGGGTCGACTCCAATACATTATGCACCAGCATGGGCTTGTAGACGTTGAGCTCGAAATTTCCGCAGGAGGCTGCGAAACCCACGGCGGCGTCGTTGCCCATGACGTGGGCGCAGACCATGGTCAGCGCCTCGGCCTGGGTGGGGTTGACCTTGCCAGGCATGATCGATGAGCCGGGCTCGTTGCTGGGGATAATGAGCTCGCCGATTCCACATCGGGGACCGCTGGCCATCCAGCGAATATCGTTGCCGATCTTGTTGAGCGCCACGGCCAGCGTCTTGAGCGCGCCGTGGATCTCGACCACCGTCTCTTTGCCGGCCAAGAGGGCGAATTTATTGGGCGCCGAGGTGAATTTATAGCCCGTCAAGTTGCTCAGAGCCAGGCAGACGCCCTCGGGATAACCCTCCACCGTATTGAGGCCCGTGCCCACGGCGGTGCCGCCGATGGCCAACTCGCTGATCATCTCCACGGCCTGGTCGAGGCCGCGCTTTGCATATTCTAACTGCGCAGCATAGCCCGAAAATTCCTGACCCAACGTCAAGGGCGTGGCGTCCATCAGGTGGGTGCGTCCCACTTTGACCACGTCGTCGAAGGCTTTGGCTTTGTGATTGAGGATATCCTGGAATCGCTCGATGGTCGGTCGCAGCTCGCTTTGGATCTGATCGACGATGGCCACGGCGCTGGCTGTGGGGAAGCTGTCGTTGGTGGATTGGCTCTTGTTGACGTCGTCGTTGGGGTGAATCGGCTCTTTGGAGCCCCGTTTCCCACCGAGGATCTCGATGGCCCGGTTGGCGATGACCTCATTCGTATTCATATTGGTCTGGGTGCCGCTGCCGGTCTGCCAGACCACCAGAGGGAAGTGGTCGTCGAGCTTTCCGTCGATGACCTCCTGGGCGGCCTTCTGGATGGCCTCTTTTTTATCCTCCGAGAGCAGGCCCAGAGCGGCGTTGGCCTCGGCGGCGGCGTGCTTGACCAGCCCCAACGCCTTGATCATGGGGCGGGGCATGCGGTGGTCGCCGATCTTGAAGTTTTGAAGCGAACGCTGCGTCTGGGCACCCCAATAGGCGTCGTCCGGAACTTCCACAGGGCCCATCGAGTCATATTCGGTACGGGTAGCCATCGTCTTTACCTCACGTCATGATTATCATGAATCAATTAGCCATTGAGTTTGTCGGCGTCGGTAATATCCGACCGAGGCCGCAAAAGACAAGGGACGGTGGTTTCGCGATAAAGCACCCCCCGGGGAGCTTTTAGTTTCTTCGATACGGTGGTGATATTGATCTTCGGGGATGTTGACGGCCATTTCGCGCGAGAAGGACGACGTGGACAGTTCGACCAAAAAAGATTCGTCGCCGCTGAGTGACGAGAAATTGGCGAAATTGCTCGACCAGCCGGTGGGCGACGCCGATCGGCAGATCATCGCTGTAGCCGAAGCCTCCGCCCGGCAGGGAGGGAGTTTGGACGAACAGTGGGGCACCTTTTCGGCCGACGAGATCGAAGAGGGAACAATGATGGCGATCTTCAGCCATTTTTCGATTATGTTCGGCATCCCCGTCTTCGTGGCCACCCTCTATCTTCGCGACAACTCCTTTGCGCTGCATCACGCCAAAGCGGCGGGCGTCATCTATCTGGCGTGTATGGCCATGCTGGCGGCGGCGCTGCTCAACTGTGCCTTCTTTCTTCCCCTGGTCTTCGTATGTTATATCCCGGCCTTGATAGGCATTTATCGGGCCGCCGCAGGTGTCGAAGCGGGCACGGCGGCCCTGGGAACGATTGGCGAGCGGGTATTTTCATGGGTCAAGCTAAAGAGTTGAAACAACGAGCGCAGAAAATCGGCGAGATGCTCGACGAATTCTATGAGGAGACGCCGATTCCTCTGGACCATAAAGACGCCTATACGCTTCTGGTGGCGGTTCTTCTGTCGGCCCAATGCACGGACGCCCGGGTCAATATGGTCACCCCCGACCTCTTTGAGTTGGCCGACAATCCCTATGATATGGTCGAGCTCGACGTGGAGCAGATCCTGGGGGCCATCCGCTCCTGCGGGCTGGCGCCCACCAAGGCAAAGCGGATCCATCGCCTCTCGGAGATCCTCATCGAGGACTACGATGGCCAGGTGCCGGGGTCGCTCAAAGAGATGAAGAAATTACCCGGCGTGGGCCATAAGACAGCCTCCGTGGTGATGTGTCAGTGGTTTGGTGAGCCCGCTTTCCCGGTGGACACCCATATCCATCGACTCGCCGAGCGCTGGGGATTGAGCTCGGGAAAAAACGTCAAGCAGACCGAAAAAGATCTCAAAGAGTTGTGGCCCAAAGAGCAGTGGAACCGACGGCATTTACAGATTATCTTCTACGGCCGTGAATATTGTCCGGCCCGTGGGCATCAAATAGAGGAATGTCCGATCTGTAGTCTCGTGAATAAATGAAATGGAGCGTGGGCTACCAGCCCGCATAGATAAAGATAAAAATGAACCTCCCAAAACTCTCCTTCAAAATCACCGCTGCATTAGCCGCCACAGCTCTGCTGTCCATCGCCGCCTGTGGCGACGACGAGGCCGAGCAAGATATCGAATCAGGGCCGCTTCCGCAGTCGGGGACGACGATTATGTCGCCCAACGGCAAGGGCGACGCCGTCGAATTTCCTCAATCCTTCGAGGAATTTCTGAACTATGTCTATTGTGAATCCGACGGCCGGATCTGCGTCGTCGACGGCGACACGCCGATTCGCGGCGGCTGGGCGGGATTGCGCGAATTCTACGACACCCACGTCAACCCCCAGGGCCAGGCGCTGTCGGTCAACCGGGGAAGCCGGGGCGACGATCTGTGGTACGGCGATCAGCGCTTCGACCTGAGCTTTTGCGTCAGCGACGAATTCGGTGAGCGCAAACAGGAGGTGGTCGACGCCATGGTGGGCGCCGCCGAGGATTGGGAAGAGATCGCCGACGTGCGCTTTCCCTATCGCGACGACCAGGACCACCGATGCCATATCGAAAATCGCCAGGTCTTATTTCCGGTCACTCCCTCGGAGCCGAACTCTCCCTATCTGGCGCGGGCCTTCTTCCCCGCCTTTGAGGAGCACGAGCGCGACGTGGTGGTCAACCTCCCCGAATACGATGCCGCTCGCCAGAATTCGCGAATGGAGAATTTGAGCCTTCGCGGCATCATGCGCCATGAATTGGGCCACGTGCTTGGCTTTCGCCACGAGCATACCCGGGATGAGGCGGGGCTGTATTATTGTTTCGAAGATCATAATTTTCGACCGGGCACGGCCTATGATTCCGAATCGGTGATGCATTATCCCCAATGCGGCGGTGATAATGACTGGACCCTTCCCCTGAGCGAGACCGATGAGATCGGCGCCGC
>SLJM01000423.1 GCA_007135085.1 Myxococcales bacterium
ATCCCCGGGATATTCTGGATGGCCTCTTCCACGGGCCGCACCATGGCCCGCTCGATATCGTCGGGGCTGGCGCCGGAATAGCTGACGTTGATGCGAATTTCGTGGAGCTCGTAGTCGGGGAAGACCTTCTGGCGGATCTCCTGGGCCATGACGATGCCGCCCACCAGGAAGATGACCATCAACAGATTGGCCGCTACGGGATGTTCGGCCATATAGGCCAGAAAACCGTGGCCTGTATCAGCGCCTCGCCATGATGATGATGATGATGACGACGGCGATGGTGGATAGGATCCCTGTGGCTCGTCGGCGCTCACTGCGAATCCTCTTGGGCCAGGCTCGGTTCGTCTGGGGGAGTCTCAACCCGCAAGGGCATCCCCTCGACGGGGGCGACCATACCGGTGAGGATGAGCCGCTCTCCTTCTTCGAGGCGATCATTGATGGCCACCGTGGTGGAGTTTCGCCAGGCGATGTCGATCTCACGAATGGCCAGCGTGTCGTCGGCGGTGGCCACATAGATGCGATTGCCCTCGTGGAGCGCCTGGCGGGGGACCTCCATGATTTCCTGGGGCTCCGGGCCCTGCAATTCCACGGTGACCACCGACCCGAGCAGCAACGGGGCTTTGCGCAGGGCCGGCGTATCCGGGGCGGCCTGTTCGCCCTCGTCGCCGCTGAGCGAGAAGGGGTCTTCGACGCGGACGAGCACCCGCGCCATGCCGCTGGCCGTGTCCAGATCGCCGAGCAGTCGGATGACCTCCCCTTTATGTTCTACCGTCTCGGCCCCGGAGTAGTGTCGGATAAAGGCTCTCGAGCCTTCGTCGCCGTCGCGGCCGGGGATGGCGATTCGGCTCAGCGCGTCCAGGGGAACCGATACCTGAACCCAGAATTCATCGAGCGCCACAAGGGAGGCTGCTTCCGTGCTGGGCGAGACAAGGTCACCTGGTTCGACGCTGGCGTGCTGCACCAACGCCGTAAAAGGGGCGGTCAGCTTTGTGCGAGCCAGATCCAATTTGACCTGCTCCAGACGTTGTTCGGCCCGGGAAATCTCGAGCTTTGCCTGTTGCTGCTGCGGTTTTCGGAGGGCCAGCGGTGAGGGTTCTTCGTCTTGTTCGCCGAAGCGCTGCCATTCTTGCTCGGCCACGACCTGTCGGCCCTGTTCGATGGCCAGTTCGGCCTCGGCGAGTTCGACCTGAACGCGCATCTCTTCGACGGCCAGTTGGTAATCGCGAGGATCGAGCTCGAGGATGGTTTCTCCCCGCTGGACGACGCCGCCGGCGACAAGGCCCGGGTGGCGCCGCCGGACCAGCCCCTCGACCTGGGGACGAATGGTGACCTTGCGGGCCGGCACCACCGTGCCGTGAGCTTCGATTCGCGGGCTCGCCAATTGGGGTTGCAATTCGACGGCCGTGACAGCCTCGCCCGATGGCGCGGTGTCCGAAGGGGCGACCTGGACGCGATTCCACAACACGACGGCCGTCGCCACAAGCCCGATGACCACAATGGCCAGGGCGCCAACGGTATTGAGTCGTGAGTTGGAAAACATCATTCTTGCTCGTCAGTCGAATCAGTAACTTCGTCTTCGTCGTTCTCTTCGTCTTCGTCGTTGTCCGTATCCGGTTCCGGCTCCGGCGACCGTTCCGGCTTCGGCTCCGGCTCCGGCGACCGTTCCGGCTCCGGCTCCGGCGACCGTTCCGGCTCGGGCTCCGGCTCTGGCTCCGGCTCTGGCTCCGGCTCGGGCTCCGGTTCGGGCGACCGTTCCGGCTCGGGCTCGGGCTCCGGTTCCGGTTCGGGCGACCGTTCCGGTTCGGGCTCCGGCGACCGTTCCGGTTCCGGTTCCGGCTCGGGCTCGGGCTCGGGCGACCGTTCCGGCGACCGTTCCGGCTCCGGCGACCTTTCCGGTTTGGGATCCTCTATCGGTTCACCATCAGTCTCCTCAGTCGAAATTTGATCGAGCCAGTACCCCCCGGCGGCCCGGCAAAGTTGAATTCGCTGCGACAATAATAGCCGCTGGCTGTCCAATTCGGCGAGTTTCAGATCCTGTACGCTCTGCATGATGGTCAAGACGCGCAGATAATCGAGCATTCCGGCCCGATACTGCACTCGCGCAAGGTCGAGCGCCTCCTGGGCGGCGGCGAGCTGGGCCTGCTGGTGTTCGAGAATATCGTCGAGAGCCTGCCCTCGGGCCATGGCGTCTTCTACTTCTCGAATCGCCTGGAGAAGAATTTGGGAAAACTCCAGAAGCTGTCGTTCCTGGACCGATAATTCCTCTTCGATTCGTGCCTGTCGATGCCCACCGTCCCATATATATTGCTCGATTGTACCGACTGCGCTCACAAAGAGAAAATTGAATAAATGGATCGGGTTGGCCGCCTCCAGCGCCAGGCTGGGGCGCAGGTGAAGTTGGGGGAGTCGTTCGGCCAGGGCGGCGTCGATTCGCTCGTCGGCGGCGATGACGCGTAGACGGGCGGCCCGCACGTCGGGCCGGCGTTCCAGAAGGTCAGCCGGCAGATAGTCCGCCACCGGAGGCGGCACGTCGGGCAGTATTTGAGCCTCCGGAACCTCCAGGGTGCCCGGAGGCTGTCCCAGAAGCACAGCCATGGCGTGGAGGGTCAAGGTCTCTTCGAGTTCGGCTTCCCGGCGGATCTCGCGCAACTCCTCGATGCGCTGCTCCTGCTGGACCACGTCGATGGCGCTGGCCATTCCCTGAGATCGGCGGGCTTCGGTGAGCTCCAAAAAGGTCTGGGCCGCCTGGAGCTGATCATCGATGACGTCTAACTCGGAGCGACTCCTCGCCAGGCCGAAATAAAGCTCGGCCGTCTCGGCGATGAGGGCGATCTTCAGCGCCGCCATATCGGCCTCGATGGCCTCCATATCGAGCTCGGCGGCCTGGACCAGAGAGGCGACGCGACCCCAGAGGTCGACCTCGTAGGAGACGGGCATGGAGATCTCGAAGTCGCCCGTAAAATGGCCGGGGGAGTTGGTCGCGCCTGCCAGCCCGCCCAGTGAGACCTGGGCGTGGCGGCCGGCGCGGGCCTGAACCAGAAGGGAGCGGGCCTGATCGACGCGAGTCTGGGCGATGCGGATATCCAGATTGGAGATCAGCACCTCGTCGATGAGATCCATCAACGGCGGCTCACCAAAATCGGCACACCAGCCCTCGTCGAAGACCTCGCCGCTCAGGTCGGTCTGGTACCAATCCTCGGGGAGATCGATGAGGGGCTGGACGGTGTCGGGATCGGCGGAGTCGGTGCCGCCAAAAAGGGCGCAGCCGCTCCACAGGGCGGACACAAGCACCACAAATAACAGAGCCCTGCCGTTCTCGACGGGAGAGCGCGATCTTGGTCGGGCTGGTGAAGACGACGAATTCATTTACAAAAAGAGAACCACTACAGGGGGCGGATCGTCGTGAGATCCCATTATTACTGGCCCAATTGCTCGGTCAAGTCCAACACGGTGACGATAGGTACAACGCAGTTTACTCGGCGGCCCTGTGGGGACTATGATCAGCGCCGCTGGCAGGTCCATGTTTTCCCCCTGGTTTGGGATTGTTTTGGCGATGAAAGATTTCGTACACCTTCACGTTCACACCCATTATAGCTTGCTCGACAGCGCGATCCGCATCCCTGAATTGATGGAGCGCGTCGGTGAGCTCGGCATGTCGTCGGTGGCCATGACCGACCACGGCAATATGTACGGGGCGGTCAATTTTCAAAAGGCGGCCAAGAAGGCCGGGGTCAAGCCGATCTTCGGCTGTGAGATGTATATCAACGACCATGCCTTTGAAGAGACGTCGTTGACCGAGAATCATCACCTGACCTTGTTGGCCCGCGATCTGAAGGGCTATGAGAACCTGATGTATCTCAACTCCATGGGGTGGCTCAAAGGATACGATGAGCGCCGTGGAATTCCCCGCATCGACTTTGAGATGCTCGCCGACCGATGCGAGGGGCTGATCTGCCTGTCCGGAGACCTGGGAAGTAGGGTCAACCGCTCGATCCTCAAAGGCGATCGCGACCAGGCATTGGCCACGGCCGCCAAATATCGCGATCTCTTCGGGGCGGAAAATTATTATCTCGAGATTATGGACAACGCCCTCCCGGAGCAGGCCAAATGCACGGGAGTGGTCGTGGAGATCGCCGACGAGCTGGGCATCGATCTGGTGGCCACCAACGATTGCCACTACCTGCGCCGTGAGGACGCCCGGGCCCACGCGGTGCTCATGTGCATCCAGCTCGGCAAGACGGCCGACGTGGACCGCCTCCTCGATCACGGCGTGGACCAGCTCTATCTGCGAAGTCCCGAGGAGATGTGGGAGGCCTTCTCCGAATTTCCTCAGGCCTGCGAAAATACGCTGAAGATCGCCGAGATGTGCGACGTCGAGATTCCACTCGGGGAGGTCTACCTGCCTCAATACGACGTGCCTCAGATCTTTTTGGACGAGAAAAAACCAGAGGATCCCAAAGAGGCGATTCACCTTTATTTCGAGCACGTCGCCTGGGAGGGCTTAGAGGAGCGCCTGGCCGAGCTCGACGAACGTGGCGAGCAATACGATCGCAAGATCTACGAGGAGCGGCTTCAGGAAGAGATCGGCATCATTCGCCATATGGACTTTCCCGGCTATTTCCTCATCGTCTGGGACTTCATCAAATGGTCCCACGATCAGGGCATCCCCGTGGGGCCGGGGCGGGGATCGGGCGCCGGTAGTCTGGTGGCCTATTCGATGCGGATCACCGATATCGATCCCATGCCCTACGATCTGCTCTTCGAGCGGTTTTTGAACCCCGAGCGGGTGTCGATGCCCGACTTCGATATCGACTTCTGCATGAACCGCCGCGGGGAGGTCATCGACTATGTGACCGAGAAATACGGCGCCGACAACGTGGGCCAGATCATCACCTACGGTCAGATGAAGGCCAGGGCGGCGATCAAAGACGTGGGAAGAGCGCTCAACTTCAGCTTTGGTGAGACCAACCGCATCGCCAAGCTGGTGCCAGACGAGCTGGGGATCAGCCTGCAGGAGGCCCTGGACAAGGAAAAACGCCTGCAAGGTTTATGCGACGAGGATGAGCAGGTCGACCTGCTCTTTGACACCGCCCTGGCGTTGGAGAACCTCAATCGGCAGGCGGGAATGCACGCCGCCGGGCTGGTGATCTCCGAGGAGCCGCTGTGGGAATACGTCCCCTTATGTCGCGGCGCCAATGGCGAGATCGTCACTCAATACGCCAAAAACGAAGTGGAAGACGCGGGGCTGGTCAAATTCGACTTCCTCGGCCTCAAGACGCTGACTGTCATCGACGACGCTCTGCGCCTGATCAACCAGCAGCGTGAAGAGCGAGGCGAAGAGCCCTTCGACCTCGACACGATCCCCCTCGACGATCCGAAGGTCTTCGAGCTCATCTCCGCCGGCGATACGACGGGGGTCTTCCAGCTCGAATCGTCGGGCTTTCAGGAATTGCTCAAAAAGCTCAAGCCCAACACCTTCGAGGATATCGTCGCCGCCGTGGCGCTTTATCGTCCGGGACCGCTGGGCAGCGGTATGGTCGACGACTTCATCGATCGAAAACACGGCCGCAAAGAGGTGGAATACCCTCACCCCTGGCTAAAAGAGGTCCTGGAGCCCACCTACGGGGTCATGGTCTACCAGGAGCAGGTCATGAAGACCGCTCAGATCATGGCCGGTTATACCCTGGGCGGCGCCGACCTGCTTCGCCGGGCGATGGGCAAGAAGAAAAAGTCCGTCATGGACGAGCAGAAGACGATCTTTGTCGAGGGCGCCGTCGAAAAGGGCGTCGACGAGCGAAAGGCCAGCGATATCTTCGATCTGATGGCCTACTTTGCGGGCTACGGATTCAATAAATCCCACTCCGCAGCCTACGGACTCATCACCTACCAGACGGCCTACCTCAAGGCCCACTTCGAGGTGGAGTTCATGGCGGCGTTGATGACCAGCGACCGCGATAATACGGACAAGATCGTTCGCTTCATCAACGAAGCCAAAGAGATGGGCATCGAGGTCTTGCCGCCGGACGTCAACGAGTCAAAGCTCGACTTCAGCGTCGTCGAAGGCAAGATCCGCTTCGGTCTGGCCGCCATCAAGGGCGTGGGCGCCGGGGTCATCGAGGTCATCTTGGAGGAGCGACGCGACGTTGGGCCCTTCGAGAATATCTTCGACTTTTGCAGCCGCGTGGACCGCACCAAGATCAACAAGCGCGCTCTGGAGGCGATGGTCAAATGCGGGGCCTTCGATTCTATCGGGCCCGAGCTGGAGCAGGAACATATCGGCGCGATCTGCGAGGCCAGAGCTTCCCTCTTCGAGGCCATCGACGCCGCCGTCGAGCGCGGCGCCAGAGCCCAGCACGACGCAGAAGTGGGCCAGTCCAGTCTATTTGGAATGATGAGCGAAGACGCCCGAGAAGAGGTGATCGACGTCGCCTACCCCGACGTCACTCCCTGGTCGGAGCGAGTGCTGCTGGAGTTTGAGAAAGAGCTGCTCGGCTTTTATGTGACCGGCCACCCCCTGGATCGCTTCGACAGTGAGCTCGGGCTCTACGGCGTGACGAGCACGGAGAAGATCGCCACCCAGCAAAACCTGCGACATAATAGCAATATCGTCGTCGCCGGCGTGGTCAGCGCCATGCGCGAGATAAGCCTCAAAAAGGGCGGGCGTATGGCCTTTATCACCCTCGAGGACAAGACGGGGGGCGTGGAGATCATCTGCTTTAGCCAGCCCTTCGAGGAATTTGAGGAGGTCATCAAGAGCGGCGATCCCATTTTGGTAAAGGGCATCGTCCAGGAGGAAGGGGATCCCGAGAATCGCACGCGGCGAATTAAGTGCGACGAGGTGACCACCCTGATGGCCCAGCGCGAAGAGAAGGTCAAAAAGGTGGAGGTCGCCATCGGCGTCGACGCCGTCAATAACGGCCAACTCAAAAAACTCCGCGACGTGCTCCGTCGCCACGCTGGCCAATGCCAGACGTCGCTGGTCTTTCATATGCAGACATCTCAGGGCACGGGGCGAGCCGAGCTTCCGCTGCCCGAGGGCTATTCGATCCGGCCTACCGATGAGCTGATGACCTCCATCGAGCGCCTCTTCGGGCGAGAGGCCGTCAGTTTGAGGTGAATCGATCGGTTTGAGGAAAATGGATCGATTACAAAAGATTACGCATAGTCGGGGAAATATTCTCGATAACAGAGATGATAGCTCCCCCGTGGACGGTGGCCGTTGGCGGCGATGATCGGTCTTAATTTATGCTGTTACGATCATTTAGATATTCGCATTTCGGTTGACGACGGACCACCTCGGGGCTATACGTATATTCAGTAGTTGGCGAGCAGTTTCATCTGACCGACGCCCGGCGTTGGTGATTCGACGAAATGACTAAGGAGAGCCTCCATGGCGAAAGATAAGAATAAAGAAAAAGCCCTCGACCTGACTGTCAAAGCGATTGAGAAACAATTCGGCAAGGGCGCGATCATGCGCCTTGGGGAAGACGAGGCGTTGATCAAGGTCGAGGATCCGATTCCCACGGGCTCGATCTCCCTCGACGCCGCGCTGGGCGTGGGCGGATACCCCCGGGGACGGATCGTGGAGATCTACGGGCCGGAATCCTCGGGTAAGACCACGCTCGCCCTGCACGCCCTGGCCAACGCTCAGCGCGCCGGCGGCGTGGCCGCCTTCATCGACGCCGAGCACGCCCTGGATGTGGGCTATGCCAAGAATCTGGGCGTCGACATCGACGAGCTTTTGGTCAGCCAGCCCGACACGGGTGAGCAGGCCCTGGAGATCGTCGATATGTTGGTCCGCTCCAACGCGGTGGACCTGCTGGTCGTGGACTCCGTGGCCGCCTTGACGCCTCGGGCAGAAATTGAAGGTGAGATGGGTGATTCCCATATGGGTCTTCAGGCTCGATTGATGAGCCAGGCCCTGCGTAAGCTGACGGGTACGATCAGCAAGTCCAAGACCTGCGTCATCTTCATCAACCAGATCCGAATGAAGATCGGCGTCATGTTCGGAAACCCGGAGACCACCACCGGCGGACGAGCGCTCAAGTTCTACTGCTCGCTGCGCCTCGATATCCGTCGCATCGGCGCCATCAAAGACGGCTCCGACGTCAACGGTAACCGCACCCGCGTCAAAGTGGTCAAAAATAAGGTGGCACCTCCTTTCAGGGAGGCCGAATTCGACATCATGTATGGCGAGGGCATCAGCATGGAGAGCGATCTCGTCGAGCTGGGCTCGGAGCTCGGCATCGTCGACAAGGCCGGCTCCTGGTACAGCTACGGCGACACTCGCCTCGGCCAGGGCCGCCAAAACGCCAAGGACTTCCTGTTGGAGAACCTCGACGTTCGGCAGGAGATCGACGCCCAGATCCGCGAGCATTACGGCCTGCCCGCGGCCAAGCCCGTTCTCGAAGAGGTCAAAGAAGAAGAGGCGGCCAGCTAGGCTGCTGCCATAGTTGGAGAGCTTTAGCGCGCAGGGAGGTTAAGCCTCTCTGCGCGTTTTTGTGATCCCGGCGCTCCCGTCTCAACCCTCCAGGTTGGTAGCTCTCCCGGAAAACCAGGTCGGTCCGATGAGTCGTGGGATGTTTTCTCCACCCCCTGGGGGAGATACCGAACGAGCAAAGCGAGAGAGGGAGAGGGGGCCGGTGGATTAACCAAAAGCGATCGATAGTGAACCGAATCGCCTCGTTGGCGCGGTGGCGGCTTCGATGTGACGTGGTATTGGGGCCGGTGGTCTCCGACCGTCGCGGACGTGATGATCGAACCATCGAGGTGGACCGGTTATCGCGATCGGACCGTCGAGGTGGTTGGATCATCGCTCCCGGCGCTCCCGTTGGTCACACCGGGTTACAGAGGGCCGCTGGACAGCGCGTCCTGCGCGTAGACAGCACAGCGCGCGCAACTACGTCAGGGGGGGAGCGAACCATCGAGGTCGTGCGGTGGGGCTCGGAGCATCAAAGGGCGCCGGTCCACATCGGTGTGTTAAACTAGGCAATGATGCAGGCTTTAGACTGGGAGAAATCTAAAACCGAGTTGAACCGGACTTTTCTGGAGTTAGTTCTTGCTTTGCGATTAAGGAATTTGGCAAAATCAGGTTGATCCGGTTTCGAATCAGGGGTCGTAAGTCGTCATATAGCCACAGCGAGCGATCGACGCCTATGAATTAATATAAACCTTCACTCCCCGATTGGAGCGCGGCCAGCTTGGCCGCAATGCGGACTGGCAGTCCGCGCTCCAAGAGCAGAGAACATCGCAGAGCACCGACACCCCACTGAACGCTTACTATCCATAAATTTGGTGCTCATTTTCTTAAGCGCGCTAGCGAATATTCAGACTTTGGGAGTTCAAAATGATCAAACAATTGATTTTCATCTTTTTAGCTTTAGCACTGACCCTGGGCTGCGGGATGTCGGAGGATGATATCGACGAAGGGGCAACTGGGCTTGAGTCCGGCGACGAAGCCAACGAAGAGGAAGAGAAAGAAGCCTGTGTGTCATTTTCCGAGACCTGTCCCGAACATTGTTATACGGGCAGTGGAGGGCTGGTGAACCAGGAGAAGAATTGTGTTGGAGTTATGGTGGAAGAGATATGTTCTGATACCCCCCGACTTCCCGGTGGGTTCAACGCAGATATCGTTCGCTTGCATGTGCCCTCGGGAGAGGCGCTTGCTACTCCTTCTAGGTGGGAGGAGTTCGATACCGACGAGTGGGAGACGACATCAGAATTTAGTAATATAAGTTGCAATGAGCTATAGCCGTCGATCGGTGAGAGACGAACGAAAAAAGGGTGGCAGAGTTGCGTCCTCATAAATGCGTAAAATCGGTTCGGCCAGCGTCCAGAGTCGGACCGACGCAAACCACCCCATTCCATCGAAGCCCCCGCTGTGTCGTGGCGCAGGCGCGCCTTGGCCGCCGGGCATGAATCGCGAGACGCGTGGTTTGCGTTGCGCGACACGAGGAGCCGCGCGGCCTTTGGCCCGTCGGATGGTGCGGGGATCAAATCAGGTTGGTAGCCATCCCCGAAAACCAGGTCGGTCCGATGAGTCGTGGGATGTTTTCTCCACCCCCTGGGGGAGATACCGAACGAGCAAAGCGAGAGAGGGAGAGGGGGCCGGTGGATTAACCAAAAGCGATCGGTAGCGAACCGAATCGCCTCGTTGGTCCGGTGGCGGCTTCGATGTGACGTGGTGTTGGGGCCGGTGGTCTCCGACCGTCGCCGACGTGATGATCGAACCATCGAGATGGGCAGGTCGGTCTCCGGTATAGCCAGTTTACAACCTCGCCTGCCCCATGCGACAATCCGACACGAGAGCGAAGGGATTGTAACGGGACGAAACACCACCTGAACGTGGGCGACACCGATGAGTTCGAAGCAGGAGACACAGCGGGGACTCAACAAGATACTCAAGACTGGCGTCAAAGGGGGCGCCAGCGACGTGCATATCAAGGCGGGGCTGCCGCCGATTTTTCGGATCGACGGATCCCTTTTGCCGCTGCGCGATTCCCGGCGTCTGAGCCCGGAAGAGATCGGCAAGATGGCGGCGGCGATAATGACGAAATATCAACGGGAAGCCTTCGAGAAAAATCTCGATCTCGACCTCTCCTACGGCGTTCCTGGGGTGGGTCGATTTCGGGTCAATGTCTTTCAGCAGCGCGGATCCATCGGCATGGTCTTTCGGGTCATCCCCTTTAAAGTGGCCTCCATGGAGGAGCTGCTGCTGCCGGAGGTGGTGGCCAATCTGGCCGAGGAGCGCCGGGGGTTGATCCTGGTCACGGGGGCCACGGGCAGCGGTAAGTCGACGACCCTGGCGTCCATGGTTGATCATATCAACCAGACCCGCACCTCCCATATCATCACCATTGAGGACCCGATTGAGTTTTTGATTCGCGACAAGCGAAGCATCATCAATCAGCGCGAGGTGGGCAATGATACCAATGATTTTTCTCGGGCCCTGAAGGCGGCCCTTCGACAGGACCCGGACGTGATCATGATGGGGGAGATGCGCGATCTGGAGACCATCGAGATCGCCATGACCGCCGCCGAGACGGGCCACCTGGTGATGTCGACTTTGCACACCGTAGACGCCGCCGAGGCGGTGGCCCGTGTGGTCACGGCTTTCCCGCCACATATGCGCGATCAGGCCCGTTATCAATTTGCCAACCTCTTCCGGGGCGTCGTCGCCCAGCGGCTCGTCCCCCGGGCCGACGGCAAGGGGCGGGTGCCCGCCGTAGAGGTCATGGTCTCTACGGGGCGCATCCGGGAAATGATCCTCGAGGAGGAGTCGGCGCGCAGCCTGACCGAACAAATCGCTGAGGGATTTGATAATTATGGGATGCAGACCTTTGATCAGTCGTTGATGTGGTTATTGCAGAACGGGTTTATCACCTACGAGGAGGCCCTGGTGCAGTCGAGCAACCCCGATGATTTCGCCCTTCGTGTCAGCGGCATCGCCTCGACGGGCAACGATGGTCAGTGGGAGGATTTCGAGGCCCCGGGAGCCACCGAAGACGATGATGACGATGACTTTAATCTAGACGAGTTTGAGATCGAGCGATTCTAGGCTGAGCAGGGCCTGGAGCGCCGCGGCGGTGGAGGCGATCAATTTCTCGCCATCGCCGGCTTTCGATGAGATAAGTTGAGAGATAAAGAAGCATTGGAACATAGACGGAGCGGACAGGGTTGGCCCTGTCGAGGTTCTTGGCCAGACGAGATGAGAATATGGCAGTGAAATCGATGAGTCGCGTAGTTTCGATCATGGCTTTTTTGGCGCTCAGCGCCATAGCGGCCACGGCGGTGGCCGACGATGAAAAGACCCCCTTTCGAGTGGTGGTCATCGAGGCTCCCGGCGGAGGCACCGAGGTAGTCGAAGCGGCTATCGAAGATATTCCCAACCTGGAAGTGCGCTCCTACGATTGGTTTGTCGAACAGGTCCAGGCGCGAGCGTTCAATATTAACCGGGTCGTCGATACCCCCTCCGATCTGGTGTGGGTGATGGACGGAAGCAAGATCGATCTGGTCATCGACATCAAAGAGGAGAGCGCAGAGGACTTCCAGATCCGATTTATCGTGGCCGATGGGGCGCAGACGGAGCGGGAGTTTTTGGCCGACCGCGGCCATGACGGCGCCATGCGACGCGGCGGGGCGGCGCTGGTGCGCTTTGAATTAGAGGATCACCTCCAGGTGCGTCCCGAGCTGCTGGCGCCGGCCCCGGAGGTCGACGAGGAGCCCGAAGAAGATGTCCGTCCCGAGCGGGCTGTCGACGAGGCCGATCCGGAGGCGATGCGACGGCGGGCCGCCCAGGACCGAGAGGATCTCAAAGAGCGACTGTCTCGCGATTGGATCTGGCTTCGCGCCCACGGCCGATGGTTCCAGAAGGATTTCTCCGTGGCCGCCCGCGATGCTGTGTTCACCTATCGCTCCGGTGGGTTCTTCGGGTTCGAACTCGACGCCGAGATCTTTCCTTTCGGGATGAATAACCCGGATATGACGGAAGCCGGATTTTACGCCACCTACAATCACGGCTTCTACGGGCTGGTCGAGACCAACGAAGAGGGGGAAGCCCTCCAGGAGATGTCGGTCAATAATTTGACGATCGAAGGGGGCGCCCTCTATCGTCTGGACTCGCCGCTCGAGGAGAGCAATCGGCAGCTGCGATTCAAGATCGGCGCTCGCTACGACGTCTTCTCCATCACCGATAATGTCAGCATTCCCTCGACGGCGCTGGTCAGCTTTATTTTGGGCACCCGATTGGTGCTGCCCGTCTTTCTCGATGAATTTGCGGTCACGGCCAGTCTGGATATCGCGCCGGGGGCGCTGTTCATCGAAGGGGCTCAGTTTTTCGGGCGTGAATCTTTTACCTACGGCTTTGGCTCGGAGCTCGGCATATTGTATGAAGTGTTCGACAACGGGTTTTTGTCGGCCGGATATTCGTTTCGACTTCTGCGCACCGATTTCTCCGGCGACGGTGAGCCGCTTGGCGGCGAGGATAATCCCGTGGTCTTTTCCGAGTCGGAGGCCTTTGATCTGAATCAAGGCCTGCGCGCCGGCTTCGTCTATCAGTATTGATCGAGTGTCGCTGCGATAAGGGCGATGCGAGTAACAACAAGAGGATTTCAGGTGTCGGATCCCAACTTTTCTGCAATACGGGCACGGCTTCGTTACGAGTCGATCCAGGAGTTTGTCGAGGGCTACGGGCGCTATATCTCCAAGGGCGGCATGTTCGTCCCCATGGCGCCACAGAAACTCAAGCCCGTGGGCACGACGGTTCGATTTCAATTCCTGCTGGCCGACGGTTCGTCGGCTATGCTCGGGGAGGGGATCGTGCGTCAGATAAAGGGGGTCGATGATTCCACGGGCAAATCGCCGGTGGGGATGTTGGTCAAGTTCACCAAGCTCAGCCCGGATACCAAAGAGCTGGTGAGACGAATTGTCGAACATAAATCCGGGGCCGTACAGATTCCTCAGGAGGCGCCGAAGCAAATCGCGGTCGACGAGCGCCAGAGCCAACCGACGCCGTTGCATGGCGCCGAGGCGGTGTCGATGGCCGCCGCGGCGGGGCAGGAAGGGGATACGGGTGTCCTGGAAGGCAGCGCAGCAGATCAACTTCGCCAGCAGGTCGCGCCGTCGCCGCAAAATGAAGATCTCACCGCCGAGGTGGAGCTTCCGTTAGACGATGAGGATTACGAGGAGCCGCCCACGTCGGGCGATGAGATCTTCGGCGGCGCCACCTCTGGAGAGCACTCTCTGGGCGACGACCCTTCATATGCGGTGGCCGAGGCGCTGGCCAGTGGATCATCAGAGGTCACGGCAGACGAAGAACCGGAGCCGCAGCCCTCGCCAGAGCCCGAGCTTGGAGCAGCGGTCGGCGGGGGGTCTTTTTTCGACGACGATGATGATTTTCTCGGTGAAGTCCTCTCCGAGGCGGGGATGGCCGTCGAAGCTCAGGCCCTGTCAGAAGCCGGAGCCGATGTCGGGTTGGCGGTCGCACCTGCGCCGGAGCCAGCTTTCGAGCCCGAACCCGAACCCGAACC
>SLJM01000310.1 GCA_007135085.1 Myxococcales bacterium
CCATCGCCGACATCTGCGAGGAGCACGATCTGTGGCTCCACGTCGACGGAGCCTACGGCGGAGGCGTGCTCCTGTCGAAGACCCACCGCCACCTGATCGCCGGCGTGGAACGGGCCCACTCCATGACCTGGTGTCCCCACAAGATGATGGGCCTGCCGCTGGTGGGCTCCGCTCTTTTGATGCGCCACCCGGGGCTGCTGGAGAAGAGCCTGGCCGTCGACGCCGACTATATCTTCCACTGCGAAGGCGATCAGCCCGCCGACCTGGGGATGATGAGCCTTCAATGCGGCCGCCGCATCGACTCCCTTAAATTATGGCTCACCTGGCAGGCCCGCGGCGACGACGGCTTCGAGGCCATGATCGACCGCTTCTTCGAGCTCCGCGATCACTTCGTCGAGCTCGTCGAAGAACGCCCCCACTTCGAGTTGGTTCGACAACCGGAGGGCACTAACGTATTATTCGACTATATTCCACCGTCTCTGCGCGATCTGGCCGACGGGCCCGATCGACGCCAGGCCCTCGACGAGGCGACGCGAATCATCCGCGAGGGAGTCAAAGAGCGGGGCCGCGTCATGGTCAATTACGGCCCCGTCGACGGCTACGCCACCTTTCGAATGGTCCTGATCAACCCGCGGACCACCTTCGATGATCTGGCGCTATTTCTGGACGAAATCGAGTCGGTAGGAGAACGAAAATTTGCAGCTCAAACCTCGGTGAATAAGCTCGCCGAGCCGAACTAAACTTGACTCATCTCTTTCATACTAAGGAGCAACGATGTCTGGATATTGGTCCAATTCTACTCGCTACGGCTGGTTATTGACCTTCACGGCCATCTTGCTTCTCCTGGCACCGGCCTGCTCCAATGACCAGACGGGCACCGGTGAATTTGCCAACGGTGCCAACGGAAACGACGACGACAGCGATACCTGGAGCTTTGAGGAAGATACGGAGCAAGCATCCCCCGACGCCGAGGAACAATCGGACGCCACGAGTAACGGCGATGACGCCACGGCCAACGGCGATGATGATACGGCCAACGGCGATGATGATGCCGGCAACGGCTCAGAGCAGCCGGGCGAGGTCTACGTCGGCACAGGCGATCCCTATGCCCCGGGCTCTCTGGCCGTGGAGAGGGTCAGTATCGACGATGCGCCTACAGATCTCCTGGTCATCACCCCCGCCGAGGACGGCGCCTACCCGGTGGTGGTCTTCCAGCACGGCTTTTTGATGGCCAATACCCACTACGGCGATCTGCTGGACCATGTGGCCAGCCACGGCTTTGTGGTCGTCGCCCCTCAGATGTACGAGCCGGGAGGATGGCCCATCGGCAAACCGTCGACCGAAGAGGAGACCGACCTGGCAGGCCAGGTCTACGACTGGCTGGAGGCTAATCTAGACGCCGCCCTCGACGTAGAGGCTCGCACCGACCTGATGGGCCTGGCCGGCCACTCGCGAGGAGCCAAGGTCATCTGGTGGTCCCTTCGCGATGATCCCCGCGACGTGGGCGCCGTGGCCGGCGTCGATCCCGTCGACGGCACGGGCGGTCCCCTGGGCGGCGAACCGCGCATTTTGGACAACCCGCCCACCATTGAGGTGCCGAAATTGCTCATCGGCACCGGCCTGGGCCCGGTGGAACCGAATCTTCTCCAGCCGGCCTGCGCCCCGGAAGGCGATAATTACGAGGACTTCTACGCCGCCGCCACCACTCCCACCTGGGAAGTAGTCGCCCCTGACTACGGGCATAACGATATGCTCGATGACGATCCCAGCGGCTGTGGCGAGGAGTGCGACATCTGTCCTGCGGGCGACGCTCGACAGCCCATGCGAACTTTAACGGCGGGCATGTTGGTCGCCCTCTATCGGGCCGCCCTCCAGGGCGACGACGACGCCCTGGACATCCTGAGCGACCACGCCGCGGCCCCGGTGACCATCGAGACTCGCTCAAAATAGCGCGCTAATCGATAAGCTCTTCCGGATTGGAGCCGTCGCCCCTTTCAAATCGCGATGCAAAGGTGTAGGGGAGATCCGTGAAATATCGGCTCTCCCCGATTTCCGAAATAACACTGGTTTAGTCTCGGCACCAATGGGCAGGTATAAAGTTGCCAGCTCCGCCAGCCCCCCAAAAAAAAGCCGACCCGGTGGGTCCGCCGGTGAGCATCCGCATGGCCTACGCCATCATGACCTTTACGGTGGTGATCTGGGCCTCCTCCTTTGCGGCGATTCGCTTCGTCTTGCGCCAGACAGACTCCATGACCATGACCGCCCTTCGCCTCTTTGCGGCGGCGGCGTTTATGATCTTCATGGCCGGCTTGCTCCGCGTGCCCATCCCACAGCGACGAGATTGGGGGCCCCTGGCTGCGGCGGGCCTCCTCGGCTTTTCGGTCTATCACTACCTGCTCAACTGGGGCTCCGAGACGGTCACCGCCGGCCAGGCCAGCTTTATCATCGCCACCATTCCCATCTGGACCGCTCTGTTGGCCTGGCGGTTTCTTGGCGAGCAATTGAGCCCCAGAAATTGGGCGGGCCTATTTCTGGGGCTGGTCGGCGTGGGTGTGATGAGCGTCGACTTCTCGGATCTGACCCTCGGCACGGGCAGCTTCTTAGTCCTGGGCTCCGCCCTATGCGCCGGGGCCAATATCGTCATCTCCAAAGATCTGTTGAGCCGCTACCGGGCCGTGGACATCACGGCCTACGCGGCGATCATCGGCGCCCTGCCCTTTTTGCTGCACCTGCCCTGGACCTGGACGGCCAGCGCCGATCTCGACGGCTGGGGCTGGGCGGTTTTAATCTATCTGGGGGTCATCCCCATCGGCATCGGCTATTGGCTCAGCTCCATTGCCCTGGCGGCGTTGCCGGCGAGCCGGGTGTCACAGATGTTGTTATTGGTCCCGCCCATGGCGGCAATCATTGCCTGGGTGACCATCGATGAGCCACCATCGACGATGCTCTTTATCGGCGGACCGATGATCTTGCTCGGTGTGTGGCTTGGGCGAAAGAGCGCAACCTGAGGGCGCTCCAACTTCACTGATCGACGAGACGACTCTTGCTTCCGGTCATCAAACTCTCCTGGGCGCTCCTCGTAGGTATCGCCCTGATCATGGTGGGCAACGGTCTGCAGACCAGCCTCCTCGGCCTGCGGGCCACCTTAGAGGGCTTCCCCACGGCGGCCACGGGCCTGGTGATGTCCGCCTTTTATGTGGGCTTTCTGGCGGGCTCTCTGACCACCCCCAAGGTGGTCGAATCCGTGGGCCATATCCGGGTCTTTGCCGCCTGGGCCTCCATGGCTTCGGCGGCGATCTTATTGCACGGCCTGGTCGTCGATCCCATCGCCTGGACGGGGTTTCGTTTCGTCACCGGCTTTTGCTACGCCGGACTGTATGTGGTGGCCGAGAGCTGGCTCAACGAGCGGGCAACCAACCGCACTCGCGGCCAGCTATTGTCGATCTATATGGTGGTCCAATATGTGGGCCTCGCCGGCGGACACCTCTTGCTCAACCTGGCCAGCCCGGCGGAGCTGACCCTCTTTATTCTGACCTCGGTGGTCATCTCTCTGGCCCTGGTGCCCATCTCGTTGACCTCTTCACCGTCGGCGCCCATTCAGACCCGAGAGAGGCTCAAATTATCGGCCCTCTTCACCCAATCCCCGCTGGGGGTCATCACCTGCGCCGGCGCCGGCCTGACCACGGGAGCATTGCTGGGGATGGGCGCCGTCTTCGCCGAAAAGGCGGGCCTGTCGGTGGCCCAGATCTCGGTCTTTATGAC
>SLJM01000160.1 GCA_007135085.1 Myxococcales bacterium
ACCAGGGCTTCGATGAGCTCTGCATCGCCATAGAGGGGCTCGCCGCCGCGCATGACCAGAGTGATGTCGTCGATCTCGGCGTCGATGATCGCCCGATAGGGATAGCGCCCGGTGCCGTCAAAGATGGTGATGTCCGCCACGTATCCCGGGTAGACCAGCCCCAATTTATGCTCGGCCCCCATGCTGATGGCGGCGTTGTAGGTGGCCATCTTCCAGATTTCCTGGTCTGTGAAGGTCTGATTGAAATGGAGGCGGTTGAGGTAGTCCGCACATTGGAGTTCGCGCAGCATATTCATAGAGCCGCTGGTGCTCCAATCGGTGCCCAGTGAGATGGGCACGCCGAAACGGTGATACAGGGTCACCGGGGCGGTGTTGCCGTAGAGGTCGATATTGGTTCGCGGCGACCAGACCAGGTTGGCGCCCCGGTCGGCGATGCGGGCGACGTCGCGGGCGTCGACGGCGATGCCATGAATGATAGACGTATTCTCACGGATCAGGTTATTGGTGCCGTTTCCGAAGAGGCAGTGCATCTCGTTTTGAGCCTCCAGGTCAATACCCTCGGAGATATGGGGAAGGTAGATGCCCTCTTCGAGGCGGCTCTCGCTGTCGATATTGGGATAACCGCAGCCCGATTGCAGATAGACCACGTTGCCACCGTCGCCCAGGGGGAAGGTGCGGTAGTCGACGTCGATGGTCTGCAGGCCCTCGGTATCCATGGCGTTGTCCAGGTTTCTAAGTAGGCCCGAGGCGTTCACGAATCCCGTCGATCCGGCAATGCTGGTGGCACCGCCAAAGAGCATGCGGAGCTCGCCATACAAGACCACTTCACGGGAGCCCCCGGTGCGCGGCCAGGTGCTGATCTGGTCGTGGCCGCGCATACCTCGGCGCCAGTCGTGACGGTGATCGAAGCGATCTTCGCCATGCAGCTGGGGCCGGCCTTCGGCAAAGGTGAGGTGATCGTGGGGGTTGATAAGACCCGGTGAGATCACACCCTCGGCGCATTCGATGATCGTGGCGTCAACAGCGGCTGCTTCCTCGGCGCAATCGCAGCCCACGCATTCGATGACGCGGTTTGGCGATTGGTCGTCGATGAGCACGCCACCTTCTTCGTAGATCTCGTCGCCGGCCAGGATGGTGCCGCGAATCAACAGATAATCAGAGCTTCCCGGGGTGACCGTGCAGCGCTGCCCTGACGGCGGAGCCGGGATCGGGTCGTCGCACAGGACGGGCTCGATAGGATCCTCGTCGTTGACGTCGGTGTCGTCCACGTCGGGCAGATCCGCGTCTGGGATGTCGACGTCTGGTACATCGATGGGGTCGAAATTGTCGTCGGTGGTTCCACCGCAGGCGGCGAGGACGACGAAGAGCAGGGATAGGAGCGCTACGACTGCGGTCGATTGGACCGAGGGCTTCCAGGACGACATGAGGATCCTCAATATTGGGTGGTTTCAACTGTCATTACGATGGGAAGGTTATCGAAATGGCAGGAGAAATGCATCACCTAAACGAAGAGGCTTATCAATAAAGGGGAGATTGTTGCCGCGGTGTTACAGCAGGGGGGATCAGGCAGAGGCACCGGTCACGAGGAGGAGTTGCGGGCCTGTTGGATCAGGACGCTGACGGCGACGATGGCGTTGCCCGGGGCCAGGGCGATGAGGAGGTAGGGGAGGTAGCCGGCGATGGCGAGGATCATGGCGGCGAAGACGATGAAGTCTTTGCGGAAGAAGTATTCGCAGAAGGATAGGAGTCTGACGATTGGGCCCTTTTCTTTGCCGTCGTCGTCTCGGAAATCCCACTGGAAGGCCAGCAGATCGCCGCGGCCGTGGGCGATGAGCCAGCGATAGTAGACGGCCATGGTGGCCAATTTGGCGACGGCGGCGATGATGCCCAGGATGAGCCAGGCCTCGCTGTCGAAGGGGCCCGGAGCGTCGGCCAGGGTGCGCCAGGCGCCGATGCCCAGGCCGATGTACATCAGAAAGTCGGAGACGTCGTCGCTGATGGTGTCGAGCCACTCGCCGAGAACGCTGAATTCGTAACGCACTCTGGCCAGCTCACCGTCCACACCGTCGATGACCGAATTGGCCTGGTAGAGAAGACCGGCCAATAAGAAGCCCACGTAGCCTCCCCATCCGGCGGCGACGGCGGCGACGATGCCCAGTGTGAAGGTGACGGCCGAGATATGATTCGGTTTGATCCAGGTCGGGGCTAAGACCTTGCTTATGGAAATGCTCAAGTGACGGTTTAGGTATCTTGAGACCAGGCCGTCCTGCGGTTTTCGGCAGCTATTCCAGAGGCGGCGGGCCGCTGCGGCGGCGTCTTCGCTGGTATTGATCTCAATGATCCAGCCCTCGTCGATAAGCGGGCGGGGGGCGCGACGGGCTCTGGCCGGGTCGTCGATGGCGGCTCGCAACTCAGCGGAGGAGCCGGGGCCGATCAGAGCCACAGATGCGGTGGCGTCGCGGCGGGCCTGGTCTTTTTCGTCGGCCATGAATTGGCGGACTGCGGACTGGATAGCAGATCGCTCGTGGACGGCGCCGGCGTCCAAAATAAGTAGCGTCGTCGGCTCTTCGGCCGGCGAGAAGGGGCTGCCCGGGGAGATGATCGACAGGGGAATCGGTCTGTCTTCGCCGGCGACTCCAAGATCGTCAGAGTCGCAATCGGGAGGTGCGACGATCAGGAGTTCGTCGGCGTCGCAGACCGTGGCCAGGCGAAGGGCGCGCTCCACGAGAGACAGCCCGGCGACTTGGGTCGCCGGGCCGTCGGGTGCTCTTAGGTCAGTGGCGTCGATGATCGCCAGAAGTGTCATGAAAAATCCAGTTCAACGAGCCGAGGCGGAGTAGAGGGCCTGGACCGTTTCCTTCTCACGGCGCGAGTGGGTGAGAAATTCGATGCCGTAGCCCTGGCGACGCTCCACGTCGGTGATTCGACAGACGACGCCGCGCACGTCGAAGCTGGTCTTGTCGCCATTGCTCACCAGAGTGACCGTGAAGGTCAACTCCGTACCCATTTCGATGGTGGAGGCGGTCTTCAAGAAGCAACCGGTGAGGCTGATATTGAGCACCTGACCGTAGATTTCGCGGGGGCCGCCTTCCCAGGTCACGGCGGCGATGGCGCGCACGGGATTGCGGCGGATTCGGGTGTGGGGGCCGGGCTCGAAGATGGGAGCACCCGTGCCGGAGCGAAAACTAAGAGATGATTTCAATCGGGGAGCGTGGTCGCCGGTGACCGAGAGAGTTTGCAGCGCTTGCCTGTCCATATCGACTCCGTGTCGTAAAATGCCAGCCTTGGCGTTTAATCTGGGACTTTATAGGTGGTTCACCGTGAACCACGGTGTAATGACGTTATGGGAGAGCGGCGAAAACGCAAAAATTTTTATTCACTGGCCTCAAAATCTGCCAGAGAGCCCAACTCGACCCGTTGATCGCCGACGGTGAGGACGACCTGGCCATCTTCGTCGCTGAGGTAATCCATGATGGAATGATAGGCGCCGCGTTTGAATCGAGCCTTAAATCGCCCCTCTTTGACCGTGCAGTAGAGGCGACCGCCCGGTTTATATTCCAGGGTGTGGAGCTCCAGTTCTTCGGTGCTCTCGTCGTTGAGGTGAACGATTGGCGGCGACTGCTCCCAGTCCACACGAAGGACGAAAAAGCCCGTATCTTCGACGACGATGGGGTAGGTGAAGCGCCCGATTTCCAGCACCCAGGTGCCGCCCTCGGTGCGGTCGACGCTGCGCGAGAAGAGGC
>SLJM01000093.1 GCA_007135085.1 Myxococcales bacterium
CGGAGACCAGAATGGGCTCGTCGAAGCGGTCGGCGTCGAAGCGAAAGAGCGAGCCAAATCCGCCGAGTCCGCCGAGCACTTCCGGCCGCATCGTGCGCGCCACGTGGTCCTTCATTCGCTCCACGGCGCGCCGCCCGGCCTCAACGTCGACTCCCGCTTCTCGGTAGGCATCACTCACTATTTTACTCCTCTTCGGGCAGGGCCTTTCGGCGGCGCCAATCGGAAAGAATTTGTTGTACTGCTTCCGGCTCGTGGCTGGTGGCCGCCGGATATTCGTCGGTAAAACACCCCAGACAATGACCGCTGTCGCGATCATCACAGGATTTTCGGCCGATGGCCTCGATCATTCCCGGAATCGACAGATAGCCCATCGAATCGGCGCCCACATGCTGGCGAATCTCCTCGACGGTCATTCCCGAGGCGACCAACTCCTCGCGGCTGGGCGTATCGATGCCGAAAAAACAGGGGTTTCGAAACGGCGGGGAGCTAATCCGCAGGTGAACCTCCGTGGCTCCAGCCTCGCGCACGAGCCCGACGATGAGCCGCGACGTGGTCCCGCGAACCACGGAGTCGTCGATGACGACCACTCGCTTTCCCTCCACCACTTTGCGAACCGCAGACAGCTTCATCTTCACCCCCTGCTCTCGCAGGGCCTGGCTTGGCTGGATGAAGGTCCGGCCGGCGTATCGGTTTTTGATGAGCCCCATCTCGTAGGGAATCCCCGACTCCTCGGCGTAGCCGATGGCAGCCGAGATGCTGGAGTCGGGCACGCCTGTGACCACGTCGGCGTCGGCCGGCGCCTCGCGAAAGAGCTGCTGCCCAAGCCGCTTTCGACCGGCGTGAATATTGATGCCGTCGATATTGCTGTCGGGGCGGGCGAAGTAGACGTATTCCATGGTGCAGATCCCGCGCCGTTGTGGCTGGGCAAACCGCTCACTGCGAATGCCGTCCTTGTCTAAAACGATCATCTCCCCGGGCCTCACCTCGCGCACAAATTCGGCGCCCACCACGTCGAAGGCGCAGGTCTCGGAGGCGAAGAGATAGGCGTCGCCCAATTTCCCGATGCTAAACGGCCTGAAGCCGTTAGGGTCGCGGGCGGCGATCATCCTGTCGTTGGTGAGGATCAAAAACGCATAGGCTCCGCGAAGTCGTGTCAACGCATCGCGGATGGCCGCCTCTGTATCTCTTTCGGGCGAACGAGCGATGAGGTGACCGAGCACTTCCGTATCGGAGGTGGTCTGAAAGATGGAGCCATCCTCCTCGAGCTCTTTTCGCAGATATTTGGCGTTCGTCAGGTGCCCGTTGGTGGCCACCGCCAGCTCCCCGCCGCGGTAGCGAAAGATCAGGGGTTGGGCGTTGACGATATGGCTCGCTCCACTGGTCGAATAGCGAACGTGACCGATGGAGGCAAAACCCTTTAATTGCTCGAGCTTCTCCTGATCGAAGACCTCTTTGGTTATCCCCATCCCCCGATGGGAGTGAAAGCGGGTCCCGTCGGTGGTGCAGATCCCGGCGCTGTCCTGCCCCCGATGCTGCAAGGCGTGGAGGCCGTAATAGCTCAAAAACGACGCGTCGTCGTGGCCGACCACGCCGAAAACCCCGCATTCTTCGCCAGGCTTCGACAAGGGGCCGTCGCCACCGCGGCCCGCGTTATAATAGCCCCCAACCCAGGGCGACTTCTTCTCGTCGAGACTCATGGAGATACTCTCTCATCGGCGGATTGTGCCGCCTTTTTCTCGGCCATTCGCCGCGGGATAGCCTCTTCAAAGATTTTGGAGAGATCCGCGACTTGTCGGTCGATCGCCGGCTCGCCATTGACCTCAATGCTCAGGCCGGCCCCACCGACCGTTCCCAATGAAGTCACGGGCACGCCGCGTTCGTCCATCCATTTGGAAAAAGCATCAAAATCTTCATCTTTAACGGTGACCACTACCCGAGAGGTGCTCTCGGAGAACAAAAAGTGATCAGCGCGAAGATCGGTGTCCACCGAAATCTTAGCGCCCACTTTGCCGGCGATCGCGCTCTCGGCCAGGTTGGTGGCCAGGCCGCCGTCGGAGCAGTCATGGGCCGACAGCACGCGGCCTTCGCGAATCGCCGCCAACAGCGCTCGTTGCAACGCTCGCTCGGCATCTAGATCCACAACCGGTGGCTTGCCGTCGTATTTCCCGTGAACCTCAGCGCGCAGCGCTGAACCGCCCAATTCGACCTTCGTCTCACCGAGCAGGACCACCCGGTCTCCTTCGCTTACGAAGCCGCTGCCCACTCGCTGGTCGGCGTTCTCCAACAACCCCACCATTCCTATCGTGGGCGTGGGATAAATCGCCCCGCGCTCGTGCTCGTTATAGAGGCTGACGTTGCCGCCGATGACCGGGGTCTCCAGGACTTCACAGGCCTCGGCCATGCCGGCCACCGAGCGATGAAGCTGCCAGTAGACCGCGGGCTTTTCGGGGCTTCCGTAGTTGAGGTTATCCGTCACCGCCAGCGGCTCGGCGCCGACGCAGACCAGATTCCTGGCCGCTTCGGCCACCGCCGCTTTGCCACCCTCGAAGGGGTCGAGATAGACGTGGCGGCCGTTGCCGTCGACGGTCATGGCCAGGGCCTTCTTCGTTCCCGGCACGCCCAGGACGGCGGCGTCGCCGCCGGGGCCCTCGATGGTGTTGGTCCGCACCATATAGTCGAATTGCTCGTAGACCCATCGCTTGCTGGCGATCGTCGGGCTCGACAGCACCTTCTCGAGGGCTTCGTTGAGCCCGTCTACGCCGGCAATCTCGGGCTCCGCCGCGGCGTCCACACCATGAGCCTGATCCACGTATTTCGGCCGAACCACTTCGCGCTCGTAGATGGGACATTCGTCGACCACTGCTTTGACGGGCACATCGCCCACCACTTCACCACCGTGGAAGAGTCGAAGTCGTCCGTCGTCGGTGACCTTACCCACTTCGACACAGGGAAGATCCCACTTCTCGAAGATCGCCTTTGCCTGGTCGGAATGCTCGGGACGAACGACAAAGAGCATGCGCTCCTGCGATTCGGAGAGCATCATCTCGTATGGCGTCATACCCGTGGCTCGCTGGGGCACTTTGTCGAGATCGAGCTCGATGCCGTTTCCGGCGGCGCTGGCCATCTCGGCACTCGAGCAGGTCAGCCCGGCGGCGCCCATATCCTGGATGCCCACCACTATCCCCGAGGCGATGAGCTCCAGGCAGGCTTCCATGACCAGCTTTTCCTTGAAGGGATCGCCGACCTGGACGGCCGGTCGCTTCTCCTCGGACTCTTCAGACAGCTCCTCCGAGGCGAAGGTGGCGCCGTGGATGCCGTCGCGACCCGTGGCGGGCCCCACATAGAAGACGGGATTGCCGATGCCGTCGGCCACGCCCTTTTGAATATCGTCGTGGTCGATGAGCCCGGCGCACATCACGTTGACCAGGGGATTGCCGTTATAGGCCTCGTCGAAGACCACTTCCCCGCCCACGGTGGGTACGCCCACGCAATTTCCGTAGGCCGCGATTCCCTCTACCACATGCTCGAAGAGATAGCGGTTATGGGGATCGTCGAGGGTCCCAAATCGCAGGGTGTTGAGCAACGCGATGGGACGAGCGCCCATGGAAAAGATATCGCGTAGGATTCCGCCCACGCCGGTGGCCGCCCCCTGGAAGGGCTCGATCGCCGAGGGGTGGTTGTGGCTCTCCATCTTAAACGCCACGGCCTGCCCGTCGCC
>SLJM01000115.1 GCA_007135085.1 Myxococcales bacterium
CCCATTGGTCCTCGATATCTTCGACAAGTCCTCCCAGATCGAAACTTGAATCGCTCTGGCGAACGGGAAAGCGTGCGACTGTCTCAGCGAGATGGTCGCGATCGTAGAGGCTCAGAGAAATTCGGAACCTGTCGCCGTTCCAGGATAGATATGCGGAGTCGACGGACCCCAGCTCGTCGTCGAGACCCCGTAAATGGTCGACGATGGCAGAACGGGAGAGCGACCTGTCTTGGGACCAATCATGGCTCGCCCAGGGAGATAGATCGCTGGTTTCCCAGTGATCGAGTGAAGGTGATGGTTCGGCGGCGACAAAATCGCAGGAGTCATCGGGCGATGGTTCCGGGCGAACCAGAGGAACCAGAGAGAAATAAACCCCGTCGCCAACCTCACCATCAATTTCTCTAATCAGAAGCGGCGGCCAATGCTCGGCCTGGTTGATTCGAATGGATAGCTCTGCGACGTCGTCCACAGTATCGGCTCGACCAGCCAGCCTCGGGCCGTAGGGAGTGGCCTCGACGACGAATTGCGTGATTCGGTGGGGATCCCAATCGGCGTTCCAATCCCGTCGAAGCATGGCGACCCGCTCTTCCGGGTTCGCCGGCTTACGCAATACTTTTAGCAGCTCTTCGACAAGTATTGGAAAGTTCTCGGTCTGCTGCTGACGATAGTGTAGATGCGCTCGATTTAGGGCGCAGACCTCGCTGGTGGTTTCCTCGGTCGTCTCGTCGGTCGAGGCTGGGGCATCGACGGAGTCTGACGTCTCTTTGTCGTCGGACGAGGCCGTGGCGCACCCGGCTAAGAGCATCAAAGAGATGGCGAAGAATATTAAGTTTCGAGCTGACTTCATGGTGACTAATCTCAATTCAATGTCGTTGTGTTGATCGCAGTATCAGCGGGGAAAGACTGATTTGCCGTGGTCAACGCTGACTTTAGGCCCTTTGAAAACGCAGACAGGGAAGTGTCTTCGACGGCCGGGCCAAGTGGATTCCAGTTGATCCCTGGGACCGGGTGGGGGAGGGCCAAAAAGAGAGTGTTTGACGTGGCTCGAAGACGGATATCGCTGTCCCGAACAGTCGGCGCTACCGGCGAGAGTTCCTCTCGTTCATGATCGATGGCGAAGAATATCCCGTCAAAATTGGGGCGGCGCGGGCCGCGGCTGGTATAGGTTCGCAGTCCGTGCCCCCGTAGCTGAAGCCCGTCGCTCGTCCCCTCGATAAAGTGCTCGCCGTCGACGTGGTCGAGTTCGCCGTCGAAGAGTCCGCTGTGGTCAATCTCCTCACGGTTGACCTCACCGGTGGCCTCGTATCGCAGAGCTGAGAGATGGGAGCGAAGAATTGGGACGATGACTTTCAGCGCCAGTTGTTCTTTGAGTTTACTGCGAAAGAGCATTAGATAGGCCAGGATCACGAGCAAGACGCCGGGCCCGGCGGTAAACGCCAGCCCCGTGGCGAAGGCGGTCCACCGATCGTCGCCGCCGATGAGGACGAAGCCGAAGTAGGCGGCCGGTACGGCCGTGGCCAGTAGGGCGAGGACAGCCACACCGATGAGGAGCTTTAGACGAGAACGCCTGATGGCCTCCAGCTCGTCGAGGGCGTTGGCGAGCTCTTCTTCGTTGAAAGTGGGCGTCAATTCTGGCTGTTTGGTCATAATCGCAACTACCGGTAGAGGCTAAGTCGTCGACTCTTGCTTTTGGGGTTAGTACTTCAACCAGACCAAAATCGGAAGGTGAGTACTTTCGGGCAAGCCCGCTTCGGTCTACACTGCGTGGCGTGTTTGGTGGATTTTAAAATTGATTGGAGAGGTCGCGATGAGCTGGAAAGCCTATGAGGCGGAAAAATACGTCGACTTTGATTTCGTCGAGAACTTCTGCCGTCAATTGGCCGAGGAGTTTCCGCAGTGGACAAGCCTCGAGGAGGTGGGTCGTTCACATCACGACCGCCCGCTGCTGCTATTGACGTTGAGCGCACAGAAAAAAGGTCCCGATGGCTCATCGCCCGGGGAGCGTCCCGCGCTGTGGCTCGACGCCGGCACCCACGCCAGTGAATGGACGGGGATCAGCGCCGTACTCTATACGGTTTCGCGCTGGATGGAGGGCCTGTCCGACGGCGATAAAGCCCTCGAGGAGTGGTTTTCCACCCACGAAGTATTGATCATGCCCTGTATCTCACCGGACGGTGTGCAGGCCATGTCGGAAGGGGCGCCCTTCGTTCGCTCCAGCTTGAGTCCCCCCAGCGGTGAACAGGCCCGCAGCGGCCTCGAGCCCTGTGACGTCGACGGCGACGGGGCGGTCAAGATGATGCGCTGGAAGCATCGGGCCGGCAATTTCGTCGACGATGAGGCGTGGGCGCCCTTTATGCGTCCACGCACCGTCGATGACGATCCGGAAGATGCCTATTTTCTGTGCGACGAAGGAGAGTTCATCAACTGGGACGGCGTGCGCTGGACCCGGGCGTCGCGAAAGCACGGCATCGATCTGAACCGAAATTTCCCCGGGCGCTGGGAGCCCTTTTCCTGGTCCGGCATGCACGGCGGTCAATTTCCGATGAGCGAGCCCGAATCGCGGGCGGTGGTCGACGCCTTTGCGGCCCATCCCCATATCGGATGCGCCCTGACCATGCATACCTATACGGGGTGCATCCTGACCCAGCCCTACCGAAAGGACTCGCCGCTGTCCAAATCGGATATCGACCTGATGGAGCAATTGGCCAAGGACTTCGCCGCCGACACCGGCTACGACGTCTTTCGGGTCTATCCGGAGTTTATGTACGACAAAGATCGGGCCATCGTTGGGGTCTGGGCCGATACGATCAGCACCGTCTTCGGGGTGCCCGGCTATACGGTGGAGCTCTGGGATCCCATCGGCTACGCCGAGGTGGAGGTGGACAGTCCGATGGACTTTTTGATGCGTCCCCCGCCGGAGAAATTGCGAAAATTATTGAGTAAATTTGTGGAAGAGGAGGGGAATTTCGCGCCCTGGCGCACCTTCGACCACCCCCAACTCGGCGAGGTGGAGATCGGTGGGATCGAATATCTCCGCACCATCAGAAACCCTCCGGAAGACAAGCTCGCAGGGGAGTGCGAGGTGGCCTATCGGATGGCCGAGCGGGCCCGCCGGTCATTGCCGGAGGTCACGGCAAAGGTGGAGGTTGTCGAGTTGGGAGAGAATACTCGACGAGTCCGGCTGGTCTTGGAGAACCAGGGCTTTTTGCCCACCTCGGGCTTACAGAGAGGGATCGACGTGGGGGGGAGCCCCGGGGTGACGGCTCGCATCAGCGCTTCAGAGGAGATTGAAATAGAGGATCCGAGAGAGCGTCAGCTCGAGCACCTCGACGGCTGGGGCAATCTGCGGATTTCCACCGGCCGAAATCCAGTCTATTCCGGGTTGTCCCTTCGGGGGCATCGACAATTTGTGGAATGGAGCGTCACCGGACAGGGGTTGGTGGAGATATCGTGGCAGGCCGGGCGGGGCGGACGGGGCACGGAAAAAGTCGAGATTTGAATCTCCTCCACAGGAGAGCTTAAAGAAGGAGTCTGCTTCATGCCAATCGAGCCCTATCCGCTGGTCCTCTATATTCACTATGCGGGATTGATAGTCTTTGGCCTGGGCGTGGTCGCCACCCTTCGGGCGTCGGAACCGAAGATGATTCAGCGCGCGGCCTACGTGGTGGCCGGTGCCGGATTTTTGATGGCCTGGGGCGGTGGACA
>SLJM01000157.1 GCA_007135085.1 Myxococcales bacterium
AGCCCCGTCTATAAGATGCCTCTCCTCGAGATCATCCGCACCGACAAGACCCACCGGAAGGCCATCGCCACCGCTCTGGAGGTGGGCCGAAAGATGGGCAAGACCTGCATCGTCGTCGACGACGGACCCGGCTTCTTTACGAGCCGCGTCATCGGCGCCTATATCAACGAGGCGGGGTGGGTCCTCCAGGAGGGAGCGCGCGTGGAGGATATCGACCGGGCGATGAAAGAATTCGGCTTCCCCGTGGGCCCCATGAAGTTGGTCGACGAGGTGGGATTAGACGTGGCCCAGAAGGCGGCCGGCGTGCTTCGTGAGGCCTTCTCCGATCGCTGGGATGCGCCCACCGCTCTGGAAGCGTTGGCCGAGGAAGGTCGCAAGGGACGCAAGAATAACCGCGGCTTTTATGACTACGGCGGCGAAGGTTCGAATATACCCGATGAGACCGTCTACGACGCGTTGCCCGGCGGGCGCGATCGACGACGGGTGGACTTCGAATTGGTCCAGCAGCGCTGCTGGCTGGCCATGCTCAACGAATGCGCCTACGCCCTGGAAGAGGGCATCCTTCGAAGCCCACGAGACGGCGATATCGGCGTCATCTTCGGCCTTGGGTTCCCGCCGTTCCGGGGCGGCATCTTCCGCTACGCCGACGAGGTGGGATTGGACCGGGTGGTGGACCAGATGAACCGCCTGGCCGACCAATTCGGCGAGCGCCTCTCGCCGGCACAGATTCTGGTCGACAAAGCCAAAGAGGGCTCGACCTTCTACAACGACTAATCACACACTCTTTGCCTCTCAGACGCCGGGCACACCGCTTGGGAGTACCGGCGTCAACTGACCTCGAGGATTGACTATGGCCAACTCGAATACACTGGGAAATAACGACCCCATCGCCATCGTAGCCGGCGTGCGGACCCCCTTCGCCAAAGCGTGGACCCACTTCAAGGACTGGACCCACGCCGACCTGGGTCGTCAGGCGGTCAATGAATTGCTCAACCGCGTCGACATCGACCCCGAATTGGTCGACGAGCTCATCTTTGGCTGCGTCGCCGCCCCCATGAACGGCCCCAACGTGGGCCGCGAGGTCGTGCTTCGAAGCCAGGTCCCCCAGCACGTGCCGGCGTCCACGGTCCAGATGTATTGCGCCTCCAGCGCCTACGCCGCCGTCCAGGGCGTCAACGCCCTCCTGGTGGGCACCTCGGACGTGGTCATCGCCGGCGGCGTGGAGGCCATGAGCGCCGCCCGCGCCCGCTATAGCTTAGGATTAACCCACGCCCTTCAGGCCGCCGCCAGCGCCCGCTCCCTCCAAGATCGTGTCAAGGCCCTGAGCGGCATCAAAGCCGGCGATCTCAAACCCCAGACCCCGGCCATCGAGGAACCCACCACGGGCCAGTCGATGGGCGAATCCGCCGAGGATATGGCCAAACAATACGGCATCACCCGCGAAGAACAGGACGAATATGCGGAGATGACCCATCATCGGGCGGCAGAGGCCTTCGAAGAGGGCCGGTTCCCGGAGGTCATGACCGTGCTCACCGGTGATGAATTCGACCACCCCCTCGACCGGGACACCACGGTGAGGCCCGACACCTCCAAAGAGTCGATGGCCAAATTACGGCCCGTCTTCGATCGAAAACACGGCTCCATCACCGCCGCCAACGCCTCTCCCCTGACCGACGGCGCCTCGGCGGTGATGCTCATGCGCCAGAGCACGGCCAAAAAACTGGGCCTCGAGCCCCTGGCACTGGTGCGCTCTTACGCCCAGGTGGGCCTGGACATCCAGAAACACAACCTGCTGCTGGGCCCCACTCTGGCCACGCCAATTGCCTTCGAGCGCGCCGGCGTGACCCTAAAAGATATGGATCTGGTGGAGATGCACGAGGCGTTTGCCGCTCAGGTGCTGGCCAACCTCAAGATCTGGAAGAGCGAGTCCTATTGCAAAGAACTAGGCCTCGACGACGCCATTGGAGAGGTCGATATGGACACCTTCAACGTCAACGGCGGCTCCGTGGCCCTGGGCCACCCCTTCGGCGCCACCGGCGGCCGCATGATCGCCCAGCTGGCCGGCGAAATGGCCCGCCGCGACGTCAACCTCGGGTTGTTGACCATGTGCGCCGCCGGCGGTCTCGGCCTGAGTATGGTGTTGGAGAGGTAGCCGAGAGATCGGCGTGGTGCGGGTCGCACCCTGGGGTGGTTTTAGGGGAGTCGAGACCGGAACGGAGATGGTTTTCGTTTTTGTATAGAAACTGGCGGGTTTTTCCACGGTCCCTACGGCCTCGGCGCGAACGACGCGTCGTAGACTACACTCCGCAAACCACGCGCCATCAACCGTAGCTAAGCAGGCTACGCAAATGCGCTAAACGACAGCGCAAAAAGACGCGTAGCGGCACGCCCCACTACACGCGCAAGCAACTACAAAACCGTCTTCGCGAACCATCTCGATCCAATGGTCCACAGGGCATCCCTGCCCTGGCAGTCCCTCCGTAGACTCCCCAACACACGATCCGTATCAACTCATGACCGCCTGGAAGAAAGCGGATCCGGACCCGGATGCCGTTGCCCCGCCAACGTCGCGGTAGGTTATTGCCACGCTGCTGAGACTTTGTGATTAAGCAACCTCGTTTCCAGGTGACACGTCTGTAACCACCGAAACATCAGCCACGCAACCAGCTTGGCCGCAAAACGGACTGACAGTCCGCGCTTCAATGAATGCGAGAGCAGACAACATCGCCGATCACCGTAACCCCATTAAATGCTAAACTTTTACTCTTGGTCATAATAGTTTGTGGGAAACGGCTCATCGTCAGAATACCCTGGAAGTCGGTCTGTAAGTTCTTCAGGAGGTTCGCCTCGTCTCATTGCACGGAGCATTTCGTGCACTCGGCCATACGACTTGGATAGCATTGGCGGAGTTTGCGTTCGAAGATCGCTATCAGGTGCAGTTAGTTTCAGCATAGCATCTTCAAGGGCAACCCTTTCATTAGACTCAAACGCGCGGAGATCAAAACCCCAGTTCACACCCAGCGATAGTTTCTTCTCTAACCAGGCGCTCATCTTTGGGTGTGAATCACGCAACTCATCGCCCATGGCCGAAACTAAGTCATATACATAGCTGGCTTTTGTCGCCCAACCGCGACCATCACTTAAGATTATCACCTCTCCCATAAAGAGCCTCCGACAAATTAAGTATCCAAACTTCTTCTATGGTAAAGGCCAAGCATCGCCTAGTCTAACTTGGCTACCACCTCTGCCATGACTCGCCACCCACTTGATACGGATCGTGTGTTGGGGAGTCTGCGGAGAGACTGCCAGGGCAGGGATGCCCTGTGGACCATGGGGCACCGAAGATCTCAGAACATTATGGTCTTCAGGGCATCCCTGCCCTGGCAGTCACAGTGCCGAAACGATTCGATGGTCCGGTCACTTTTTCCATCGAATCGCCCGACTCAAATACGGCGTCTGCGACCTCCTCGCTGACTCCGACTACACCGACTCAGCCAGTATCTCCCAAAAACGCCACACATCCTCGAAGGTATTATACAGCGGCACCGGCGCCAGGCGGATGACGTCGGGGCGGCGGTAGTCGCAGACCACGTTGGCCTCGGTCAATCTATCGTAGAGGCCCTGCGAATCGTGGTGGGCGAGTATCGAGACCTGGCAGCCGCGGTGGTCGGGGTCGTCGGGGGTGATGACCTCGAAGCTGCTCTGGGGGAGCTGGTCGATGAGGCTGACCAGATAGGCCGTGAGCTTTTCGCTCTTTTGGCGAAGCCTCTCCATCCCGGCTTCCATAAAGATCTCCGTCGACGCCCGCAGGGCGGCCATCGACAAGATGGGGGCGTTGCTCAACTGCCAGCCCGCGGCACCCGTCTGGGGCTCGAAATTGGGCTTCATCTCAAAGCGACCCTCCGGGTCGACGCCCCACCACCCGGCGAATCGGGGAAGCTCCGGGGCGTTGCCGTGACGCTCGTGGACGAAGATTCCCGACACCGCCCCGGGCCCGGAGTTGAGATATTTATAATTGCACCAGGCCGCGAAATCGGGGCCCCAGTCGTGGAGGCGAAGGGGCACGTTGCCCGCGGCGTGGGCAAGATCAAAGCCCACCTTCGCGCCCACGGCGTGGCCCGCTTCGGTGATCTTCTCGAGCTCGAAAAATTGGCCCGTATAATAATTGACCCCGCCGAGCATGATCAGCGCCAACTGTTCGCCCTCGTCTTCGATGGCCTGCAGAATATCTGACCTGCGGAGCAGGGATTCTCCCTCCCTGGGGGTCAGCTCTACGATTGCCTCGTCAGGTGAGAATCCATGAAAGTTGGCCTGGCTCTGCACGGCGTAGCGGTCGGAGGGAAAGGCCCCGCCCTCGATCATGATCTTGAATCGCTTCTTGGTGGGCCGATAAAAGGACACCATCAGCAGATGGAGATTGGTGGTCAGCGAATTCATGGCCACCACCTCCGAGGGCCGCGCGCCGACCACTTCGGCCAGGGATTCACTCAATAATTCGTGGTAGCCGTACCATCCGTCGGGCCCGTCGAAATGACCCTCCACGCCTTTTTTGGCCCACCGCTCCAATTCTCGATTCAAATAGTCGGAGGTAGTTTTGGGCTGCAGCCCCAGGGAGTTGCCGCAAAAATAAATGACCTCTTCACCGTCGGCGGCAGTGGGGATATAAAAGCGATCGCGAAAGTCTCTCAGGGGATCTTCGCGGTCCATCTGCCGTGCAAATTCTCGTTCTGTAATCGTCATGAATCTCTCGTACTCATTATAGGGCGTATAGAATCGGCCGCGACGGGGCGGCGTCGGTCTGAAGTCGGGGAAATTGCAATGCCAATATATAGGGGCCGTCATCGATATTGGAGTCGACGGCGATCATTTCCGTAATCGAGCGACGACGCGCCTCTTCGTCGGCGGGCCGGCCCGGTTCGACGCCGAAAAACCGGTGGTGATTTGGCAGCGCACCGCCATCGGATTCACGGTCGACAGAGGGCAACTCCACCAGGAGATGATCGCAGCCGACAGATCGCAACCAGCGCACCGCTTCGGTGGTCAAAAAGGGTGGATTCGTACCGCTATGATCAGCCAGGGATTCAAACCGCTGAGACGCCGACCCGATGCGAAGCACCAGGGCGCGGCGAAACTCATCGGCGCAGTCCAGGCGACTCCAGGCCGCTTCGAGAGTAGCGCCGGTGATGACCGAATCGTCGGGGGCCCAGTCGCCGCCATAGGCCTCGCCACTTTCTCCGAGATCGCAACAGGAGACGGTGAGCACCGTGGCCGGAATCAGCGGTGGCACAGCGAACTCAGAGAGGTAGATGCGCTCTTCCGTGATATGGCCCACACATTCGGTATGGGTGCCGTTCCCATGAGGTGTGATCTGGAGGGTCTCGCAGTTGGCGCTGCCACCGCGACGTCGGTCGCCGATAAAATCACCGGCCGCAAAGGCCGAAGATTGCGCCCGGGGAAGCCCGAAAGCCCGGGCCTGAGAGCCCTCGAAATTCAGCGGAATCGCCAACTCCAGGGGGTGGGCCATGTCCACCTGCCACACCCTTTCGGCCACTTCGACCTTCACCTTCACCTGGGAACCTCGAAGCCAATAAACTCGCTGTGGGCCCGGCTTGCCTCGGTCTCGAAATCAGAGCGCTCCAGACCGAGCCAACTCAGCGCGGTGCCGGAGAGCATCTGCTCTTTGGTGGCCCCGTCAAAATCCATGGACTCGATCAATTTGCCCGGCTCGTGCTCGCCGAGGACGAAGGGATAATCCGTGCCCAGCGCCAGATGATCGGCGCCGAATTGGTCGACCAAAAACCGAAGCATCGCCGGATCGTGAACCAGGGTGTCGAAGACCAACTTGTCCACCAGATCGCGGGGACGCGATTTGGAGCGCACCTGACATAAGTCGGGGCGAACCTGAAATCCCCAATCCACTCGCCCCAGGGTGGCCGGAAAGGATCCGCCGCCGTGGGCGAAGGCAAAGCGCAGGTTGGGATAGCGATCGAGGACTCCTCCCATCATCAACGAGCAGATGGCCCGAGAGGTCTCGGCGGGCATACTCACCAGCCAGGGAAGCCAATAGTCCGACAATTGATCCATTCCCATCATATCCCAGGGATGGACGAAGATGGCGGCGCCCAGCTCTTCAGCGGCCTCCCAGATGGGATCGAAGCGGGGATCGTCGAGGTTTGTCTGGTTGACGTGAGTGCCGATTTCCACGCCGGCCAGGCCCAATTCGTTGATGCAGCGCTCCAACTCCTGAACGGAGCGATCCGTATCCTGCATCGGCAACGTGCCCAGACCGACGAAACGCTTCGGGTTCTCGGCGACGACGCCGGCGATATGCTCATTGAGGATCTTCGACAAGTCGTGTGCGTCCGCCGCCTTTGCCCAATAGCTGAACATGACGGGCACCGTCGACAGGACCTGGATGTCGACCTTCGAGTGCTCGCAATCATCGAGGCGTGCTCTGGGGTCCCACAGGTTGGGATCGACGTCACGAAAGAACTCGTCGTCCTTCATCATGCGCGCCGAACAGCCGTCGCATTCATGATCGAGCCGTATGAATCCCCCGTATCCATATCGCTCGCGCAGGTCGGGCCAGGTCTTGGGCAGAATATGGGCGTGAATGTCGATCTTCATCGCACTCCGGGGGGTGAGAAAAGCGTTTTTTGTGGCATGGGCTTCGGGGAGAGCCGGCTATTCTTCTAGATAAGACCCGCAATTATCGCAGGTCCGCGCTTCGTCATCAGCCCAGAATGCCTGGATGGCGCCTTTGAGCTGCTTGACGATATCCGTGAGGTAGAAGAACTCCTCGTGGAGGACTTCGCCGCAATTGTCGCAATACCAGCGGAGCCCGTCGTTGTCGCCCTCGTTGCGCTTATGTTCGATGACCAATCCGATGGTCCCCTCTCCTCGCTGCGGCGAGTGAGGCACCATAGAGGGCAGCAAGAAGATCTCGCCCTCGCCGATGGTGATATCTTTAAACTCGCCATCGTCGACGACCTTGAGGGTCATCTCCCCTTCGAGTTGGTAGAAAAACTCCTCGCTGGGATCGATATGGTAATCCTTGCGCTGATTGGGACCGCCGACGACGAAGGCCATGAAGTCAGCGTCTTCCCAGATCTGCTTATTCCCCACCGGGGGTTTGAAGGCGTCGCGGTTGTCCTCGATCCACTGCTTGAAATTGATGGGGGGCAATAGCTTGCTCATTGGACACCTCTCTAAAGCGCGATGAAACGGCCACGGCGGAATACAAACAGACCGCAGCGCCTCGAAAAATGGCGAATTAGTTTGTTCAAAAATGACTAGTGCTGACCCCACTATACAAGCCGGATGACCACAACTTGTCAAGGACTGCGGCCAGAGAGCGTCGGCCCCACAACTCTCCGTGGAAAGCGTGGGGCCGATGGCTTCGGATTATTGCACCCTCTTTCAGCTATCTAGCAAAGACCGCACTGCCTCTTCGACGCGCTCGGAGGTCAATCCGAATTGCTCGTAGAGCTCCTCGTAGGGCGCCGAGGCGCCGAAACGATCGAGGCCGATGGCGATTCCCTGGTCGCCGATCCAGCGCTCCCAGCCCAGGGTGGCGCCGGCCTCGATGGAGACCCTATTTCGCACCAGGGGGGGAAGGATTCGGTCCCGATAGGCTTGGTCCTGTTCGGCGAAGGCTTCCCAGCAGGGCATGCTGATAAGGCGCAGGGCGTGGCCCTCTCCGGCCAATTTATGCCAGGCCTCCAGGGCGATGGGCACTTCGCTTCCCGTGGCCAGGATGATCGCCTCCGGGGCGTTGGCGCCGTCCGAGGAGTCGGCCAAGACATAGGCTCCCTGCTCCGGCGAGCCGTATCGACCGGGCGTTCGGCGATCCATGGTGGGAAGTCCCTGCCGCGTGAGAACCAGACCGGACGGTCCTTCGGAGCGCTCGATGGCCATCTTCCAGCAGGACGTAACCTCATTGGCGTCGGCCGGTCGCAGCACCCAATAGTTGGGCATGGCCCGCAGCGACATCACATGTTCGACGGGCTGGTGAGTGGGGCCGTCTTCGCCGAGACCGATGGAGTCGTGGGTGAAGACCATCAACGAGGGCTGCCCCATCAACGCCGCAAGCCGCAGGGCGGGACGCATATAGTCGGAGAAGACCAGGAAGGTGGCGCCGAAACCACGAACGCCGCCGTGTAGGCACATCCCATTTGCCATGGCGGCCATGGCGTGTTCACGCACGCCGAAGTGGATATTCTGACCGGCGTATTCGCCGCGAGCGACCACACCGTACTCGGTATGGAGGGTCTTATTCGATCCCGCCAGGTCGGCAGATCCGCCCATCAACTCCGGGAAAGCGTCGTAGAGCTTATTGACCACTTTGCCGCTGGCGGCGCGAGTGGCCATGCCCTTTTCGTCGGGCTCAAAGGTGGGAAGGGTGTCCTCCCAACCATTGGGCAACTCACCGCTGATGCGGCGGCGCAATTCGTCGGCAGCGCCCGCATTATCGGCGCCGTATGTGGTGAGCTTCTCTTCCCAACTCGATTCTAATTCGGCGCCCTGCTCCACGGCGCGCTCGGTCATATGAGAGCGCACCTCGTCGGGGACGAAAAATCGCTCTTCGTGGGGCCAGCCCAAGGCCTCGCGAGTCAGGGCGATCTCGTCGTCGCCCAGCGGCGCGCCGTGAGCGCTCGACGTATCCTGCTTATTGGGCGACCCGTATCCGATGACGGCCTTGACGCGGATTATCGTGGGCCGATCGGTCTCGTTCTTGCCGGCTTCGATGGCCTTATCGATGGCCTCGATATCGTTGCCGTCTTCCACGGAGAGCACATGCCATCCGTAGGCCTCAAAGCGCTTGGTGACGTCTTCCGTATAGGAGATATCCGTGCGGCCATCGATGGTGATCTCATTGTCGTCGTAGATAAAGACCAATTTGCCCAGACCGAGATGTCCGGCCAGGGAGGCCGCCTCGTGGGAGATGCCCTCCATCAGGTCGCCATCGGAGCAAATCCCGAAGGTGAAGTGATCGATGACCCCGTCGTATTTTTCGTTGAGATGGGCCTCGGCAAGGGCCATACCCACTGCCGTGGCCAGCCCCTGACCGAGGGGACCGGTCGTGGTCTCTACGCCGGGGGTGAGCTCCGCTTCCGGGTGGCCGGGAGTGAAGCTGCCCCATTGGCGGAAATTCTTGATCTCGTCGAGGGTCATGGCCTCGTAGCCCGTCAGATGGAGCAGGCTGTACAGCAGCATCGAGGCGTGGCCGTTGGACAAGACGAAGCGATCGCGGTTGATCCACTCCGGGTTCTTCGGGTTGTGGCGAAGGTGGTTTTGCCACAACACATAGGCCGCCGGCGCCAACCCCATCGGCGCCCCCGGGTGACCGCTATTGGCCTGCTGAACCGCATCCATCGACAGGGTGCGAATGGTATTGATGCTCATCTCGGCGATTTGATCAGACATATGCCCCTCGACGCAAAAATTTTGGTGGACCCTCGTGCCGCGCCCTTTGTGCCGCGACCGATTTTTCCTGTCAACACTCGCTGCATTCTGAGATCCCCCCACAACAATCTCAGAGGTCCGGCAAAACCTCCCCCTAAATTGTAGTTTGGCGACTTAAATAGACGGTGGTGGCAAAACCTCGCACGTCGGTCATCGGGGTTCATCCAAGTTCGCCTATTTTAGAACCAAACTACAATTTTAGGGGAGGTTCGAAGTACCACTGGGGTTCGCTACTCCTCGCACATCGGTCATCGGGGTTCATCCAAGTTCGTCTATTTTTGAACCAAACTACAATTTTAGGGGAGGTTCGAAGTACCACCGGGGTTTGCGACACCTCCTGCGTCGGTCATCGGGGTTCATCCAAGTTCGCCTATTTTAGAACCAAACTACAATTTTAGGGGAGGTTCAAAGCACCACCGGGGTTTGCGACACCTCCTGCGTCGGTCATCGGGGTTCATCCAAGTTCGCCTATTTTAGAACCAAACTACAATTTTAGGGGAGGTTCGAAGTACCACTGGGGTTCGCTACGCCTCGCACGTCGGTCATCGGGGTTGACCTACCTTCGTCTATTTTTGAACCAAACTACAATTTTAGGGGAGGTTCGAAGTACCACCGGGGTTTGCTATTCCGGTTTTTCGTCGCGCAAAAAGACGAGCTCATTTTCCGAGGATCGCTCGTCGCTGAAATAATAATTCTGCTCGTTGAAGGCCTTGAGCCCCTCGGGGGAGGTGACGCCATTTCGCACCATGAAGTCCGTCATCGTGCCCCGCAGGCGTTTGAGATAAAAGGTGATCGTCCGGTAGGTATCACCGCGAAGATCCTTGAATTTGACGTCCACCACCCGGGCGTTGAGGCTCTTCTTATCGATGACCCGATAATATTCGTTAGACGCCAGGTTCAAGATCACGTCGTCGCCCTGTTTATCGAGGGCGGCGTTGACCGCCTCGGTCACCGAGGTGCCCCAGAATTCGTAGAGATTCTTGCCCCGATCCGTGGCTAATTTGGTGCCCATCTCCAGGCGGTAGGGCTGCATCAAATCCAGGGGCCGGAGCACCCCATAGAGGCCGGAGAGGATGCGCACGTGATCCTGGAGAAATGCAAACTCCTCGTCGCCGTAGTCGTCGAAGCGAAAATCGCGATAGACGTCGCCGTCAAAGGCCAGGATCGCCTGCTTTGCGTTCTCCGTCGTAAAGGGAGTGGAGAAGTCGCGGTAGCGGTTAAAGTTGAGCTCCGCCAGATTTTCGCTGATATCCATCAGGTCACGCAGATCTTCCCGTGAATAATCGCGCAGCACATCGATGAGCTCACTCGCGTCGTCGAGAAATTCAGGGGTCGTGTGGCGATCGGTCTGGGGGGGAGTATCGTAATCGAGGGATTTAGCGGGGGAGAGCAAGACCAGCATCAGGGACTCCTTGGGACTGCTATTTCGTTCCATAGGGGCAACTTAACGGCCCCGACCATAACCGCTGAGCCCTGGAAGGCAAACGGCGGTGACGCGAAATTTTCGCATTAATTAGGGGTTATGCCGTGAGTTGACGCCGCCCACCTGCACTTATAAGGTTCCCGTTCTAATCTGCGGCAATCGCGGCAGATCATGTACTTCGTCGACCCTGTCGACAGGCAAGAGAACGGGAATCATGAGCACATCCCTCAATCCGAATCAGGCTGACCCCAACGCCCATAATGGCGAGTCCAACGACATGCCCTCCATGGGGCTTCGCCCGGGCCGTCGCGTCTTTATCGAGACCTACGGCTGTCAGATGAACCTGGCCGACAGCGAATTGATGGGCGGGATTCTGGGGACTCGCGGTTATACGGCGGCCCCCAATCACGACGAAGCAGACGTGATTCTCATCAATACCTGCGCCGTCCGTGAGCGCGCCGAAGAGCGCGTCTTCGGCCGCCTGTCCCATCTCTTGCAATACAAACACGCCCGACCGGAGGTCATCCTGGGCGTGACCGGCTGTATGGCGGAGAGGCTGCGCGAGGACATCACCGAGAGAGCCCCCTATGTGGACCTGGTGGTCGGCCCCGACGCCTACCGCCGGCTGCCCGAGCTCATCGAGGAGTCCCAGGAGGTCGAGGCCGACCCGGTGGTCGACGTCAAGCTCGACCGCGATGAGACCTACGCCGGGTTGTCGCCCAGACGTCAGGCCGGGATCAGCGGTTGGGTCACCGTGCAGCGAGGCTGCGATAAATTCTGCACCTTCTGCATCGTCCCCTTCGTGCGCGGTCGAGAGCGCGGCGTGGCCCCCTCCGAGATCTTGCGTCAGTGTCGGGATCTGGCCGAACGAGGCTATAAAGAGGTCACCCTCCTTGGCCAGACGGTCAACTCCTACCGCCACGAGGACACCGATTTTGCCGACCTGCTCGAGATGCTCGTCGACGTGGACGGTCTGGAACGCATTCGCTTTACCTCGCCATATCCCACGGACTTTACGCCGAAGCTCATCGAGACGATGGCGGCCCACAAAAAGATCTGCAATTACCTCCACCTTCCGCTCCAATCCGGTTCGGATCGAATGTTGGAGCAGATGAAGCGGTTATATACGTCCGGCGAATTCATGGAACTCGTCGAACGCATCCGCGAGAATATCCCCGACATCGCCATGTCTACCGATATCATCGTCGGATTCCCCGGTGAGAGCGATGAAGATTACGCCCAGACCGTGGAGATGCTCGAGAAGATCCGCTTTGATTTTGCCTATCTCTTCAAATATTCGGAGCGCGACGGCACTTTTGCGGCGCGCAAGCTGGAAGACGATATCGACGAAGAGGTCAAACACCAGCGCCTGGCAGCGCTCATCGAGCGTCAGGAAGAGATCAGCAGCGAGATTTTTGCCGCCCAGGTAGGAAAAACCAAAGAAGTGATGGTCGTCGGCGAGAGCAAACGTGACGCCAATGACCTCTGCGGGCGAACCGATGACTTCAAGATGACCGTCTTTCCCCGCCCGGAAGGAATAAGCCCTGCTCCCGGCGAACTTGTCGACGTCCGAGTCGACGACGCCACCAGCCATACCCTGCTCGGCCAAATGGTGACCGAGTAGTCGAAAGCCTTCGGCCGCCGACCAGAGCGGTCCCATCCAAGTTGTAGACGGAGAAAATCAACGATGTCTCAGAACTATATTTTCACCTCCGAATCTGTCTCGGAAGGTCACCCCGACAAGGTCGCCGACCAAATTTCGGACGGCGTATTGGACGCTATTTTGCGCGAAGACCCCCACGGCAAGGTCGCCTGTGAGACCGTGGTCAACACCGGCCTGGTCCTGCTCGTCGGCGAGGTGTCGACCGAAGCCTATGTAGACGTGGCGAAGGTTGCTCGAGGGATCATCGAGGAGATCGGCTACAACGATCCCGCCTATGGCTTCGACTATCGATCCTGCTCGGTCATGGTGGCCCTCGACGAGCAGAGCCCCGACATCGCCCAGGGCGTGCGCACCGATATGGGCGTCGTCGAAGAGCAGGGCGCCGGCGACCAGGGCATCATGTTCGGCTACGCCTGCGACGAGACCGAAGAGTTGATGCCCATGCCGATCATGTTTGCCCATAAATTGGTGCAGCGTCAGGCGCTGGTGCGAAAAGAGCGAATCCTCGATTTTCTGGGACCCGACGCCAAGAGTCAGGTCTCGATCCGCTATGAAGAGGGCCGACCCGTGGCCGTCGACGCCGTGGTCCTCTCCACCCAGCATACCGCCGAGGTGAGCACCGAAGAAGTCCGTCAGGCCGTGCGGGAGACGATCATCAAAGAGGTGATCCCCGACGAGCTGCTCCATGCCGATACGGCGTTTCATATCAACCCCACCGGGCGATTCGTCATCGGCGGACCCCAGGGTGATTCGGGGCTGACGGGACGCAAGATCATCGTCGACACCTACGGCGGCGTGGGCCGCCACGGCGGCGGCGCCTTCAGCGGAAAAGACCCGAGCAAGGTCGATCGCTCCGCCACCTATATGGCCCGCTACGTGGCCAAGAATATCGTCGCCGCCGGCCTGGCCGAGCGCTGCGAGGTCCAGTTCTCCTACGCCATCGGCGTCGCCGAACCGGTGAGCGTCATGGTCAACACCTTCGGTACCGCCAAGGTCGCCGAAGAGAAAATCGAAGCGGCGATCCCCGACTATTTCGATCTCCGCCCCGCCGGGATCACCAGAACCCTCGACCTGCTCCGCCCCATCTACCGCGACACCGCGGCCTACGGACATTTCGGGCGCTCTCAATTTAGCTGGGAGAAGACCGACCGGGCCGCTGATCTGAAGACGGCCCTTCTCTAGCGGCCGAGGAGGCTTAAATGCCTCCCCGGTTCACGATTCACGATTTCCGATTTCCGATTCAAATTTAGGGGATTGAAGTTGTCTTAAGGGGAGAAGAG
>SLJM01000226.1 GCA_007135085.1 Myxococcales bacterium
ATCGAAATCATATGCTCAACTTGTCAGCCCCGGGAGATTTCGGTACGAACAGGATCGCCGGGATTTTCCGGTCTTCTGGAACAGGGAGCAGGTCATGTCGGACAGCAACGAATCCAATCCTTTTGCTTCGCGTCCCTCCACGCAGAGTCGTCTGCGGGCCATGGGAGAAAAGGGCTTTGTCGTGGTCGTCACTCGGGCCTTTGGCCCCAACGGTGAAGACCTCATCGACAAAGACGGGCCCCAGTTCAGCGGCGCTCCGGGGGTGAAGCTATTAGTCAAGCAGGGCGATCTGGAGGACGAAGTCGTCCTCAGTCCCTATTTTGGCGACCCCGATAAAGTACATGAGGCCACTTTCGAAGACGGCAAAGAGTGCGAGCTATTTTGCCCGGATTCCAAAGAGCCCCTCGACAAGATCCCGGGGATGTCCAGCGAGGAAAACGGGGAGTACTACGCCATTTATCTTACGGACCGACTGGCCGATGGCGAGTTGGTGGCCGTGAATAATATCTGGGGCAATACGAGTTCCCGGATGTTGAGCGAAGACGAAGTGCTCCTGCTATTGGCCGACGCCGAAGACCCCGCAAAATAGCGGCGGCGGGCCAAGAAGCCGACGTCAAAGCAGAAATCGCGACGAGTGGAACGCAGCCCGCACTGGAAGATGTGGTGGGCTGCGTTCAACTTTTTAGGGAATGAATTTTCGTTCCTTCACGAATCGAGAGTGTGATCATGGGCAAAAAAATCTCACTACCCCTGGCCAATCGCCAGCCCGAAGCGCCGCAGTCGGAGCGAAACTCCGGTCCTGCGCGGCCGCAGCTTAAATTTCGACCCGATGAGGCCGGGCCGCGACCAAAGTGGATCCGCACCCGGCTGTCGATGAAGCCCGAGTATTTCGAGACCCAGAACCTGGTCAAGGAGTCGGGGCTCAATACGATCTGTGAGTCCGGCCAATGCCCGAATATCACCGAATGCTGGTCGCGAAAGTCGTTGACCATCATGATTCTGGGCAATATCTGCACCCGTAGCTGTGGGTTCTGCGACGTCATGACCGGCCGCCCCGGCCAGGTCGATCCCGACGAGCCGCGGCGGGTGGCCGAAACCCTGGCCGGGCTGGACTTAAATTATGTGGTCATCACCAGCGTGGACCGCGACGATCTGGACGACGGCGGGGCCCAGGCCTGGGCCGACACGATCCGGGCCGTCAAGGAGGCCTGTCCCGATATGGGGCTCGAGGTTTTGACCCCTGATTTCAAAGGGCAGCTCGAAGACGTGGACGTCGTCCTCGACTCCGAACCCGATTGCTTTTCCCATAATATCGAGACCGTGGAAGCCCTGCACCGAGAGGTGCGGCCACAGGCCCGCTATGAGCGCAGCTTGTCCGTGCTCCAGCGCGCTGCCGAAGATGGTCGAGCGCTGGTGAAGTCGGGCATGATGCTCGGCCTGGGAGAGACCAACGAAGAGATCTTGTCAGCCATGCAGGATCTGGTCGACCACGGCGTGGAGGTGCTCAACCTGGGGCAATATCTACGCCCCAGCAAACGCCACCTCCCCGTGCGCCGGTGGGTCACGCCCGAGGACTTCGCCATGTTCAAAGAAGAGGGCGAAAAGATGGGCTATAAGCACGTGGAGTCCGGGCCGCTCGTGCGCTCGAGCTACCGCGCCGACCTTCAGGCCGAGGAGATCGCCGCCAAAGACGCCGCCGCCTTCGGTGGGTGCGGTTCCCGGTTCGCGAATGAAGATAGCTGAGAGTGATTTTTTACCGCGAAGAGCGCGAAGAGCTCAGAGGGTTTCGTTGGTAGGCTCCGATGATTCGGGTCGATTTCCCACGTCGTCGAAGCCTCGACCTAAACCTCTGCGTTCTTTGCGCCCTTTGCGGTAGATCAAGGACTCGATGATCGATGACCAACCCAGGTAACGAAGCGATTGGTGGATTATACGCGATTGTCGACCCTGCAGGGGCCGATGACCTGCTCGGTTTTACGGCCGCCGTGGTGCGGGGAGGGGCGGCGGTGGTCCAGCTTCGGGATAAGAGCAAGAGTGTGGGCCAGATCTATGAGCGGGCGGTGGCGATGCAGGCGGTATGTCGGGAGTTGGGGGCGATCTTTATCGTCAACGACCGCCTCGACGTGGCGCTGGCCTGCGGGGCCGACGGGGTCCATCTTGGGCCCGAGGATTTGCCCGTGAAAGCGGCGCGGGCTGTGGTGCCCGAGGGGTTTATCATCGGCGGATCAGCGGGCACGGTGGAGCGGGCGCGACAGCTCGAGGCCGGCGGTGCCGATTATCTGGGCGTGGGGGCGGTCTTCGAGGCCCGGGCATCCAAGCCCGACGCCTCGGCGCCGCGGGGACCTGCGGTGATTACCAGCGTGGTCGACGCCGTTGAGATTCCCGTCGTGGGAATTGGTGGGATTGGCCTCGAAAATGCGGCAGAGGTCATCGACGCCGGCGCCGCGGGCGTGGCCGTGATCCGGGCCTTGAGCGACGCCGATGATCCGCAGGCGGCGGCCGCCGCACTGGCGAAAAGAATCGAGAATTGAATTATTCAGGTGCCCGGGTGGGATCGTCTTCGTTGGCCGTCTCGCCAGTGCGATAGGGCTCGACCAGCGCCAGGTGGTCGGCACGGCCCAGAAATTCGTGAAGATCTTCGGCGGGACTCCAGGGGCGGGGCCAGTGGCCGAGAAGTTCCTCTTTGAGGGTGAGCACTCGCCGGGCGCTCTCCTCGACACGGGCCCGCACGTCGTCGTCCTCAACGGCTCGTTCATAGAGGTGGCGCACCGCTTTTTTCCATTTCTCTTCGGTGTGGCAGATCAAAAAGAGATCGACCCCGGCGTCGAGGCTGCGGTCGACCAACTCCTCGATTTCGAAGCGATCGGCCACGGCCTTCATCTCCAGACAATCGGTGACGACCACCCCGTCGTAGCCCATCTCCTTTCGCAGAATTCCGTCGATGATCATGGGGCTCATCGTCGCCGGATAGAAGGGGTCGAGGGCAGGGATCTGCACGTGGGCGGTCATGATCATCGGCGCGTCGGCGGCGACGGCCCGTTCGAAGGGATAGAGCTCGATTTTGTCGAGGCGAGTGCGGTCGTGCTCGATGGTGGGCAGATCGACGTGGCTGTCGACGACGGTGTCGCCGTGGCCCGGGAAATGTTTGACGCAGGGCACGACGCCGGCGGTGTGGTGACCGAGCATAAATCCAGCGCCGCAGCGGGCCACCCGCTCCGGGTCGTCTGAAAACGCCCGATCGCCGATGACCGGATTGTCCGGGTTGGTGTCGACGTCGATGACGGGGGCGAAGTTGAGGTTGAAACCGAGCTCGCGAATCTCCTCGGCCATCATCTGAGAGATTCTCGCCACGTCGCGAAGATCTGCTGCCTTGCCCAGTGCGCGCATGGGCGGTACGGGCGTCAGAGGTGCTTCCAGTCGGACCACGCGGCCTCCCTCCTGGTCAACGGCCACGAAGGGCGGCGCCGGGGCGTTTCGGGCGGCCTGATGGATGTCAGCGGCCAGGGCGGCGACCTGATCGACGTCGCCCACGTTTCGGCGAAATAGGATCACCCCGCCGATCTCGGAGTCCGCAAGCGCCTGGCGCACCGATTCGGGCGCCTCTTCGACGGCTCCGGGAAAGCCGATGATGAAGAGTTGGCCCACCTTTTGCGCCAATTCTCGGTCACTAAATTCGCTCATAAACTTTCCCTGAAT
>SLJM01000399.1 GCA_007135085.1 Myxococcales bacterium
ACGCTGAAGGGGTCTCGTGGCGCCCGGAACATAAGCCGGGTTCTGTTCCGCCAAAGAGGCGGTGGGGAACATTCATCTAGGTCCGTCGTTGCCGGCGGACTCGAGCGGTTACCTGAGGTCGGCGAAGCGGGACACCTCGGAGGCTAAAAGCCTCGACCTCGACTTACCTTGCATCGGGTGGGGTTTACCTGGACGGACGACGTCACCGCCGCCCCGGTGAGCTCTTACCTCACCTTTTCACCCTTACCTGGCTTCCCGAAGGAGGCCGGGCGGTATATTTCTGTGGCACTTTCCCTGGAGTTGCCTCCGGTCGGCGTTACCGACCACCCTTCCCTTTGATGCCCGGACTTTCCTCCCGTCATCTCTCGGCCAAAACCTTCGGCCCTCGAGAGATGACCGGCGATCCCCTGTTCCGGGCGCCACAATCTGTTGATCAAACCACGGACGTGATGCTCATAATCCCGTCACAGGCAGATCGGATCGTCGACGATCAAGCTTCTACCTTGTCGGGCAGGGGCTCTTCGTCGACGGCGTCTTCCCAGAAGTAGAGGATCCGATTGCAGCTCGGGCAGATCTCGAGGGTCTGTCCACGCTGGATTTCGATGAACTGCTGGGGCGGAAGCGCCATATAGCAGCCCTCGCAGTGGCCGTCCTTGGCGGCGACGATGGCCAGCCCGGGACGACGACTGCGGATGAAATCGTATTTGTGGATCACTCGACGCGAGACCTCGCCGCGGGCCTCTTCCTGTCGATCTTTGAGAGCCTTGATCTTGTCGTCCAGAGCGGCCAATTGCTTCTCCGCTTCCCCCTCGTCGGAGGCGATGCCCTCTCGGAGCTGGACGATCTTGTCCTCTTTTTCTTTGATCGAGCTCTCCGTCGACTCCACGACTTCCAGAAGGTGGAGAAGCTCTTCCTCGGTCTGCTCGGCAGACTTTTTGAGGCTGTCGATCTCCTTTTCGACGGCGCTGTACTCCTTGGCGGAGGTCACCTCGCGCAGCCGTTTCTGGCGAACCGAGAGCTGTTCTTTGATCTCGGCCAGATCGTCTTTTTTGCGCCGCTGGAGAGTTCGAATCTCTTCGAGTTCTTCCTTTTGAGCGTTCAAGTCCTGGACGAGCTTATCGAGAAAGCTCGTATTTTCCTTGAGGCGCGCCACAATCTGATCTTTTTTCGACTGGATCTCATCGAGCTCCAGGTCGATATGTTGCAGTTCTCGAAGTAAGGCTAACTGTTCCTTCAATTTTCACCTCGCCGCTTGTTACCCGAATAGAAAAAGCGCCTGATGGTCAGTCCAGGCGCTTCGGTTTCGCGTTTGGCTCCGTATTTTGTACTTGGCGCGCGGTTCCCTCGCGCCAGATCCCGACCGGACCGTTGTGGACAGACGCCGGAGCAGTCAGAACGTCCCCGTGGGGCATGTCCTCGCTGTACGTGCGCTTTAAGCAGCATGATCTCCTGTCGCCTCAAACATCGGCATAGGTGCCTCGGTGATCGCCGCCACCATAATTGGAGGCGGTCCTTCAATCGACGGACCCAGCAGGCCGGGGCCATCGAAGTGGGCCCACCTGGGTTCGAACCAGGGACTGGCCGGTTATGAGCCGGCGGCTCTACCACTGAGCTATAGGCCCATCCGTTGTCGCCGTCGAGCACTATCAATATTGTCTCGACGCACACCACCAACGAACCGCGTCGACGACCTATTTCCGTCGACCCGTCAGTGCGGCCCGTCAATGGCAATGTGTTCACCAGACGGCGACCGGCCACGTTTCATAACGAAAGGACCGTTCCTTAGCAAGGATCTTTTGCTCTCAGTGCTCCATATGATCTTTGTCACCGCTCTTTCGACTCGCGATTTCCGATTGGCCTCGGTCATCTCAGCGGTTTTCCATCTCACAAAAACTCTTCCCTGGGTGCGATAGGACTTAGCGCGGGTTCTTTCATACATCGGCTCCTCAAAGGACATCGAGTCACCGACGAGAATAGATCGGAGAACTCCTTCGTTTTTGTCTTGACGGCCTGGGAAACCTCTCTTATGTTCCCCCTCCGCTTCAGCGATCGCTTATGCGATTGGCTGAGGTCAAAGGTGGTGCGAGTACCATCTGCTCAGACGCCGTAAGGATGTGTCTTTGGGCGTATAGCTCAGCGGGAGAGCGGCGGCCTTACAAGCCGTAGGTCACAGGTTCAAATCCTGTTGCGCCCACTTCGACCGCTCCTTCGCCGACACCGATAATTGTGGCGTTGGAGCAAAATCGAACTACGGGGTAGTAGTTCAGCTGGTTAGAATGCCGGCCTGTCACGCCGGAGGTCGCGGGTTCGAGTCCCGTCTACCCCGCTCGCGAGCGCGTCGCGTTAGAGCGCAAGCCCCTTTTGGGGTAGTAGTTCAGCTGGTTAGAATGCCGGCCTGTCACGCCGGAGGTCGCGGGTTCGAGTCCCGTCTACCCCGCTCGCAAATCACGAGGCCGCTTCTTCGGAAGCGGCCTCGTGTCGTTCTTGCTTTTGTCTGGGCCGATCAACCAGTATCCTTATCGTTGGATTGATTGACCTCCATCAGATTCGAGATTTCTCAATGAACCGCCGACATCCCCTTCATTTATGCACCGTCCTGAGCTGTCTTGTCGCCTTCGGTGCGGCCTGTGCCACCGTGGACACCGCCGATCCGATCGCCCAGGATTGGCCGGACCAGAACCTGAGCCCCTGGCAGAATCTGGAGACGCCCATGAACCCCAGCCCCCAGGGCTGGGACGAGGAGGAGGTCGCCGAACAAGTGCCCACCGCCCGGGGCGGGATCTTCGAAGTGGGCTTCCAGGTTTACCGCCACAGCATCACCCAGATCGACGGTCCGCGCTGCGAACATCGCCCGACCTGCTCGGTCTACTCCTATCGAGCGGTCCAAAAGCACGGGGTCATCGTCGGCATGTGGCTCGGCGTCGACCGCCTGATGCGGGGCAACCAATCGAGCATTCACCGTCGGTTGCCCACTCATAGCGTGCGCGATGGGGTGATGTATTACCACGACCCCGTCGAGAATAATGATTTCTTCCTTTAGGCTCCGCCGCTCAGGGGGAATTACGCCGTTGACCCTGGTCTTGGTGGCGAACCTATTGGTTTTGACGATCTTCTCAGGGGCCTGTTCGGACTCCGATCGACCGGATGTGGGCCACCGCCCCCTCCAGCCTCTGATCTATACCGAATATCCCGGGTTGACGCCGGAAGGAGCGGCGGTGCGCGAACGGCGGCTGACCCGCCAACTCCTGGAAGGCATCGCCGACGGCGATTGGGGAACTCTCGACGACGACCACCGCCGCCACGTCGATCCCCTCCTCGATCCCCAGCGGCTGGGCCAGGCGATCACCGAGGCCTTGCTCAGCCAGGACGAGCGACTCTGGGAATATGTCTTCGTCTCCGACGACGCCTATGCCCGCCTGGTCAACGTGTCCCCGGCGGAGGCCCAAGAGTTTGTGGATAATCAGATCGGCGGATCTCTTCCCACATGGGAGCTCTTTGGCCGCACTCATTCCTCGGAGCTGCCCGAGGGTGGACTGCGAGAACAACTGGAATTTGACAGCCTCGAACTGGGCCGGCCACGTGATATCCACGGTTCGCTCACCGAAAACGATGAGGAGATCGTTCAATTCTGGGGAAATCGCCTGATTATCCGACACGCTGACGCCGATCTGAGCTTCGAGCTTCCCATCTCTCGCATCTTTCGACTCCACGCCCCGAGTGACCCCTCCCCGAGCGACGAAGAAGAACTCCCTCTTGATCTACAAGACGGCGATGAACAGGGAGTAGAGAACAGCAGCGGCCATCGCTACCATCTGGCCTCGGAGATCGAGCTGTCCAGTCGACTCGAGACCTTCCTCGATGTGGGACTCCATCTAAAACCGCAGTTGTTGCGCGCCGAGGAATATCCCTTCCCCTTAGGTGTGGGAACTTTCTGGCGATATAGCCGCTATGATGCGGCCCGGGGACGGGCCGACGACGACGATCCCCTGGCGCGACGCTTCGACGAGCGCCCCGACGGCCTCCACGCCGAGCAGGTTATCGTCGAGGTGCGCGAGGTCTCCAATTACGGGCCGGTCCGTCTGGTTGAACTTCTTCGCTCCTACGATGATCGCGACCACACCAGGGTGCGCGAGTGGTGGGTTCTCACCCCTCGTCGGATCTACCTCTGCGATGCCTCTTGTCGCGATAATATCACCGATCTCGGGGCTCTCCTGGGGTATTTCGCCCGACAGACTCCCCTCCTTCGATTCCCCCTTCGGCTGGGCACTCGGTGGGGCCCTTCGGGCGGACTCGATGGTGATGGCGACACTTTTTCGGTCGATGACCAATGGCATCAGGTCTCGACGCCGGCCGGCACTTTTGCCGCCAGCTTTCGAATCGCCGGCACGGGTCCGCTGGCCAGACCGAACCCTTATTTTCGAGACGTTCAGCTCCTGCGCGACTTCGCTCCCCGCCGCGGCGTGGTGCGCCGACAGATCTTTGCCGGTGAGGGCGCCCGGGAAGGGGTGGACGTCGTCGAAGAACTGGTAGAATATCGTATTATGCATTGAGGCGAACACTCGCCACCGCATGTAACAAAACTTGACATCTCGATCGCCTCTTGCTGAGAATGCCGCGCTACGTCGCTCGCTCCGAGATATTTCCCAAGCTGGTGAGCTTATGAAGTTAACCCTTGCTCGACCGGAACACGCCAAACGAATCAGCCATTTTTATGCCTCGGTCCACGACCAGAGTTTTCCACACCAGGAGCTCTTCTCGCCGGAAACCCTGGCCACCCTTCTGCGTCAACAGGAGCTGGCGATCGTCATCGCCGTTCACGAGCGATCGATCTTGGGCTGCGGTCTGGCCTTTGTGACCCACTGGAACGAGGCTCTGGAGATCGGCGCCATTTCGGTCGCCCCGGAGGCCCCCGGCGGTGACGTATCACGGGCGCTCTTCGAGGCGCTGCGACGATTGGGGATGAAGAGCTACGGTGTGGTCTATTTTCGAGCCACCGGAAAGAAGGGATTTCAAAGGGGCCGAAAGGTGGGGGCTTCCTGTTGGGGTTATCGTCCCCTGCCGGGATCGAGTAGCGCCGGCGACGCCGAATTGATCATGGGGTTTCCCCACCCGAAGGGACATAAACAACGGGCCGAGCCGCCCCATAACACCATTACATCCAGCCCTTTTGCGGCACGGATCATCGCCTCCATCGATGATTCCCAGCATGGCATCCCTTACCCGAAGAGCTATCCCGTGGGCTGTCCCCAGGGCACAGGGGCTCCCGTGATTTCCGGGCGGATTTGGCCCACCTATCACTCCCGGGGAAATTTCATCAATATCGAAAATGCTGCCGGCGCCTACCCGGTGGAGATCATCAAAGAGTTTCAGAAGAAGGTCCAAAAGAAGGGGGTCACCGACATTCGCCTGACCCTTCCGGTCAACCAGGAAGAGGCCTATTTCGAGCTTATGGGCTACGGCTTTCGGCCCGTGGCCTATCTGCCGGGCTGGTTTTTACGGGGCGCCCACCGATTCGATTGCATTCAGATGGTCAGCGGCGGCCCGACGATTCCCCGCCAGCCACAGGGCTTTACGGAGCGCGCCGTGGCACGCATCGACGAAGAGCTCAACGTGCAATGAAAATATAAGCGTTCAGTGGGGAGGGCGATGATCTGCGATGTTCGCTGCTCTTGGAGCGCGGACTGCCAGTCCGCATTGCGGCCAAGCTGGCCGCGCGCCAACGGGGGACTGCAACTGATTTTGAAACCGGGACTCATTCAAGCTCTTGCGAGTCAACTTCTTCGGATTCAAATAAGAAGTCGTAAAACCGCTGTAAATCTCGGTGGTAGTCGGGCCAATCCATCAGATCGTTATGGCCGCCACCATCGATGATGGTCAGCTCCCAGGCGCCGGCGCCGGCCTCAAAGACCTGTCTGCCATGTTCGACGGGCACGATCCGATCCGCTGTGCCGTGGACCACCCAGGTGGGGGCCTCGATCGTTACCACCCGGCTGAGATTATCCATTTCATAGCGAAGCAACTGGCGAGGAGCCAAAAAGGGATAGAGCTCGCTCGCCAGGGTGACCAGACTGGTAAAGGGGGTCTCCAGGACCAGGCCGCCCACCTCGTTTTTGTGGGCCACGTAGGTGGCCACCGCCGAACCGACCGAGCGGCCGTGGACCACGATTGACGGCGGCTCAATGCCCTGTTCCAACAGATAATCGTAGGCCGCCTGCCCGTCGTGGTACAGGCCCTCTTCGGACATATCGCCCCGACTTTTTCCGTAGGTGCGATAGTCGATGAGGAGGACGTCTACCTCGTATTGGCTCAGCTCCAGGGCGACCTGATACCAGCTGGCCACACTGCCGGCGTTGCCGTGAAAATACAGCACCACTCCCCGGGCCTGCCGGTCGGCCTCGAAGAAGAGGCCATGGATGCGGGCCCCATCTTCGGTGTCCAAAAACACCTCTTCTGAGGCCCCGGTCCATTCCAGGTCTTTATCCTCGTCGAGTTTGTCGGGAAAGAAGAGCATTTTCTCCTGAAACCAGCCGGCACAGCCCAATACGGAGACTGTGATCACGATCAGGATCAGGGCAAATGTGGTCACTGGCCTGCCTCGTCTCTTTGTCACGGGTCACCAGGGATGAGGGGGAGGAGATATATGTCGCCTTTGAGCATCGCAGTTTGTTAGCATTCTAATCAAGGGCGCCTTGCCGAAACCAGGCCGGACCATTAGTTTTCGCCCTCGATAACTGTCCAGGGTTGGAGGAAGAATGACAGCGACACGCCAGCAAATGTGGGACCGCCTCGACGAGCCCGTCGACCTTTTGATCATCGGCGGTGGTATCAACGGCGCCGGCATCGCCAGAGACGCCGCCCTTCGGGGCCTGAAGGTGGCTCTGGTGGAGGCCCGCGATCTGGCCTACGGCACCAGTTCCCGTTCGTCGAAGTTGGTTCACGGTGGCCTGCGCTACCTGGAGCAGCTCGAGTTCAGCCTGGTCTTCGAGGCCGTCAGCGAGCGGCGAATCCTCATGGATATCGCCCCTCACCTGGTCCACCCCCTGGGTTTTTTATTTCCCGTCTATCAGGGCTCGCGTCGAAATCTGACCGTGATCAAGACCGGTCTGTGGCTGTACGAGGGGCTGTCTTTATTTCGCTCCCCCAAACGCCACCAGCGCTTAAAGCCCATGGACGTGGTCCGCGAAGAGCCCTGTCTGAAGACCGAAAAATTAAAGGGAGCCCCCCTTTATTATGACTGCTCCACCGACGATGCCCGGCTCACCCTGGAGAGCGCTCTCGATGCGGCCAATCGGGGCGCTACGATCGCCACCTGGGCCAAGGCGATCTCCTTTTTGAAAGACGAGGAGACGGGCCGGATAAACGGCGCCGTCGTCCAGGACACCCTCGACGACAGCTGTCTCAAAGAAGTGCGCGCTCAGGCGGTGATTAACGCCACCGGGCCCTGGACCGACCGCACCCGGGCGATGAGCGCCGAGCCGGCCGGAGCCCTCCTGCGTCCCACCAAAGGGGTTCATATCGTGGTGGAGCGTAAAAAACTTCCCGTCAACAACGCCGTGGTCTGCTTTCACCCCAGCGACGATCGCGTCCTCTTTGCCATTCCCTGGGGAGAGCGTACCTATCTGGGCACGACGGACACCGATTTTCAGGGCGATCCGGGTCAGGTCTGCGCCGATGGAAGCGACGTGCGATACCTGTTGGACGCCGCCAGCGAGTATTTTCCGAGCAACCCGCTGACCACGGATGATGTCTTGTCGACCTGGGCAGGCCTGCGGCCTTTGATCGCGCCGCCCACGGGCGATGATATCTCGGAGAGCGAGGTCAGCCGGGAGCACCAGATCATCATCGGGGAGGACGGGCTGATCACCATCGCCGGTGGGAAATTGACCACCTATCGTCGGATGAGCGCCGAGGTGGTGGATACGGCGGTCAATATGCTGCGCCTCTCCGGGAAGTTGCCCGCCGATCTACACGAGCCCAAGACCGACGTGCGCCGCCTGGTCGGCGCGCGGGGCTGGCCCGACGACGACGACGAGCGGGCCATAGATATGATCACCGAGGAGACCCTTCAGGCCAGCGCCGGCGAGCTCGACGCCGACACGGCTGCCTTTTTGGCCGGCGTCTACGGCGTGCGCGCCCCCAGGCTGGGCGATCTGGTGGCCAACGATCCCAGGCTCAAGCAGCGTCTGACCCCGGATCGGCCCGAGATCCTCGCCCAGGTGGACTGGGGCGTCAAAATGGAGCTCGCCGCCACGATCACGGATATCCTGTTGCAGCGCACCCAGATCTACTACCGCGCCGCCGACCAGGGGCTCGGCTCGGTGGAGCTGGTGGCAGATCGCATGGCCGAGCTGCTCGGCTGGGACGAGGCCACCAAAGCCGAACAGATCGAACGCTACGAACACGACGTGGCCCTGTCCAGACGCTGGCGCGATGATATCGAGGCCGACCAATAGGCGGCGATGAAGAAGTGAGTTGATTTACCGCCGTTGGGATCCAATTTTTTTCTCTCCCCCGCACTTTGCTGGCTCTGCCTTAAGGGATCGACTTCGATGAGCGATGAACAGAACGAACGGATCTATCTCTCTCCCCCCGATATCGGCGATCAGGAACGTCGCTTCGTCGCCGAGGCATTCGATACCAATTGGATCGCTCCTCTGGGGCCCCACGTCGATGCCTTCGAGCGCGAATTTTGCGATTATACGGGGGCGCCCTATGCGGCGGCCCTGTCGTCGGGCACGGCGGCGCTGCATCTGGCGCTTCGCTTGAGCGACGTCGGACCCGGCGACGAGGTCATCGTCTCGTCGCTGACCTTCGTGGCCAGCGCCGCCCCGGTGGTCCAGCTCGGCGCCACACCGATCTTCATCGACAGCGAGCGCCGGTCCTGGAATCTCGATCCCGCCTTATTGGAGGAGTTTTTAGTGCGCCGCGCCGATGAAGGGCGTCTGCCTAAGGCGTTGGTGGCGGTCCACCTCTACGGTCAATGCGCCGATATCGACCCTATCGCCGAGCTTTGCCGGCGCTTCGACATCGTTCTCATTGAAGATGCAGCCGAGGCGCTGGGGGCCACCTATAAGGCTAGAAGTCCGGGAACGATCGGCCGATTCGGCATCTTTTCGTTTAACGGCAATAAGATCATCACCACCTCCGGCGGGGGAATGCTGGTCAGCAATGAGGAGGAGGCGATTGAGCGAGCGCGAAAATTGGCCACCCAGGCCCGCGATCCGGCGCCCCACTACGAGCATTCCGAGCTTGGCTACAACTATCGGCTCAGCAATGTCCTGGCTGGCATCGGCCGCGGCCAATTGGCCGATCTCGACGAGAAAGTCCGGGCCACCCGTCACAACTTCGAGGTCTATCAAGAGGCCCTTGGCGATCTACCGGGGGTGGAATTTATGCCCCAGGCCCCCTGGGGCCGCCACACTCGCTGGCTGACCTGCCTGACTATCGATCCCGAGGCGGCCGGCGTCGACCGAGAAGGGGTGCGCACCCTGATGGTGGAGCGAAATATCGAGGCCCGTCCGGTCTGGAAACCCATGCACCTGCAGCCCGTCTTCGCCGACGCCCAGATGATCGGCGGCGACGTAGCGGAAGACCTCTTCGCAAGGGGTCTGTGCCTGCCCTCGGGGTCGAGCCTCACCGGCGCCCAGCGCCAACGGGTTATCGACACCTTCCGGCAAGCCTTCGGCGCCTGAGTTCAAGACCCGCGACTCATCGTAGCCTTCAAGGGATGCGCCGGACTCACACCGGTATCATATGCTGTAAATCGGCCAATTCCTCGTCGCCGCTGATCCTGTCGCCGAGCCGTTCCAGAGCTCGGCTGTGTATGCGCGACACCCAGGACGGCGAATAGCCCATAGACTCGCCAATATCGGTCATCGACCGACCCTCGAAATACATGGCCTCGAGCACCTTCTTCTCTCGATCGGGCAGCCCCTCTACGGCCTGGCGGATCGCCTGCGCGTTATCGATCCGATTGAGGCGCCGCGCCTGGGGTGCCCCGCCGGGACGAAAGGCCACCTCCGGGGCGTCGCGGAGCACGTAGACCATCTGCAATGAGCCGGCGACGTCGCTCAATTGAGACAGCCGATCCTCCAGGCTCGCCTGGGCGCGATGGCTATTGACCACATGAGCGTAGGTGTTGAGGACCTCGTTGCTCCCCGTATCGGCCAGCCGCCGCCGGGAGTCCAAGATGGGGTCCGGACAGGCGTCGAGGATGGCGCCGCGCACCCGATAATAGGCATAGGTGGCAAAACGGGTGCTCTTGGTCTCGTCATAGCGCTCGTAGGCCTCGAGCAAACCCATATATCCCCAGCCGATGAGGTCTTCGATATCGACCTCCTCCGGCAGGTTTCGCTGAATTCCGTGGGCCACCTTATAGACCAATTTCTCGTAGCGCTCGATCAATTCGTCTCGCCCCATGGGCGACAGAGCCTGGGCCTGGTGGGTCGCTTCTTCAATGGTTGTCGTCTCTTCCCCCATGGCGGTCGTCGCTCCTTGGTCGCGGTTAATGAAAACCGCGCCACAGGTCGCTTCGAGCCCATCAACGCAACCACCCTCCACACCGGCAGAGGTGGCGAGACTTCACTTTTCATCTGCAGAAATACTCCACAGATACGACGGCTCAACGACGGTGTCCGGAATGCTCGACGCGCCCTACGACGCGATGCGAAACACCCAGACCCAAACGAAGTGGTCGCCTTCAAGCGAACAATCCCACAAAAATAAGGCCTATGTGTACTGAGTGAACCCAGTCTAGCCTCCAGCTGCCGGCGCCGCAAGGGGCGTTTGGAGAGACGATCGCTTATAACCCATCAATGGGGCCGATAGTCTCTGACTATCGCCGAGACGATGGATTATTTCCGACCGTCCTCGCTCTTCTATTGTCGCGGTTGCTACCCACCCCGGTGGTGGTCTACACTTCGCCTCAGTTCGGTGTTTTTTGCGCCGCCACCTACAGTTGACCGTCGACGGAGCACTCGGTGGAAGAAGAGAAAGAGGACAGAGAAGTAGAACTCGTCAAGCTCGCCCAGCAGGGCGATCGCGATGCCTTTCGACAGCTCGTCGAGACCTACCAACGCAAGGTCTACGGCATCTGCATCGGCATGCTCAAAGACCCCGACGACAGCATGGACGTCAGTCAGGAGGTCTTTATCAAGGTCTATCGCTACCTCGAAAAATTCAATTTCGAGTCCTCCTTTTATACCTGGCTCTATCGGATCACCGTCAATAAATGCATCGACTTCATTCGCAAGCAGAAGCGAAAGCGCGAGGTCGATTATGACGACGGGATCTTGCGCGGCGACGACGTGGAGGGCGACGACTCGATCCTGCCGTCGCGGCTGGGGATCAATCCCGACAAGGTCTATGGGCGGAAGGAGCTTCGGGGCAAGATGCTCGAAGCCCTGGAGACTCTGTCGGAGAAGCACCGCACGATCTTGATCTTAAGAGAAGTGGAGGGGTTGGCCTACGACGAGATCGCCGAGGTCTTGCAGATCTCGAAGGGCACGGTCATGAGCCGCCTGTATCACGCGCGGCGCTACTTTCAGGACGCCGTCCAGGAATATGTGGGCGACGCCCTCGAGGTCAGTTGATCGCCCCACCGATGAGGAGCGGCGGGGAACAATCTTTTTTTTGAATAACCTCGCCACCTAAGCGTCTATCCCTACAGCAACTTCGCACAGGAGCCGACAACCCGCCCCCCACAAGGCTTTCGGCCGGTGAGCTAGCCATGACCTCAAAACGACTGACAAAACAACAAGCGCTGCTTCTGCAGCGATTCGTCGACGGCCAGGCCGATGACGATCAGCGCCGGGCGGCCGAGGATCTCCTCGAGAGTTCGCCGCCGGCCCGGGTCTACGTGGCCGCTCTCGAAGAGCTGGGCCACGCGGTGCGCGCCGCCGAACAAGAGGCATGGCGCCGGGCCTCGCCGCCGCCGGTCAACGACTGGGTGCGCCTGGCCGAGACGTCGACGGAGTTTGTCGACGCCTCCCTCGACGAGCTGGCGCCCTTATTGGAGCGCTTCCACGATGGCGAGGCCGACCGGGCCGAGGCCGCCGTGGTGGCCGGGCTTATCGACGAGCGCGACGACGTGGCCGGCTATCTGGCCGAGCTCGACGGCCTGGCCAGCGCCCTTCGACAGGGGCTGAGCGAGGAGAAGGTGGACTTCGGCGGCTTCTGGGACGGCATCGCCGCCGCCATCGACGAAGAAGACTCGAAACAGGCAGCGCCCACCGTCCCCCTCCATTCCTTCGACGCCGAAGAGCACCGCCTTCTTCTCTATCGCTACCACGATGGCGAGGTCGACCAGGCCGAGCGGGCCATGGTCGAGGGCTGGATCGCCGCCGATAACGAGGAGGTCGACGCCATCCTGGGCGCCATGGCCGAGATCGGCCTGGGCGTGACCGCCGGCATCGAACAGGCGCGGGAGAGCGCCAACCTCGATCAGTTGTGGCACGGACTCGAAGATCATCTCGACGCCATCGACGCCGAGCGAGCCGCCGACAACGTGGTGGCTTTCGATAGAGCTCCCGACAAGGACGACAAGAAGTCGACCTGGAACCACCCCCTCTTCGCCATGGCTGCCGCGGTGGTCCTGCTGATCACTGGCGCCCTGGTGGGGCCCCAGTTGATGCAGTCACAAGAGGAGATCGTCGAGACGCGCACGATCGTCATCTTCGACAACGTCGAGACCGCTCCCGGGTCGTCGTTCCATGTATCAGCCCCCGAATTTGCGGGCCATGAATTCGACGCCGCCGAGGCCGACTTCTTCGTCTCCGACGACGATCCTCAGCCCACGGTGTTGTGGCTTATCGAAGATGATGAAGACGATGATGATGACGACGATGATATCGACGAGTTGCCTGGACCGATCTGATCGCCAACAATCTTATCGCCAGCAGCGGTGACGCCGGGAACCTCGACGGGAGAACCTGACCATGCGGACCATCACAAAAATTATACCAGCCCTGGTTTTGGCCGGCCTGGTCGTCCTCTTCTCGACTGCCGCGGCGGCCGATGAGGACAACCGCTCGGTGGAGGTCCGCACCATCGTCGCCGCCGTCGACGGCGACTCCTTCGACGATGACCTGGAAGATCTGCGGGGCCAGTTGGAACGTGGCTTCGAGGGCTATACCTCATTTCGTCAGATCAACCAGCAGAGCCGTAAGCTCGGCGACGAGAGTCCCGCCCGGTTTCGACTCCCCACCGAGGATCGTCTGGAGTTGACCTACCACGGTCGAGCCGGAGAATTCGTCAAGCTCGGCCTGTCCATCGAGGATCGGCTCAGCACCACCCTTCGAGCCACCCCGGGCAGTACCTTTTTTCAGGCCGGGCTGCGCCATGAAGAGGGGATCCTCATCCTGGCCATTACGGTGCGTTAAACTTCGGCAGCAGCCGAGTTTCTGGACACTGCCAGAGCCCCTGTGGTAGAGTCCACGTCGAAATTGACAGCCCCTCGCTTGTGTCCAGGTCCCGACCTGGTTTTTTGATTCTTAACCCAAGCGTTTCAAGGGCTCGTCGTCGTGCGGTGTGCCCCTGTGGTCAAGCCGACCAAGGGGCCCCCTGGTACTTACGTGCAAGCGGGCTGACTCCAATGACTGACCAGAATCGCAAGACACTGCGCAGCTTCTATTGCCGCGACTATCTGTGGGAACACTTCGAGCAGATGGCCCAGGAATTGGGCTGCTCGATGGATTATCTCATCAACGAATCGATGCGCCTCTATGCGCGAAGCCGCGATCAATCGGCGGGCCCGGCCACGCAGGGCGAGGCCGTGGGTGGCGCAGCGATGG
>SLJM01000398.1 GCA_007135085.1 Myxococcales bacterium
AAGAAGGCGATCGCCATCCCCGTGCCGAAGGCATTATTCGCCGGCGCCGCCGTGCTCAGCGAGGTCGGCGGGCGACTGCGCGGGGTGGCGCCGACCTTTGATCGTGACAAATATGCCGAGATGGTCCAGCGATCCTGGGTCTGCGGCCACCAGTCCATCGGCGATGATCTGGGCTGGGAGCCGAAGTGGGACCTGGCCAGGGGCGCGAAACAGACAGCCCAATGGTATCGCGACAAGGGCTGGCTGTAGCTTACATCTCTTCCAGGGTGGGAATGCCCAGCAGATCCAGGCCGATGGCCAGGGTCTGCTGGACCGCTTTGGAGAGCAGTAGGATTCCCTGCCGACGCGGGCCTTCGAGCTCGACGACGCGGTGATCGGCGTCGTTATAGAGGCTGGAGAAGGCGCTGCATAATTCGAAGAGAAATTCGGCGACCCGGCCAGGGTTGAGCTGCTCGGCAGCGGTCTCCACCGTGTCGGGCCAGCGCTGGAGGATGCGCACGACCTCCATTTCTCGATCCGTTCCCAGGGCGCTCAAGGCCTCATTTTGCTCGCCTTCGCTCAACTGGGGCCAGCCATTGACTCGTTTGCCCAGGGAGTTGATCCGGGCAAAGCCGTACAGACAATAGGGGCCGGTGCGTCCTTGAAAGTCGATGGAGCGCTTCGGATCGAATTGCACGGTCGTACGGGGAGCAAAATCGAGGACGTAATATTTGAGGGCCGCCAGGCCGATGACTTCCGCTCTCTGTCGTCTCTCCGCTTCGCCGAGATCGCCGTAGCGCTCGGCCACGGCCTCATCGGCGAGGTGGACCATCTCGCTCAACAGATCATCGGCGTCGACGACGGTGCCCTCTCGGCTCTTCATCTTGCCCTCTGGGAGCTCCACCATGCCGTAAGAGAGGTGATGGAAGCGGCCCTCCAGCTCATTTCGCAGGGCGCCGAGGATTCGAAACAGAACGTCGAAGTGATAATTCTGCTCATCGGCGACGATGTAGACCATCTGGTCCGGATCGTATTCATCGAAGCGGGTGATCGCCGTGCCCAGATCCTGGGTCATATAGACGGTGGTCCCATCGCTTCGGAGCAGTACTTTTTCTCCCTCAAGGCCCACCTGGTCGAGATCGCAGACCACGGCGCGGTCGTCACGCTTTCGGAATAGCCCGCTCTCGAGCCCTTCCTCGACGGCCTGGCGTCCCAGTTCATAGGTCTCGGACTCGCGGTAGACCCGGTCGAATTCGATGCCGAATCGCTCATAGGTCTCGTCGAAGCCGTCGAAGACCCACTGGTTCATTCGATTCCACAGGGCCACCGTCTCTTCGTCGCCGACTTCCCAGCGGCGCAGCATGGCCCTGGCCTGGCCGCCGAGATCGCTGAATTCGTTGAAATATTTATTTTCGAAATAGTCGAAGAACGACTTTTTCAGCGCCTGTTCGTCGTCGCCCAACTGCTTTTTGGCGTTCTTGGAATCCGCCGAGTTCAACCAGCTCTGGAAGCGCTGTTGGGCAGCTTCTCCCTGTTTCCAGTCCTCGTATTCGGCCTGAAATTTCTGGTTAAATAGCACATAATAGCGGCCCACGAAGTGGTCGCCTTTTTCACCGGTCGATTCCGGGGTCTCGCCACCGCCGAAGAGCTCGTAGGCCAGCATGGATTTACAGATATGGATGCCCCGATCGTTGATCAGGTTGACCCGGATCACGTCGCCGCCGGCAAAATCGAGGATTCGCGAGACCGAGTCGCCGAGCAGGTTGTTTCGCACATGCCCCAGATGCTGGGGCTTATTGGTATTCGGCGAGGAGAATTCGACCATCCATCGGCGATCCTTTTCGCTTCCCGCCCCGAATTGGTCGGCTTGGCCGAGAGCCTGAGAGACCACCACGTCTGCCAGTCGCCCCGAGTCAAAGCGCAGGTTGACGTAGGGGCCGGCGGTGGAGACCTGAGCGATGATATCGTCGTCGGTCAGTAATTCGCGCAGGGCCTGGGCGACCTCTTCGGCGATAAGGGGCGGCGCCTTTCGAAGATGTCGGGCCAGGGCAAAGCAGGGAAAGCCGCGGTCGCCCATCTCCGGGCTGGGCGGATCGGCCAGGGCGATCGAAGGCCCCACCGAGCTTTCGACGCCGGTAGCCTCGATGGCCTTATTCTTGAGTTCTTCGAGTCGGGTCTGAATGTCGGCGATTCGCATTCTCTTCTCCTCATGGGGTGGATCGGTCTCGTCGATTGTTTCGATACAATTCCAAGCTGCATTTGTCGACCTTGAGTATTACCGCCTCAGACCGCGTAGGGGCGCTGGAGAATGGCGAATCGTTTGGTGGCACCTACCTCGCCCTTAAATTTTCGGAGAGCGTCGATCACGAGCGGCGCTGAGACAGTTTTTGCGAGGCCGTCAGTGCCACAAATGACTGCCGCGCTTCGACGACGTGAGGAGGTAGAGCCATGACGAGTCATGAGCATCCGATGGAAGAGAGGGGAGTCCGAAAGGAGTCCGAAACGCGGTCTGGAAGCCATACGGACCCGCATTACGAGTCCGTAGAGGTGCAGGGACGAAGCTGGCTGTCCTGGGGCGCCGTAATCGCCGGGGCCCTGGTGGCGCTGGTGACGATGGTGGTGCTCAATATTCTGGGCATCGCCGTGGGGGCCATCGCCATGGAGGCCGGAGCCGAAGGCGGATTCGGCGTCGGCGCCGCCATCTGGTGGACTATCGCCACCCTTATCGCCCTATTCGTCGGTGGGATGACCGCCGGCTATTTCGCCGGTTCCCCGAACCGCAATCAGGGATTGATGCACGGTCTGGTGACCTGGTCGCTCTTCGTAGTGGCCACCATGTTGACCGTCACCACCGCCGCCGGTCAGATGCTGGGAGGAATCTTCGGCGTCATCGGCCAGAACCTCACCGGGGCCCTGATGGCCCTGCAGCCCGCCGAAACGGTGGAGGCTACCTTGCTCCAGGCCGGTGTCGAGCCGGCGCAGATCGCCGAGTTTGAGGCCACCATGGCCGCCGCCGGCGAGCAGGCCATGGAAGTGTTGGCCATTGGAGCGGGCTGGGCCTTTATCGCCCTGTTGCTCGGCGCCCTGGTCGCCGCGCTTGGTGGAAGTTTTGCCACCATCGAGCCCGGAGAGCGGGAAGAAAAACGGAGCACCCGCATGGCCAGCCGTCTCCGCCCGCGACGTACTTGATGCGCCGTGGGAAACGCTGATTACGATTTGGCCCAATAGTGGGCCAGAGCCACCACTGCACGAGGGGTTTACGCCTCTCGTGCAGTGGTGTTTTTGGTGTTGGGAGTCGTCGATCTCGACGGGCTCGGGGAGGAGTCTTAGAAAAAAATATTCAGAAAATACGCAAAAGCACCCCACCTCGCTTCGATAACAGTAGAGAGCGGTCCGACGTGCCGTAGGGATTCGCTCTCAACCCAAATACATACACGCGAGGTGAGTGATGAAAGATAAATTCTTTGAGATTCGACGTTTCCTGTCCGTGGTCTTCGGAGCGATGCTGCTCGTGGCCTGCGGCGCCTTCGACACGGACGCTCCCGCTCTTTCTCCCGACGGTGGCGAGGAGCAGGCGTTGGAAGAGGAGAGCACCGGCGAGAGAGTTCATACCTTCGAGACCCCCTCAAAATCAGACGACCTGCAGGTGGTGGGCGACGAACAGGAGGGCCTGCCCGGCGATGATGATTCACAG
>SLJM01000043.1 GCA_007135085.1 Myxococcales bacterium
ACAGGCGATCGTCGGGGCAAAGGGGATGGGGACTGGCGGCGGCGGCGACGACATCGATGCCCTGGCGCCGGGGCAGATATTCGCCGTAGAGGCGGTCCTGGCCCGTGGCAGGATGGCGAGTAAAGCAGACCCCGGAGGCGCTCTGGTCGTCGCGATCGCCGAAGACCATGGCCATGACGGTCACCGCCGTGCCCGGACCTGTGCTCTGGTCGTGGAGGCGCCGATAGCCCTGCATCTGGGGAGCCTCCCAGCTCGCAAAACAGGCCTTGATGGCCTCCCAGAGTTGATCCTCTGGATCGTCGGGGATCGGCAACTCAATGCCCCCATAGACGACCTGGCGATATAGGTGATGAAATTGTCCTCGGGCCCGGCGGACAAATTCCTCGTCGTCGCCGGCCTTCACCAGCGCCCGGGCGGCCACCTGGTCGAGCCCTATATTGAGGATGGTCTGCGACATGCCCGGCAGGGCCGCGGGACCGCCGACGCGAATGCTGACCAGAAGGGGATTTTTGGCGTCCTTCCAGGCCCGGGCGGTATAAGACTGGATATGGGCCAGGCCTTCTTTGACCTCGGCGTAGAGCTCCTGGGGCATCTGGCGCTGTTCCAGATAACGGGCGCATGCCTCGGTGCTCACCGTAAAGCCGGCGGGCACGGGCAGGCCCAGCCTTGCCATTTCGGCTAAGCCCGCCCCCTTGGCGCCGAGCAACTCGTGCATGGTCGCCGCCCCATCGGCCATTCCCTGTGCGAAGCGGTAGACATAGCGTGCCATTGATGCTCCCTACCCAAAGTGATTCATCAAAAGATCGCAAAGATTTCGGTCTGCCTATCGCCGCCCTAAAACCACTTTTACTTCAGGTCAACTCGTGGTGGCCGTGGCGCCCCACGGGAGCCACCGTGGAGGCCTGGGGGCCCTCGTCGCCCATGCGCTCTTCGAAGCGCACCTCATCGCCGGGGGACAAGTCGTCGAACCCGTCGTTGACCACGCTGTTGCGGTGAAAATAGATATTCCGGCCGTCGGGAGTGCTCAAAAACCCGTAATCTTCTTCGGGCATCAATTGGTCGACCACCGCGTGAGGCGGTCCCACCCGGGGGTGGCGACCTCGTCGCTGCCGTCCGGCAAAGCTTCGCAATTGCTTTTCCGCCGCCTGAAAGGCCTCGCGAATGGCCTGGTAGGGATCGTATTGTTCGCGTTGGTGGCTCCGATCTCGAGAGACGATCACCTCGTCGCCGGGCACACTGATGGCGATGCGGATGCGGTGGCCCAGAGCCTCTTCGCTGGGACTCAAATGGGGGGCTTCGACGGCGACGCTGCAGGAGATAATATCGCGGTGATACCTGGCCAGACGGTCCACTCGTTCCCGGACCAGGGTCTCCATGGCGGAGGTGGGCTCAACGTTTTTGAATGCAATCTCGAGGGGTACGCGCATCGGACTACCTCGTCTTCGGCTGGAGGGCACAAAGGGAGCGGTCAACTGCTTTAGAAGCTAAGCACGTATCCAGAGAAGATTATCGAGAGCCTCCGCGCCAGGAGGGGAGCGACCAAAGGACGAGCCCCTCAGTTCGACAGGTAATGCTGCAGCTCCTCGCCCATTTGCTCTTCCAAAAAGCAGCGAAAGCGCTTTTCCACATCTGCTTCCAGCTGTCGGATCCGCTCTTTGGAGACCCCGAATTGAGCGCCCAGATCTTTGAGGTAGCGCGGTTCGACGGCGACCATACGCTCCCGCCAGATGATGGCCCGTCGCTCGTCGGGCAGGGTCTGGACAAAGTCGTCGACCAGCCCCTTCAATCGTTTGCGGAAGAGATTGCGATCGACCCGCTCCGAGGGATCGTCGCCGGCGGCCACCAGGGTGTCGACGCCGGAGGGGCCGTCTTCTTCCTCAAACCGGGGGGCGTCGAGGTAGACCACGCCGCCGCTGTCCAACAGGGTGGCCACCCGCACCACTTCGTCGGGATCGACGTCCAGGTATTCGGCCACGTTGTCCGCCGTGGGCTCCAGCCCCTGGCGAGCCACGGCGCGGCGGGCTTTTTTGAGGTTGAAGAACAGCTTTCTTCCATCTCGGGAATTGCCCAGGCGCACCGGGCGGCTCAGGTTGAGCAGGTGGTTTAGGATCATCGCTCGGATCCAGAATTGGGCGTAGCCCACAAAGGGGGTGCCCCGGCTCGGATCGAAGCGCACCAGAGCTTCGCTAAGGCCCAGGTTGCCCTCCTGAATGAGCTCCAGCAGATCTTGGCCGGGCCGATGAAAGTCGTGGGCGATCTTGACCACCAGGCGCAGGTTGGACCAGATCAGGGTCTTTCCCGCCTCTCGGTCACCCTCTTCGGCGTACGCCCTGGCCAGTCGGTCCTGGATCTCCTGGGAGGGGATCTCGATGCGCCGGATCTGACTCATATAAGTGGTCAATGCATCGTCACTCATGATCGCGCCGGCCCGGCTGTCACCGCGCAGGCGGGCCAGGGGGTGGACGGCCGTCGAAGAATCGTTGCAAGCGGTCCAATCGTCTGTCTCAAAGGCGGGATAAGCAAGTGGGGCGGCCATGATTTCGTCCTTCGCAAAAGAGCACTACACCGAAATGGGCAATGGCCTGTGGGGTTGGGTCTTGATTCCCTTGGGCCGGGCGTTAGTTAGATACTGCAAGGGGTATGCCACGGCCTGAGAAAAGATCGTTCTCACCGAGGCTCGACCGGCGTTGAGGCGCTCCCAATAAAAGGGTGCGGCCCGTTCGCCCTGTGGCGACGGTGTAGAAGTCTGTCGGGAAGAGATGATCTGTCGCATATGTTTGGTATGTGAGATCGCGCAAAGTTTGCAGCCCTGAGGACGGTGGCGCAAAAGATGCGTGTGGGCTATCTTTCTCAACCTCCCCTCAAGGCCCCTGAGGGAGGCTGAGGACGGCGCAAATTCCGCGCCATGTCTGGATATTGCGAGATTTATAGACTTTTTTGGCCCCTGAAGCGGGACTGGCATCGGTCTTGCTGCGTTAACCTATGGCATTGGATATCGATTTTTGTTGAACGCCTGCAGCCGGGCAGTCCTGAAGTAGGAAAGGGCTGCGACCTCAAGGGAGTAGAAAATGATTCATTTGGAGCAACGATGAACCTATTCGACGAGATCAAGTCCTATATCGGATTTTCCGAGGAGGACGCCGATCGGTTGGAGCGATTACTTCCTATCGTAGAGCCCTATTTCGAGCGAATCGTCAATGAGTTCTATGCCCGCCTGTGGGACCATCCCCGCGCTCAGGGCGTCTTCACCGGACCGGAGCAGGTCGAGCGGCTTCGGCGCTCCCTTCGCGATTGGTTGTGTGGGGTGTTTGGCGGGCGCTACGATCAGGACTATTTCGCCAGGCGTCAGCGCATCGGCAGGGCCCATGTGGACGTGGGATTGCTGCCGCAGTTTATGTTCGGGGCGATGAGCCTGATTCGGACTCAATGTACGGAGATCTTACTCTTTGAGGAGAATCCAAAGGTGGTCGAGACCTTTGGCGATAAACGAGGGGCGAGCCTGGCGGTGACCAGTTTAGATCGGATCTTGGATATCGAATTGACGATCATGGTCCAGTCCTATTGGAACGCTCTGATGAAGCAGAAGCTCGAGATCCCGGCCGCTCTGGCCACCGGCCTGGCCCACGAGGTGCGAAACCCGTTGAACGCCATCGGCCTGCAGATGACTTTGTTGGAGCGAAAACTACGGGCCGCCGACGTCGATGCCTCCATCTACGAACCGGTCCTGGACGCCGTTCAGGCCGAGGTGCGGCGCATTCAGGGGCTCAATTCGGAGATCCTCGATTTCGCCAAGCCCGTGGAGGTGGTCTTGGCCCCGGCCAACGTGGTGGAGATCCTCGAGGAGATACAGCGGGCTCATCAATTGACCCTCGACGCCGGCGGGGTCTGTATGGAGATCACCTCCAGAGGAGAAGTGGTCCTTCCCTGCGATCGCGATCGGCTGGCCCAGGTTTTTGTCAATTTGCTGACCAACGCCGTGGAGGCCATGACCGAGGGGGGAGAGATCACGGTCGATATCGACGGCAGCGTCGGCGGGGTGGTGGTTGAATTTTCCGATACCGGCGAAGGGATGCCACCGGCGGTCAAATATCAGATCTTCGACCTCTTCCACACCACCAAGGCGGCCGGCACGGGAATCGGGCTGGCCATTGCCCGCAAGATCGTCGAAGCCCACGGGGGCTCCATCGACGTCATGAGTCGACCCGGTGAGGGCGCCACCTTTACGGTCTACCTGCCGCGAAGTTATTGATCGGTCAATCCATCTTAGAGAGAGAACAAACAATGAGCGAAGCAATGGACACTTTTTCCGACGAGGCCGGTGGGCTCGCCGCCCGGGTGCTCGTCGTCGACGATGAGCCCCGAGCCCGGGAAGCCCTGGTGGCCCTGTTGGAGACCGAGGACTACGAGGTGCGCTCGGCCTCTGACGGCTTTAAGGCCCTTGGTATTTTACGTCAGTGGCAGCCCGACGTGCTGCTCACGGACTGGCGCATGCCCGTGATGGACGGGATCACCCTGTTGAAGAAGGCCCGCGAGGATTATCCCCAATTGGGCTGTGTGGTCATGACCGCCTTCGGCAGCGTGGAGAGCGCCGTGGAGGCCATGAAAGCCGGGGCCGACGACTATCTGACCAAGCCCCTCAATTTCGACGCCGTCACGCTGATCCTGGAGCGCTCCATGGAGCGGCTGGCCATGCAGCGGGAGCTCCAGAAGCTGCGGGCCGCCAATAACGGGGAGTCCAAGACGCGGATCATCGGAAATAGCCCGGTGGTCCAGCAGATGATCTCCATGGTCGACCAGGTGGCCGACTCGCGAGCCACCGTCCTGGTCACCGGCGAATCGGGGACGGGCAAGGAATTGATCGCCCGCAGGATTCACGAAAAGAGCTCCCGTCGAGGCAAGCCCTTCGTGCGACTTCACTGCGCGGCCCTGGCGGAGAGCCTGCTCGAGAGTGAACTCTTCGGCCATGAAAAGGGGGCCTTTACGGGGGCCGCCAGTCGCCGGGCCGGCCGCTTCGAGGAAGCCGACGGGGGCACTCTTTTTCTCGACGAGATCGGTGAGATTCCCCAGTCGGTTCAGGTCAAATTGCTTCGGTTCTTGCAGCTCAAGGAATTCGAGCGAGTGGGCGGCAATCAAACCCTCAACGTCGACGTGCGCATCGTGGCGGCCACCAATCGCGATCTGGAAAAGGAGGTCGAGGAAGGGCGGTTTCGCGAAGATCTCTATTTTCGACTTAACGTCATCCACGTGGAAGCGCCGCCCCTTCGCGCTCGAGTGGGCGACGTGCCGGTGTTGGCCCGGCATTTCGTGGTGCATTACGCCGCCGAAAACGGCAAGGATATCCGCGAGATCTCCCCGTCGGCCATCGAGCGTCTGGAGCGTTACGACTGGCCCGGCAATATTCGGGAGTTGGAAAACGTCATCGAGAGGGCCGTCGTTCTGGCCGATGGCGAGCGGGTCGAAGAAGAACATCTGCCGCCGGGGCTGGGCCAGACGGAGACCATCTTTGGCGACGGGATCCATGTGCCGGGAGCGACGTTGGAAGAGCTCGAGCGCTATGCCATACTGAAGACCTATGAGGCCACCGGCGGGAGCACCTCGGAGACGGCCGATATTCTGGGCATCAGCGTGCGAAAGGTCCAATATCGACTGCGCGATTATCGCGATGAAGGGGTCACCATCGGCTGAAGCTGGCCAATTATCGACGGGCCAATAGTTGGAAATGGTGCGTGCCCCCCAACAGGAGCGCAGGAGAGTTTGGAATGGCGCAAAAAACCAAAGTGGCGGGCGCGACCCGCGTGATGGATCTGATGACCCGCGATCCGATCGTGATCGATCCCGACGTGACCATAGAGCGGGTGTTGGCCTTGATGCAGGAAGCGTCGATTCGCCACATGCCCGTCGTCGATGAGCAGGGATTGCTGGGGATGATCAGCGAGCGAGATCTTCGTTTTATCCATCGGCTGCCCGGATTCTATGAGGCGCTGGGCGAAGAACAGGTGCGGCAGATGCTCGATGCTCCGATCGGGGTGGCCATGAAGTCCCGGTTTCTGGTGGAGCGAGACGTGACTACCCTCGATCCCCAGGAGGGGTTAAAGCGGGCCATTGATCTGATCATCTCCACCAGCGTGGGAGCATTGCCCGTCGTCGATCCTGGCGGCGAAGTGGTGGGAATCCTAAGCGCCACCGATATCCTGCGGTGGCTCAGTGACGACTTCTTGAGCTGACACTGCAAGGTCCTCAAAAGTGGTCAAAAACGACAAGGGGCGGCACTCCCGAGAGGATCGGGAGTGCCGCCCTTTTTTGTCGAGTCATCGATATTGCTGACTCAAATGGGGAGCTCAGTTGGCTTCCTGCATGCGCTCGGCGAAGCGCTGCTGGAGCTCTGGATCTTGCTCGATGCGCTGGGCCATGGCCATATATTCGGGGAAGCTCATCCCAGTATTCTCAATCTCCTGTTGGAGTTGAGTGACGAACTCCTCCTGGATCTGATGTTGCTCCTCCTGGGAGCCGGCTTCCATCATGCGCGCCTGGAGGTTCTCCTCCTGTTGGAGTTCTGAGGTCAGCTCCACGGCTTGCGCAAATTGATCGAGTTCTTCATCGGTGACCTCTCCGTCCATAGCCGGAGGGGGGGCGGCCTGGGGCTGTTGCATGGGATCGCCCTGAGCCTGGCCCTGGGGCTGCTGCTGGGGAGCGCCCATTTGTGGAGGCTGGTCCCCGGGGTGATCGCCGGCGGCCAGCTCCTCCATGGGCGGCTCGGCGGGACGTTCCTGATCGGCCTGCTCGGGGCTCAAGGTGCTCTCCGTTTCGGCCACCGGTTGTTGCGGCTCCTGGGGAGCTTCGCAGCCGGTCAGCCCGATGAGCCCAAAGGCGCTGACCAGTCCAATGAGCAGGCTTGTCGTGGTTGTTTTCTTCAACATGGTTTTCCTGTTGTTTAAATGCACTTGTTCCGTCGTTCTCGATTTCGACGCGTCGATGACGCCAGGCCAGCAACTTAGTTGGGCACGGCGCCGCGCTCCTGAAGCCGAGTTTCCAGGCGCTGTTGAAGGGCCGGGTCGCGCTCGATGCGCTCGGCGATCATGAGAAATTCCTCAAAGTCCATACCCGTGGCTTCCACTTCTTGCTCCAATTCGACCAGGGCCTGCTGCTGAATCTGCTGGGCTTCTTCCTGGGTCTGGGCCTGTCGCATCTGGGCTTCGACGCGCTCGCCAAGTTCCTGGGTCTGGATAAAAGCGTCGGCAAAGTCGTCGAGTTGTTCGTCATCGATGGTCTCTGCCTGGCCCTGAGGCGCCATCGGATCCGTGGGCGGGGCTTGGCCGGCCCCCGGTTGGGCGGGCTCACTGTCCGCAGGAGGCTCGTCATAGGGGTCTTGATAGGTATCGTCGGGCTCTTCGTATTCTTCAATCGGTTGAGCCGGCGGCAACTCTTCTTCGGCTTCTGGCGAGGACTGGCAGCCCACGGCCAGGGCCAACCCCACGATGAGCAGGGCGCTGAGCAATAGAGTGTGAAGTCCGGCGGTTCCTCTGGGGTTCATGGGTTCTCCCGTTTCGGTGATGCCCGCCGCGAGGGCGAGACCTTCATTCGGTCCGACCATCACGCGACGAACGCGTGAAATTAGACAGTGCGAAGATGCACCGAAAGGGGATAGTGCAAGGGGTGTACCACCGCCTGAAATAGCGGTGATCCGGCGATTCCAGGGCCCAGATCATGTACCAGATTAAGACATGTGGCAAAACGCCACATCAAGGGGGGGACGAGATCAATTGCCGCCGCCCTGCATATATTGAGCCTGGGAGGGAGTGCCCACTCGTTCGGCGAGTCGCCTCTCGAGTTCCGGTTCATTCCCAAGCCGTTGGGAAATGCCCAGATATTCTTCGTAGGACAAGCCACTGCGTTCGATGCGCTGGCGGATCTCATCTTCGATGTCCGCTTGAATCTCCATGGCCTCTTCATAGGAGGAGGCTTCCATCATGCGCTTTTCGAAATCGCCGTCCATATAGATATCGGCGACAGATTCAGCGGCGCGGGCGAAGCGATCGAGCTGTCGATTGGTAAGCTCTCCGGCGACGGAGGCCGGGATCCGCTGGCGCTGTGGCTCTTCACCGATGGAGACGCTGCCCCGGTTTCGGCGGCGCCGTTCGTTGGCCCTTTCTCGACGCTCCCGTTGTCGCTGAGTCCACTCGGCATAGTCGTCGTCATCGTCGCTGCTGGAGCCGTCGCGAGAATCACCGGGATTGCGAAACCGGGGCTCTGTGGGGCGCGTGGGCGCCGGGCTCCCATCGGCCTGGCGCGAGTCGGCGAACTCTGCGCTCGCTCCTTGAGCATCGCCCGGGCCATCGACGCCCTCATTGGGGTCGTCGCCGGCCGCTTCGGCGCTGCCCTGGACGGCGCCTTCGCTGTCGCCGCCGCCCTGGAGTTGCTCACATCCCGTCGTCGTGATTGTCAGCAAAAGGGCCACGGCCGAGATGAACAAGATTCGAAATGGATGGTGACAGGGCTTCATGGGCCTCTCCAACGAGATAGATGATCAATAGCCGGGGCCTGGCTGAGGGGTCGCTCGGTCAGTACTGATAGTAGATGGGACTGTCTTGATTTTTCAATCATCATGCACTTTCAGGTGTGATCGATTTCCTTGGAGCGCGGCCTGCCAGTCCCCATCGTGGCCAGGCAGGCTGCGCGCCAATAAGGGACTGAGCACATACGGTAAAAGGGTAGTTTTCCGTAAAGAGTCGTATAACTATGGGTTGAAGGGTCGATTTACGATTCGATTTCTGGCATCGTGGGGTTACCGAAATTGCGTTTCACATCAGAAGGAGTCGGATGATGAACGGACGAAGAATTGTGATGGTCGCCTGTCTCGCTGCTTTTAGCCTGGTGGTCAGCCTCAGCGGCTGTGCCTCCCCGTCGGTTTACCAGCTGCAAAGCGGTGAGCGCAGCGCTGGGGCAGAAGGGGAAATGACGGTGACCACAGACGGAAACGGTAACCAGGTCATCGACCTACAGGTAGCTCATCTGCCTCGGCCCTCGCAGCTCAGCGAGCAGATGGCGATCTATACGGTCTGGATTCGCCCCGCCGACGGCGGCCAATATTATAATGTGGGCCGCCTGCGTCTGGCTGATGATCGAACGGGGTCGTTGAATTTCGTGACCCCCTTTAGCGCCTACGATCTACTGGTCACCGCCGAAGCAAAGCCCACCGAGATGAGCCCCAGTGACCAGGTGGTGTTGCGCCGCGAGGTGGCAAGCTCGCGTAACCGCTAACCGACAGCCAACTATTGATGGTCTCACGCCTCGTCTGTTTTGGACGGGGCGTTTTTTTTATTGCGACAGCGGCGCCAGAGAGGTGGCGCGGTATTCGGGGGGGGCGATCTCGATAAACGCCACGTCTTCCTGACCGTGGCAGGTATTGCAGTGGAGGGTGAACTCCTCAAACCGCTCGTCGAATTTCTCGCCATCTCCTTCGTCAATGGCCTCCTGGAGGGCGGGCACGGTGGAATCGAGAAATGGGCGGGAGGATTCGGCGCGGCCGGGACGGCGGATGATGCCCAACTCGATGGCGCCGGACAATTTGTCCAATTGATAGGCGGCGTATTCCCAGTTGCGGTCCTCGCCGGCCCAATAGAGCTCCATATAGCGATAATTGACGTGGCGCATGGCCTCGGAAAAGCCGCCCAGCTGATCCTCCAGAGCGGCAAATCGCTGCCCGTCGCCGTCGGGGAGCCAGCGCAGGTCGACCTCTTCGGTGCTCTCTTCGACGGCCGGCTCCGGGGTCGGTTGCGGTTCGGTTTCGGCAGGAGGGCCGTCGCAGGCGCCAAGGGCGAGAAGACTGGCGGTGGAAAATAGGAGGGCAGCAGGCTTCATGGCGGGGTTACCTCATGGAAAGTCAAAACAGGGTTTAAAAGCATATCCACAAAACAAATAGGCCTCCCCGGCAATGGATGGTGCCGGGGAGGTCCTAAATTTAGGCGATTCAGGTCGGGATGAGAATAGAATTAAATGGATTCCAGAAATTCGATCTCGATATCGCGGCCTAATTCTTCAAAGAGATAGGCCTTGAACTCGTCGCGGATCTGGACTTCGACCTGGCGGATACGCTCTTTGGAGACGTCCCATTCACCGCCGAGGGTGACCAGGGTCTTGGGATCTTCGGCGATCATTCGCTCGAACCAGATCGCTTTTTTTCGATCCGTATCGATGGCTTCGCCGAAGGTGTCGATGGCCCACTGAAGGCGAGAGGCCAGATCGTGATCGCTGGCCAATTGCTCGGGGGTGGGAACGTCGGCCTCCATTCGCTCGCCGATGGTGGTGGCCTCGTAGCCCGGGGCGTCGGCGTCGAGCCGCACCGGTGGGGCGTCGAGCTGGGCGGCGACGCGGACCACCTCTTTTTCATCGACGTCCAGATACTCCGCCACCAGGGCCGGGGTGGGCTTGTCATGTCCCTGCTTGATCAGAGCACGGCGGGCTTTTTTGAGGTTGTAGAACAATTTTCGCCCCGCCCGCGACGAGCCGATCTTGACGGGGTGGACGTGATTCATCAGGTGGTTGAGGATCATGGCCCGGATCCAGTACTGGGCGTAGGAGGTAAATTTGACCCCACGATAGGGATCGTAGCGCTTGAGAGCCTCGGCCAGGCCCACGTTGCCCTCCTGGATCAGGTCGAGCAGGTTGGACCAGCGCCGTGAGTATTCGCGGGCCAATTTAACTACCAGGCGAAGGTTGGTGAGGATGAGCATTTTGCCGGCGTCTTCGTCGCTGTCGTTGACGTAGCGCTCGGCCAACTCCTGTTGTTCGTCGGCGGGCAGGGGCTCGATATAATTTAAGCGCATCAAATAGGCGCTCGTGGCGTCTGTGTCGGGAGAGATATTGAGGTTACCCTCCTGAAACATAGGTAAGCTCAAATCTCCAGAGAGAGCAGCCAATTCGGGCATCGGCTCAACAACACTATCGACAGTCGGCTGGGTCGTGGTCATAAGTCAGGGTCCTTCTTCGGTGAAGAGGTGGTGAGAAATCTACCGCTTGCCATCTGTCCTGCGATCCGGGGCCCCTCGCAGAAGAGGGCCGTCGAATCTTAAAAATTACTTCTTTCTTAACTTTTGTTCACCTTTTGAACAGGGGCTGGTCCCCGTCTGCTGTTCACAACGTACTCAAACCCCGGTTCTATTTCCAAGAAGATAAAATACCTTCTGGAAACCTCCCCCTTGAATAGGGTTTGAATGGGGGTAAGTGCTTGAGTTTTCTCCGAATATCGGTGAATTGGAAGATGTACGCTTTTTGAGGATCTTCAAGAGAAAAAATTTCAATCTTTAGATCTCCGTGCCTGTCCAAAACTGGGTCAAGAGACAACATTCCCCATTTACGAAGCGGTGAAGGGGACAAAGATAAAGAGGCTACCAGCGGGGACATACGTCCCATGACTTTGCACACCTGGGTGACCTCCAAAATGGAGAGCCTTCCCCCGCAAACCACTGGGGCTCGATGAGTCGTAGGATCTCTTCTCACCCAAGCTCGGTGCGATGGAGTAAGAAGGCAGATACAAGAGAGCGATAAGGCCAATCTCGAATCTTTTCCCGTACTGATTACTGCGTCGATGATCTAAGCTAAACAGATCGGAGGGGGGATTTTCAAGTGGGAAAGTGACAAGGGAGTCACTTTTTTTTTGAGAGGGGAGCTAAGTTTTTGAAATCGCAGACGGAATGAAAACGATCGTCATCGATCCTCTTCTTGCTCCAGTCTCTGCAGTGTCAGGTCGTAGGCTTCACGGGCTTCCCGGCGGGCGCCCAGGCGCACCCGGTTGGCCTCTTCGTCGTCGACCCGCTCCAGGAGCTCCAGCTCCCGATTGACGTCGCGGCGCTGGTGCTCGTTGTGGCCGATCCTTTCCTGGGTGATGAATTGGACGGCGCAGCGATCGTGGCCGGCGCGGTGAGAGTGCACGGTAAGCCGGCTGCGGCGCGTCTCGTCGTGATCGCGCCAGTCCGTGGTCAACCCGGTGCGATCCTCCGTATAGGCGGCGCCGTCGTAGGGCGATTCCCAGAGTAGATCTTTGGCCAGGGGCAGCAGGGCTTCGCAGCTCATGGAGTAGACGTAGCTCTGAACCATGCGCTGCAGGGCGGTGCGGTAGGTATCTTCTTCGACCTGGCGGGCCTGGCGCTCCTGAGGGGTCGTGCAGGCGGGGAGGAGAATGAAGATCAGCAAGAGAGATATGAGAGTTTTTTGGCCCAACATAGGGTTCCCGTTCGGTAGGGTGAGGATACCTACCTGTTCATTGTGCACACCGGCCATGGTGTGGCCAGTGTGGCCCTGTGAGGAGCGGACCAGAAAGGGCAACCTTCAGATCGGGAGGGATACTGCCACCGCGCAAAAACCGACCACAAATCCGGCCAAAAGCGCCCGCTCCAGGCTGCGATCGTCGGTGGCGATCGCCAGGTGAGTAAAGGTGGGCAGCGACCAGGCCAGGACGATCGCCGCGTGGTGGGCGGGGATCTGTAACAGGGGCCACAAAAGCAGGGGCAGGGCGGCGAAGACATACCACCTGGGCAGCCGTCGAGCATAGCCAAGTGCCAGAAAGAGGCCCGCTGGCAGGGCGGCGAAGAGGATCCACTCCCCCATCGACGTGGGCATCCAGGAGGCGGCGTCGCGCCAGATCAGATCGCCGTGGACGGCGCGCAAAGAGGTATCCAGGGTGCCCGCCAGATGCCAGGAGGTGGCGATCCAGGCCGAAAAGGCCGCCGGGATCACCGCCGCGGGCAGCCAGAAGGACTCCGGGGCGTCCCCGTTATGCCGGTATTGATGCCAGCCGGCCAGAGCGAGGGCCGGCCACAAGAGGACAAATTCCAGACGGCAGCCAACGGCGATCACCGCCGCCATCGCCGCCAGTCTGGGTCGCCGAGTGACCAGGCAGGACACGGCCAGGGTGCCGGCAGCCACCGCCATTTGAGTGCCCCAGTCCAGAAAGTGAAAGGCCAGCAGGGGATTGAAAAACCACAGCCAGCAGGCTCGCTCGGCCACCTGAGGCAGATCGGTGGTTCGGGCAAAGCGATAGACGGCCACCCCGGCCCAGAGGACCAATAATTCCAAGACGACCCATGGAAAGAGTTGGATCGCCGAGGTCATCGCCTGGGTCGAGACGCCGGTCATGGCCTGCTCGAGCAAGGCGGCGATCACCCCCGGCAGGGGGGCGCCGTTGGCCAATTCACCGGAGCCCGTGCCTCGAAGAAGCCACAACGCACCGCGGCTCAAAAGCCAGGCGGTTAGGGCAATGCGAAAAGCGGGATGTATACGAGCGATTAAGGGATGCATAACACCCGTGACCCTAGCTCAGGCACGGGAGAACGCAAATTTTTGGGTGGTGGGTGGTGGGGGGTGGGAACGGCAAACGGCACAGCAACGGCAAACGGCACACAACGGCAAACGCCAGGGCAACGGCTCCGGCATCCGGCATCCGGCTCCGGCATCCGGCATCCGGCTCCGGCTCCGGCATCCGGCATCCGGCTCCGGCATCCGGCTCCGGCTCCGGCATCCGGCATCCGGCTCCGGCATCCGGCATCCGGCAACGGCATCCGGCAACGGCCACGACAATGGGTGGGACGTCACGGTAATTGCTGTGTTGTTTGAAGTTGCAGTACCGCAGTAGAGGTGGTGTCGTACGTGGTTGCCGTACCGCAGTGGAAGTGCCGTCCGCAGTGGCAGTACCGCAGTGGAAGTGTCGTCCGCAGTGGAAGTGTCGTCCGCAGTGGAAGT
>SLJM01000249.1 GCA_007135085.1 Myxococcales bacterium
CCAACAGGGGGGCCAGGACGATTAGACCCAGGAAATAAAATTCGTCGGCGTAGAGCGTTTCCATCGTCGCCTATCCATTAACCAGGGGGACTAGTACTTCAGCGCCTGCATATCATCGACGCTGACGCCTCGCTTGTGACGGAAGACATGGATGACGATTGCGAGCGCCACCGCTGCTTCTGCTGCCGCCACGGCCATGATGAAGAAGGCGAATACGTGGCCGTCCATCTCGAAGCGATATCGCGCAAAGGCGATAAACGTCAGGTTGACCGAGTTGATCATCAACTCGATACACATGAACAAGATGATCGCGTTGCGGCGAATCATCACGCCGACGAGGCCTATCGAAAAGACCGCCGCCGACAAAATCAAAAAATGTGCGAGGGTAGGTTCCCAGGACATTCCGAAAACTCCATCCACAAAAGGGAAGTGACCACAGCCCGCCTCACCGACGGGCCAGGCCCCAGGGCGAACTCCTAGGCCACGCGGCGCTTAGCGAGAATCACGGCACCGATGATGGCTGCCAGCAACAACACCGCAGTCAACTCAAAGGGAACGACAAAACGGTTGACCAGCATAACACTTACGGGCTTGAACGTGCCGTACAGGCCTTCTCGGCCCGGCACGACCTGTGCCAGTTCGGGGTCGGGCTCCAGCGACGGAGGCAGCTCAAAGGGCCGCTGCGGGTCGAATTGGGGATACTTCCCATCCGACGGCTTCGCCGTGCCATCTCTCCAGGCGCGCAATTTCTCGACATATTGCTCTTCCACGGCCGTCTCATTGACGTCGGCGTACAGGCCTTCGATGGCCGACTCCGTCATCAACGGCACGGGCTCCTCGGCCTGCTCCACCGCCTCGGCATAGCGGGCGCGTTCCTCTTCAACCCGATCCATATCGACGGTGTTCAAGATCACCACAGCGGCGAAGAAAAACATCGCCACCCCGCCAACCACGGCCGCCAGGCCGTGAACCTGAAAGGGGATCGACAGGGTCTCCCTTTCCCTCAGGTTCAGGAGCATGATGATGAACAGGAACAGCACCATAATGGCGCCGCCGTAGACCAAGATCTGCACCACCGCCAGAAAGTGCGCCGAAAGCAGCACATAGAGGCCAGCAAAACAGAAAAAATCGAGGATCAATGCCAGTGCGCAATACAATGGATTGCGCATCCAGATCACGGCGCAACTCGTAATGATTGCGCCGAAAGCAAATATCCAAAAAAAGAGGGGTTCCCAAAAACCCATGGAATTCTCCACGCGACAGGCGAATCTCGATGGTCCCCTGTGGGACCTGACGAGACGAGTGGTCTCCCGACTGCCCGCCGGCGGGGCCACTTTGACCACGCCGCGAGCGGATGTCTGATAGCGCACTTTCTCCGGGAGGTCAAAGGGCGAAGCAGGGTAAACTTAGCCGCGCCTATGACCGGGATCGCAACCAGAAAGACCGAAAGACGACACAGCCCGGCGCGCGGCCCTTTCGGGCCGTCGCCGGGCATGTTTTGCGCCCACTATTCAGGGTGAAAAAATCGGACCCATAAAACCGGGCCCGATAGGATCATGCAGCGTCGCTATCGGCGCTGGTCTTTCGCTTCGACCACGCCGGGTAGGGACAGCTCTGGCGTTTGATATGGTCTTCGAATTCTTCGGGGAAGACCTGCAGATAACTTCGCACGGGAATGGCGATGGAATCGCCGAGGGCGCAGATCGTATTGCCCTGGATGTTGTCACACATATCGAGGAGCAGGTCGAGATCTTCCATACGTCCTCGTCCGGCCTCGATGGAGTCCAGCACCTTGGCCGCCCAACCCGATCCCTCGCGGCAGGGAGTGCATTGCCCGCAGGATTCGTGATGATAAAAATGGGCCAGTCGAGCCGCCACGCGCACCATGCAGGTATTGGTGTCCATAAAGGTGATACAGGCCGTTCCCATCGAACTTCCCGCCTCGCGCATCGTCTCGAATCCCATCTGGGCGTCCAGAGCGTCGGGCTTGAGCACCGCACATGACGATCCGCCCGGGATAAATGCTTTGAGCTCGTGACCGTCGCGCATTCCGCCGCCGTATCGCTCCAGCAATTCGCGGATCGTGATCCCCGACGGCGCCTCGTAGACCCCGGGGTTATTGACGGGCCCCGACAGCCCGTAGAGCTTGGGTCCGCCGTTTTTCTCGATTCCCATATCGGCAAACCATTGGCCGCCGTTCTCGATGATGAAGGGGATCGACGAGATGGTCTCCACGTTGTTGACGATCGTCGGCGCCTGGAAGACCCCGACCACTGCCGGGAAAGGCGGCTTCATACGGGGCTGACCGCTCTTTCCTTCCAGTCCCTCGATAAGCCCTGTCTCCTCACCGCAGATATAAGCTCCGGCTCCAGGATGGACGTAGATATCGAAGTCGAAATCCTGGCCCAGAATATTTTTGCCCAGGTAGCCCGCGTCATAGGCCTGTTTGATCGCTTGATTGAGGCGCCGCTGAGCGAATTGGAGTTCGCCGCGAACGAAGATATAGCAATAGCGAATCCCAAGAGCCCATGCGGCGATGATGCAGCCTTCGATATGGCGGTGAGGATCGAGTTCCATCAGGTAGCGATCCTTGAAAGTGCCTGGCTCGCCCTCGTCGGCGTTGATCACCAGATATTTCGGGACGTCGCTCTCTTTGGGCAAAAAGCTCCACTTGATGCCGCAGGGGAATCCGGCACCACCCCGACCACGGAGGTTGGACTTCTTGACCTCCTCGATGATCTCCTCGCCGTCCATCTTCATGGCCTTCTTGAGGGCTCGGTACCCTCCGTTGGCCTCGTAGACGTCGAGGTTATGGGCGTTGGGGATCTCGAAGTTGCGGCTCAGGTACTTCTCGTCTTTACGAGGAGTGGGCTTCTTCTTGGCCGCAGCTTTGGGCTTGGGAAGGCTTTTTTTGGCCTTTTTTTCTTCGGCCGCCTTCGCCTCCCCACCCTCTTCGGCCTTCTCGGCCTGCTCGGTCTCCTCCACCGTCTCTTCAGCCTTCTCTTCGGCCGCTTCCTCAGTGGTCTCTTTCGACTTTTCTGTTTTGTCCGACTTTTCTTCAGTCATGATATGGGTGCCCAGCTCAGAGGTGTTGCTACGTGGCCAGTGGTCATCGTCTCTCGAAACGACGCTCGTTCAACTCAATGCATATCTTTCGGCAGGGGAAGTGCTTCGAGCTTTTCATTGAGCTCTTTGAGCACTTCATCGACCCGCTCGGCGTCGAGATTTTCAAAATATTCGATCTCGCCGTCGCAAAAGCTCGCCTGGAACATAGGGGCCGTGCCACAGGAGGCCAAACACTCGACCTCCGAAAGCGTAAAACGCCCGTCCGGGGTGGTCTCACCGACGCGGATTCCCAGCGTATCTTCCAGATAATCGATGATCTCGTAGCCGCCCATCAACGCACAGCTCAAGGTGGTGCACACCTGAATGTGGCACTTCCCGATGGGCTGTTTGTTGTACATGGTATAGAAGGTCGCCGCGTTGAGCACCTTCGTGGGATGGACGTCGAGCCTGTTGGCCACGTAATCCATCACTTCGACGGAGATCCATCCAAACTCGCTCTGAGCGAGATGGAGCACCGGCAGCATAGCCGCCAGATTATTGGGATAGCGACTGATCAGATCCTGAAACGTCGCCTCTGCTTCCTCGGAAAATTCGACTGCCATGATACGAAAGGCCTCATCTCGGGGGGTTGAACAGAAAGACTCCGGCGGGCGGCAAGCTAGAACTCCCCCTCCGCCGGTGTCAAGAAGGACCTAATCCCAGCGACAACCACCATCACTATAAATAGCCCGACCCTTCGACTTTATAATAGAACCGCTCTCGTCCCAGGCGATAGAACCCGAGGCTGCGATACAGAATCGAGGCCGGCGTATTGCCGCGGTATGCCTCCAGATCAATACCGCGAATTCCTTCTTCTTCGGCATAATCGAGGACCCGCTCCACCAGAAGGCGACCGATTCCGCGCCGCCGCGCCTGTGGAGCCACGTAGAGTTCCTCGATCCATAACGCGCGGCCCGCGAATTTGAGAGACCAATTGAAATTGGCAAGCACCACCCCCAGGGCTTCCCCTTCGGGCTTCACACGGGCCACCCAGCATAGACAATCGGGATTATCCGGAGAACCGCCGTGGACGGCCGCTTCGGCGACAACCTTCAACTCTTCGAGTTCGGTCTCCACGCCGAGATCGTCCATATCCTGCTTGAAGAGCTGCGCGATCGTCGCAATATCAGCCTCGTTGGGCATCTCGATGATCACTTCCTGTCGCGCACCACCCATTTTCAGCGCTCCCATGCAGTAGGCCCGTCCAAATCAACTTATTTTTAGCGGACCGGACCTTAATTCAGGTATTAAATCTCACGCATTTTTCGCAGCAAGCCCTTTCGTTCCCCGGCGGGGATGCTCTCGAGCACATCGTCGAACAGAGCTGTTTCTTCTTCCGTATGGGTCTGAACCAGGTTGGACATCGCTTCCAGCACGTCCACTACTACTTCCAGATCACGGGCCAGATCTTTGGGATCTCTATTGAGCTGCTGATGAAGCCATCGTGTACGCTGACTCATCACCTCGTGGCCCTCCACGAGAACTTTGATCCGAGGCTTGAGTTCGGGAAACCGCTTTTCGATCTCCACGAAAAAGACCTCTTCTTCCTGATTGAAGTGGAGGAGCATATCGTCGAGAGCCACCTCCAGATCTTCGGCGGCGGCGGCGATGACCTCACGTTCTCTCCCCGCTCCGACCTCACCGGCCGAGATGGCTGCAAAACTGGAGGCTAGATCTCCAAAAAGACGGCGCAGGTGCTCGTGTTCGTGGTGCACCTGGTCGATGAGATCCGAAGTCTTTTCGTTCTTGTCGTGCGACATCGTCATGGTGATCCGTGCCTTCGCAGAGTACCGCCTCATTACGAGCCGAACGATACCGCCGCCTCAACCTTCTCGCAAGCGGCGACACTGTCCGGGCGATGAGATCGCCTCCCGTGACGGGCGATCCCATCAAAATCGGCTTAACCTGATATTGACTCCAGAGAAAATTTCATCTTCCTCAGACCACCAATGGCGGAGCATCGGCCATCACCGAAAGCAGCACCTTGACGCGCTGCGTCGAGCCGAGCCGTCACTCAGGCCACTGGCATTTAGCACTTCCCAGGATCGATTCTGAGAAGATTATCAGAAAAAAGTTCAATCCAGAGCTGGAAATCCTGACCGACCTTGCTTATAGCTTTGAACCCGCATTCGTTTTCTAGCCCCCCGGTGCCGCCGCGATGAAAAAAATCGAAGCGATCATCAAACCTTTCAAACTCGACGACGTCAAAGATCGCCTCGACGAGATTGGTGTCCACGGGATGACTGTCTCCGACGTCAAGGGATTTGGCCGAGGTGGTGGAAAAGCTCCGATTTACCCGGGAGCTGAATATATCGTCGATTTCGTCCCGAAGATTAAACTCGAGATCGTCGTGCCCGACGATCTGGTCCACTCCACCATCGAGACCATCACCGATGCCGCGCGCACCGGGCATGTTGGTGACGGAAAAATCTTCGTGTCTTCCATCGATGAAGCGATTCGGATTCGCACTGGTGAGTCCGGCCCGGATGCACTTTCGTGAGAGAGGGATGCCCTTCCCTTTGCTCCTTGGCCAAACTTATGTGAGCCCCGCCGTATTTCCTACTCCATCAGGATCAGATCATGATGACCGAAAATATTGATACCGTTCAGGATGCCATTGAGTTCGCCCACGGCAATGAAGCCCTGATGGTGGACATGAAATTTCTCGACTTCATGGGCACCTGGCAGCATTTGACGATCCCCGTTCAGCGATTGGACGAGGATCTCTTCGAAGATGGACTGGGCTTTGACGGGAGCTCTCTTCGCGGCTGGCAGCCCATCCATGCTTCAGACATGCAGGTTCGCCCCGATCCGACCACGGTCGTCATGGATCCCTTCACCAAAGTCCCCACGGTGAGCTTCATCTGTAACGTCTTCGACCCGATCACGGGCAAGCCCTACAGCCGCGATCCCCGCTATATCGTACAGAAAGCCGAGCGCTATCTGCAGCAAACGGGCATCGCTGACACCGCCTATTTCGGGCCGGAAGCGGAATTCTTCATCTTCGACGATATTCGCTACTCCCTGGAAGCCCATCGCTCGTTCTACGCCATCGATTCTGTGGAAGGGGCCTGGAATACGGGCCGCGACGAGGGTCCGAACCTGGGCTATAAGCCGGTCCATAAGGGCGGCTATTTCCCGGTCCCTCCCCACGACAGCCAGAGTGACCTGCGCACCGAGATCTCCCTGGTCCTCCAGGAATGCGGGATCACCGTCGACGTTCACCACCATGAGGTGGCCAGCGGCGGTCAGGGTGAGATCGGCATCAAATTCGACACCATGCTGGTCATGGCCGATAAGCTGCAGTGGTTCAAATATATCGTCAAAAATGTGGCCCACCGCCACAACAAGACGGTGACCTTCATGCCCAAGCCCATGAAGGGAGATAACGGCTCGGGAATGCATACTCATATGAGCCTGTGGAACGGCAACCAGCCCCTTTTTGCAGGAGAGGGCCACGCCGGGCTCAGCGATCTGGGCCTGCAATTCATGGCGGGTGTGCTCCATCACGCCCCGGCCCTGCTGGCGTTTACCAACCCCACGACCAACTCCTACAAGCGACTGGTGCCGGGCTACGAAGCGCCGACGCGCCTGGCATATTCGAGCCAAAACCGCTCGGCGGCGGTGCGAATCCCCACCTACGCCTCCAGCGCGGCGTCGCGGCGTATCGAATTTCGCACCCCCGACCCCTCATGCAACGGCTACCTGGCCTTTGCGGCCATGCTCATGGCAGGCCTCGACGGTATCGACCGCCAGATGGATCCCGGCGATCCCCTGGACAAAGATATCTACAACTTGCCCCCAGAGCAGCTCGCCGAAGTTCCCAGCGTTCCCACCAGCCTCGAGGAATCGCTGATGGCTCTTGCCGATGATCACGAATTCCTCCTCAAAGGCGACGTCTTCACCGAAGATGTGGTGGAGACCTGGATCGATTTTAAGATGGAGAACGACGTCGAGCCCGCCCGGCTGCAGCCCACGCCGCTGGAGTTCTCGAAGTATTTCGACATCTGATCGGCCGTCATATTCGTCGGCGGGGCTCCTTGCGGGAGCTCCGCCGATGAAATAATCACGGCAGGGAAATTGGTTTGTTCGCCGACCACCCCGGATTCCCTGTAGTATTACTTCCACGCCGTCAGCACATGAGACCACCCCTCCTTTCTACTGCACTTACCCTCATTGGTTGCGCCCTCTTTGTGACGGCGCTGCTCAGTGTCGGCTGCGAGCGGTGCAAAAGCGCCGGCGACGACGCTCCCCCCTGGCGCTTCGTCAGTGAGTCCGCCCCCTACCAGGTGATTTTTCCCCCGGAATGGACCGCTGAATCGCCGGAGAGTATCAATCCCCACGCTGACGTGGCTGCCAACCGGGAGAACCTCTACTTTTTCATGGTCATCCCACAGGAGCTTCCCACCTTTCCGAGTCCCACCCTGGAGGACGTTCGCGACGCCGCGCTGAATATGCTCGATCAATCGGTCGATAACTTCACCGTCGACCGTCAGGGACCGCTGGAGCTCGACGGCGCCAGGGGAACCACCGTATTCGCCACCGGTGAGATTGAGGGTGATTCCATCGCCTACATCGCCTCCTATGTCATCCACGGAGACTTCGGCTACCAGATCATCGCCTTCACCGAGGGCGATCGCTACGGGAAATTATTCGAGGAGGTAGACGTTATCTTGTCGAACTGGCAATTTGTCGCCGAGCAGATCGGCGACGACCAATCCGTGCCAGACCGACAATCGTCTCGAGAGGGACCGCTCCCCCAGATCGATCTGCAGGAGTAGGGATCTCGTCGTCTCCCCTGATATTTCTCATCAATTTTCGCTACAACCCCACCCCACCATTTTCCAACGATAGAAAAACGGAGTTTGAAGTATGCCCGAGTTAAAAAAAGACCTCTACGACGTGACCATCATGGGTTCCGGCCCCGCCGGCTTAACCGCTGCCCTTTATGCGGCCCGCGCCGACCTGGAGCCCGTCCTCTTCGAAGGCCCTCAGCCCGGTGGGCAATTGACGATCACCACGGACGTCGAAAACTTCCCGGGGTTTCCCGACGGAATCATGGGTCCGGAGTTGATGGACAAGATGCGCGCTCAGGCAAGCCGCTTCGGCATGGAGAATCATATCTCCCTTATCGCCGACGTCGACGTCTCGGAGCGCCCCTTCAAGATCACCCTCGACGACGGGACGACCTTCAAATCCCATACTCTGATCGTGGCCTCCGGTGCCTCGGCGCGGCTGCTCGGTCTGGAGAGTGAAGAGCTCTTGATGGGCCACGGCGTGTCCACCTGCGCGACCTGCGACGGCTATTTCTTCCGCGACGACGAGCTGGTCATCGTCGGCGGCGGCGACTCCGCCATGGAAGAGGCGACCTTCCTGACCAAATTCGCCTCCAAGGTCACCGTCGTTCATCGCCGCGACGAGCTTCGAGCCTCGGCGATTATGGCCCAGCGGGCCTTGGATAACCCCAAGGTCGAATTCGTCTGGAATTCGGAAGTGGAAGAGATCCTGGGCACCAAAGAAACGGGCGTCCAGGGCGTGAAGCTCCTCAATAATAAGACCGGCGAGGAGAGTGAACTCTCCTGTCAGGGCGTCTTCGTGGCCATCGGCCATATCCCCAATACGTCTGTGCTCGAGGGCAAGCTCGACATGAACGAAGATGGCTATATCAAAACCCAGCCCGACTCCAGCCACACCAGCGTGCCCGGCATCTTCGCCGTCGGTGACGTTCAGGACTATACCTACCGCCAGGCCATCACCGCTGCCGGCTCGGGATGCAAAGGCGCCATCGACGCCGAGCGCTATCTCGAAGAGATCCACGCCGGTTGAGCTGCCCCCCTGACAGGCCCTGTCATTGGACGGCCTTCATGGAAAGCCCAATACGACCGCGGTCAGCGTCGACGGAGAGGATCATCACCTCGATCCGGTCGCCGACGCTGACCTCGTCGTAGGGGTTTTTGACGAATCGGTCGGCCATCTCACTGACGTGAACCAGGCCGTCTTGCTTGACGCCGATATCGACGAACGCCCCGAAGTCCACGACATTCCTCACCGTCCCTTCCAGGCGCATGCCCTCGCGCAGATCCTTCATGGTGAGCACGTCGCTTCTCAATTTTGGCGGGTCCAATTCATCGCGGGGATCTCTGCCCGGCTCGACCAGGGCATCGCAGATATCGGCCAGGGTTAATTCACCCACTCCGTGTTCTTCGGCCATGGCCTGGAGTCGCCCCCTCTTTCGCAGATTTCGAAGGGCTGCCTCCAGCCCTCGATCGCCCAGCGGCACCCGGGCCTCATCCAAAAGAGCCCGTGCCAGTTCATAGCTTTCGGGGTGAATCGACGTATTATCCAGGGGCTCTTTGCCCTTTCGAATTCGCAAAAACCCGGCACATTGCTCGAAGGTCTTGGCCCCAATTCCGCTCACATCTTCCAACTCCTGTCGTGAGGAAAACGGCCCCTTTCGATCTCGATGCCCCACGATTCGTCGAGCCAGCGTGGGCCCCACGCCGGCCACTTGAGCCAGCAGCGAATCAGAGGCCGAGTTGAGATCGACGCCCACGGAGTTGACCACATCTTCGATGACCGCTTCCAGCGATTGCTGAAGCGCTACCTGGTTGACGTCATGCTGGTACATCCCGACGCCGATACTCTTGGGATCGATCTTGACCAGCTCCGCCAGCGGATCCTGGAGCCTGCGGGCGATCGACACAGCACCGCGCACGCTGACGTCGAGGTCGGGAAATTCACGACGGGCCACGTCCGAGGCGCTGTAAACGCTGGCGCCGGCCTCGTCGATCACTGCGTATTGAACGCCGTCGACCGAGCGCAGTGCACTGGCCACGGCGCTCTCGGTCTCCCGGCTTCCAGTGCCATTTCCGATGGCCACCAGTTCGGCGTCGTACTGACGCACCAATTTCAGAATCTGATCGGGCGCCTCTCTCTTACGGCCGTCATGGATATAGAAATGTCCCGTATCCAAGAGCTGCCCCGTCGGCCCGATGACGGCCATTTTGCAACCCGTGCGCATTCCCGGATCGATACCCAGGATGACCCGCCTGGGCATCGGGGGCTGGAGCAGCAAATTCTTCAAATTGACGGCGAAGACATCGATGGCGTGCTCGTCGGCGACGTCTTCTAATTCACGGCGCAGATCGCGCTCGATGCTGGGGTGAAGCAGACGCGAATATCCGTCTTCAATCGCTTCCCGGTGGACCTGTCGGGCTCGGCCCCCGCTATGAATTCGCTGCTTGCAGATCCAGGCGATGAGTCGTTCGTCGTCGACGTCCAACCCGGCGGACAGTTCCTTTTCCTGCTCGCCCCGGCGAATGGCGAGTACCTGGTGAGGTTTAATTCGCCGAAGTGGAGCCGAAAATTCGGTGTACATCTCGTATTTTTTATCACCTTCGGCGCCCCGTCGCTTGCGGCAGCGCAGCTGACCTTTTCGCCGCGCCTGGTCGCGTACGTATTCACGGATTTCGGCGTCGTCGGCCATCTCCTCGGCCAAAATATCCTTCGCCCCATCGACCACTGCCTGCTCGTCGGCAAATTCTTCGCATCGAAATTCGGGAGCCAACGAATAGGGATCGCGCCCCTCTTCGATCGCCCTTGCCACAGGCTCCAGCCCGGCCTCACGGGCCTTTCGCCCCCGGGTCAACCGCTTCGGTCGATAGGGAGCATAGAGGTCCTCCAGACGAGCCAGAGTCGCTGCCTTCAGTATCTGCTTCTTCAACTCCCCGGTCAGCTCGCCCTGCTCTTCGACGGATCGCAAGATCGTCTCCCGCCGGTCCTCCAGTTGGCGAATCTCGTCGGCCTTGCTGGCCACGTCCCTGATCTGGACTTCGTCGAGATTACCGGTCTGCTCTTTGCGATATCGGGCGATAAAGGGCACCGTATTGCCGTCATCCAGCAATTTAACGGTCCCTCTCACCTGCGAAACTGACAGCCCCAGCGATTCGGCGATTCTCTTTTCCATCTCAGTCGGTGTCCTATCTAAGTCAACAAATCAACCACGTAGTGGCATCAAAACACGCTTCGGTTTGAGCTGGGACTTATTGCCCTCTCTCTTTTCCACGATCATCACCGCCACCAGCCGGCCATCTTCATCGTGAGCCGCCACGGCCGTGTCCAGCGGCCATTGCCTTTCAACGACCAGACGCTGACCGTGCCCCACTCGCCGGGTCTGCTCCGCATCGAGGGGCACTCTCGGCAGGCTGCTGACCATCTCCATCGGCGTAAGAACGTATTCCCAGATATCCTCGGCCTCTTGGAGAGTCTGAAGGCTCACCGCTTTATCGATGGTAAAGGGGCCGACCGCGCTTCGGTGAATCGCCGTCGTATGGGCTGCGGAGCCCAGGGCTTCACCGATATCTCGGGCCAGAGAGCGCACGTAGGTGCCGGGCCCACAGCGCACCTCCATTTCGATATGGGGTAGATCCCAGCCGGTGATCTCCAGGGCGTCGACGCGCACCGTCCGAGCTTCGAGTTGTACGTCCTCCCCTTTTCTGGCTCGAGCGTAGGCCCGTTCTCCGTCGACCTTGATCGCCGAATAGACGGGCGGCACCTGCTCGATATGCCCCACAAAGCGGGGCACTAGAGCCTCCACATCGGCCCGCGTCACATGATCGAACCCTGCCTGGCGCACCACCTCGCCGGTGGAGTCGTCAGTGGTGGTGGCCGCACCCAATTTCATGGTGAAGCTATAGCGTTTGTCGTCGAGGGTGAGATATTTTGAAAGTTTTGTGCACCGCCCGATCGCCACCGGCAAGACTCCAGTAGCGTCCGGATCGAGAGTACCCGTATGGCCCACCTTGCGCGTCTTTGCCAGACCACGCACTCGGCGAACCACGTCGAAGCTGCTCATCCCCTTCACTTTGTCGACTACGAGAAGTCCGTCTCGGTTGTTACTCACTGCGGGTATTTCCTTCTGTTGCGCAGAGTTTAGTCCAAAAGCTCGACCAGCGCTGCACTCAGACGTGCCTCTATTTCCTTGGGGCGGGCGGCGATGACGCATCCTGCGGCGTTATGATGTCCCCCGCCGCCGAATCGCTCCGCCAACGCCGAGACGTCTACCTTTCCACGGGATCTAAAAGAGACGCGCCAATTGCCGTCGCCCAGATCGCGCAATTGGGTGGCCACCTCCACACCGCGCACCGATCGGGCATAGTTGATGAACCCGTCGGTGAGCTCTTCGTCCACGTCGAGGCCCTCCATCATCGACTTTTCGACACGCAAAAAAGCCAGCCTTCCGCAGGCCGAGACGGATAGCGTAGACAGCACCTTGCAGAGCAACTCGATCCGCTCTCGGGGCTGGTTTTCGTAGATATGGCTGCTCATCTCCCAGGGCTCGACTCCGGCTTCCACCAATTCACCGGCGATGCGAAACGCGGTGCGGCTCGTATTGGAGTAGCGAAAGCTGCCCGTATCGGTCATCACACAGCAATATAGATTTTTGGCCACCTCCACCGACACCTCTCCGTAGCGAATGGCCAGGCGATACAAAATCTCTCCCGTGGCCGCAGCCTCCGGGTCGTGGACGTAGAGATCGGCAAATTCCTCGTCCAGAGTCTTATGGTGGTCGACGACCACGATCTGATCTCCCCACCCATGGGATGGAAATTTCTCACCGATGCGCCCGGGCATGCCGCAATCGAGCAAGACCGTCACGTCCACGGCCTCCACGTCATCCAGATCGGTGCGCCAGAGTTGAGCGCCCGGCAGAAAATCAAAATTATATGGCAGGGGATCCTGGTTGTAGACGGTGACCTCCTTGCCCTGCTCACGAAGAAGCATGGCCAGCCCAAGGGTCGAGCCTACGGCGTCGCCGTCCGGTGAGGAGTGAGCGACGACCAGAAAATGTTGTTGCTCGGCGATCAGCTGTTGGAAGGCATCTATCTGGGCTTCCAACTCGCCATCAGCGCGCAGGAGGGATGGTGCAGGCATAACTGGGCCTCCGGTCGCGGCGACCGGGGCTCAGTCGTCGCGCAAATTTGACAGCAAATCGTCGATCCGTCGCCCCCGACGGACCGCCTCATCGTAATAAAATCGGATCTCAGGCACGTACTTCAACTTCAACCGCGACGCCAACTGACTTCGCACGAACCCAGCCACCCCGTCGAGGACCTCCCCCATATCTTCCGGGACTTCCTCATCATCGCGCATGGCATAGTAAATGCGGGCATTGCGAAGATCGGGGGTCATCTCCACATCGGTGATCTGCAGGCCCTGTACGCGGGGATCGTTGATCTCCGTGAGGAACAGGCGCGCCACTTCTTCGTGGACCTGCTGGCTGACTCGATCGGCTCGCTGAAAACTGCGCTGGTTACTCATCTATGTCCGCGTCGTCTCGGTCGTATTGGTCCCGTGGCATCGGCCTCGATCTCAATCGAGGGTCGCCGCCACCTCTTTGTGTTGATAGACCTCGATGATATCGCCCACCTTGACGTCGTTATAGTTCTCGAGGCTCGTACCGCATTCAAAGCCGCTCTTGACCTCGCGCACGTCGTCTTTGAAGCGACGAAGCGATGCCAGGGTCGATTCGTAGATCACCCGGCCCTGTCGGATAAG
>SLJM01000471.1 GCA_007135085.1 Myxococcales bacterium
CGGTCGGGCCCGTATTTTTCGGCGGTGTGGAGGTTGGCCACGGCCATCAACTCCAGCATCTCCTCCCAGCTGGCCCGTCGAAAGCCCCCCTTGCCCCTGGCCTTCTGATAGGAGCGGCGGGCCTGCTCATCGTCCTGCAGCGCTTTCCAGGCCGCCATGGGGTCGCCGGTCTGGCGCTTCTTGGCCCGGTAGGCGTCTAAGAGAGCGCCGCGGATGAGGGGATATTTAATCCGCAGCGGGCTGTACAGATACCAGGAATAGGACATGCCTCGCTGACACCCCCGGGGCTCGTAGGGAGGAAGCGAGTCTTCCAGCAAGGGATAGTCCAATTGCTGGGTCTCCCAGGTGACGATGCCGTCCTTGACGTGAATCTGCCACGAACAGCCCCCGGTGCAGTTGACGCCGTGCGTACTGCGCACGATCCGGTCGTGCTGAAACCGGTTGCGGTAAAACTCTTCCCATTTGCGAGTCTGCGGCGAAATGATGTCTTTGATCCAGCCCATGGTACTCCTTCTCCGTACTTCTTTGAAATGACCTGGTGGGACCGCTTTCGCCCGCACCGCTGCCGTTTACATCCATTGAGGTTGGTTCACGTCGTCATCGGGATTTGACCTGTCGATCGTAGATGGACTGATTGACCGACTTTCGGCGGCGCCCTCGCCACAAAAAGGAGAAGAGCCCAAAGAGCAGAAGGGTCCCCAGCAGGCCGGAGCCCAGGAAATTGGCGCCATAAAAGGTGGTCTCTGCCGGTTCTTGGGCGGCTTGCTCCAAAAAGGCGGTCAGGCTGGCGATCTCTTCCTCGGTCAGGGGCTTGTCCTCATAGGCGACCCGCATGACCGGAAAGGGAGGGTTATCGAGCATGGAGTTCATGCCCGCCGCCCCCAGGCGTGAATAGGAATCGGTCAGATCAGCAGCCAGGCTCCCCCCGCCGAAGACGTCGCCGTGATCGACGTTGTGGCAGGCGTTGCAGCTGACGCCGCGATTCTCGAAGCGAATCGATCCCTCAAAGAGGGCTCGCCCCTGCTCGGCCTGGCTCTCCGTAAAGGTCTGGTCCACCGGGGCCGCCCCGTCGACGTCGGCGGAGGCCAGATAACTGACGATGGCGTCGGCCTGATCTTCGGCGATCCCCAGGTTGGGCATCTCCATGCCGAAGTCACTGACCAACTCTGCCGTGATGGAGTCTCCCTCCCGGGCCAGGCGGTCGGGCTCGATGATCTTGCGGATCAACCAATCTCGATCCCGTTCCTCCACCACCTCGGCCAACCCGGGCCCCACGACCCTCTCACTGCTCAGGGCGTGGCAGGAAGCGCAATGCTGGGAGAAGAGGTCTTCTCCGGGAGCTGCCTCGGCCACCTCGGGGGTCATCAAAACAAATGCCAGGGCCAATATGGAAAAGATCCCGATCCATCTGCCTGAAATGGTGGAGACCGACGAACCATCTTCTCCTCTCACAGCCTCTCGAAACTGCCTGTCTTCGAACTTCACCGTGACCTCTCTGTCCATGTCGTTCACTCTCCCGTGCCCGCACACCTTTTTTCTTCACTCCCCTTCTTGCGACGCCCACACTAAGCCCCCTTCTTACAGCCCACTTACAGAGCGGCCCCCGGGGGCCTAAAAAAGACCACCCCACATCGCGAAAAGGCTTATCCCCACTGCATTTAAAAAATTTCAATAAATCGACGAGACTTCTTCTTCAGAAGCTCATTTTTTCAATTTCCGGAATCCAGGCGGTGGCGAACCGCTTCGAAATCCCGGCGGGCCGTCACCAGAAGTTGGCCCAACTCGAGGGTCTCCGGCATGGGCTCACAATCGAGGACCCGATGGAGCCGTCGCACGTAGGTCTCGTAATGCTCCTGAGCCCGCTGGCGAGCCCCCGTGGCCAGCAGCACCTCGATGAGGCGACGGTTGAGGGTGTCGTCAAACTCATCGATCTCCAGGCCCCGCCGCAGGGCCTCGATGGCCCCCTCGAACTCGCCACAGTCGATGCGGCTGTCGGCGGCGAGGATCGTGGCCTCCAAAAAGATCCGGCGAAGGTAGGTGCGCCGGGCCTCACACCATGAGTCGTAGCAACTATCGTCGAAGAGATCGCCCCGGTAGAGGGCGAGCATCTCATCGACCGCTGCCGCCCAGTCCTCCTGGCGATGGCCCGCTCCCCGCCCGACGCGAACTCGCTTCCACAGAGCTTCGAAATGCAAAAAGTCCACCCAGACCTCGTCGCCGGTCTCCAGGAAATACTGACTCTGGCCGGTCCGCACCAATCGCCAGGCACCGCGCCGGCCCTCCGGTTCCAGGACGGTTCGCAGGGCGTGCAGCGCCACGTGCAGTCGGTTTTTCCCCGCCCCCAGATCGCTGTCGGGCCACAACATCTCGATCAACTGATCCGTGCTCATTGGCCGACCCGACTTCAACGCCAGGATCTTGAGCAGCTCCAGCGCCGTGCGGCGCTCAAAGGCATCGAGGTCAAGCGGCTCCCCCTGGCGCACCAATTTGAGGGGCCCCAGCCCGTAGATCTCGAGAGCGCGCTCCTTTTCGGGACCTATCGGTACGCGGCGGGGCTCGTCTTTCTCTCTCCCTGCGACCGCCCCTCGAAGGTGAAATGCCGCCTGTTGAGTCACCACCAACAGGGGCAATATCTCCCGCGTCGCCGGCGGCGGCAGCTCCTCTTCGAAGTCGACGACCACGCAACCCAGCGCCTCTCCGGCATAGGTCATGGCCAGACGACAGGGGTGGTTCATCATCGGTGGAAATTCGCAGCCACAGGAGGGCACCTCGAGAGATCTGGTAGATACAAAATCGCCGTGCCCACCTTCGACGACATCACAGGGACAATCCGGAGAAGAAGTCGAGCTATCCAGAAGACATTGGGGCAAGCCGTGCAACGCGGTCACGTCGTTGCCCTCCCCGTCGAGCAACTTGGCCACCGCCCGGGGGGCGCCGGTGAGCTCCACGATTAACCGCAGCAAGACGTCGAGGCGGCGGCGGATCGAGCCCCCCGCCGCCGACTCCATCGCCTGATCGACCAGGCAGCGAAGCTCACTGAGGCGGGCCGCGATATGGGTGGACACCAGGGAGGCGACCAGCTCCATAAACTGGATCGTCGACTCCAGCTCCTCGGGAGGAGTGCGCCAGGCCACGTTGAGCGATCCGCTCAGCCCCCGCGGCGCCCGCAGCGGCACGCAGGCATAGGAGGTGATCCCACAGCGCACCACGGACTGGCGAAGATAGCGGGAATCGGCGGATAGATCGCTCGACATCAAGGGCTGCCAATCAGTGGTCACCTGCCCGGGAAAGCCGCTACCCGGCGTAAACCGCGTTTGCTCCACCAGGGCTTCCAGGTCGGGACCGTTGCAGGCGGTGAGCAACAGATCGGCCCCCTCGGGCTCGGAGAAGAAGATCTCCGCGTCATCGGCATGAAGAGCCTCACACAGCGCGTCGAGAGTGACACTCAAGGCGTCGGAGAACTCCTGTTCAGCGAAGGCCCTGGCAATAATCCCCAGCAGAGGCACAACCCCTTCGGTGGAGATCAAAGGCGCGTCCAGCCAATCTGCCCTCTCAGCGTCATCGACCTCGACTTCCCGCCCCGATTTCTCCTCACACTCCTCCATCCCACCTCCTGACGTGAAGAACTCCCTCCTACCCACCAATGGCGCTATAAACTCGCGTTTCCATGATCTAGATCATATTGGGCGATCGTTTTCGCTCTATTTTTTTTCGGCTCACCAATATCGCTCGGCCTCCTCACAGGCCTGTCGGGGCTCGTCGTCGAATTGCCGGAGCAACTCGATGAGCTCTCGCGCTCCTTCGTCCCAGGGCTCGCTGCCGTTGGTCAGGGCGTGTCGAAAGTGGTCGTGCACATTGACCAGAAGGGGTGTGGTCTGCATGGCGATGGCCTGCCTGAATTGCCGGACCTGCTCGTCTGTGGCCTCTTCGGGAGCTTCCATCGCCCTCAAAGCGCAGACCATCTCCAGATGCATCTGGCCCAGCCGAAGGCTGGCCCACCCCTCGATGTCGGCGTCGCCGTAATTGGCCTCCGTGAAATTGGCGAACTCCGCCTCAAATTGAAATTGCTGGTCCACCCGTATCTCGAGCGCCTCATCCAGGGCCTCCGGCTCCTGGTGGAGAGCATTATTGAGCGACGGTGCACCGGCGACATAATCGACCAGGCGCTCCTCCAACTCCAGGCGCCGCTCGCTCCACTGGGAGCGGTCCACCACCAGCGCCGGCGGCCCCTCATCACCGGGCGGCAGCGAGGTCTGTTGGACTGGCGGCTCATCGTCGGCGGTGGGAGATGACGAGCAGGCGGCGATGAACAGAATGAATAGAACGGTCAAGCAGATGTGGCGTCGCATAGGGCGAAATCCGTCGCGAGGGAAGCTCTCTCGCGGCGATGCTAACATAGATCTGCGAGCCCCTGCTACGGCGCCACCACCATCGTCGGATCGATCACCCAGGCCGTCCCCACGCCCAACTGTCCGCTCCCATTAAGGCCCCAGCCCCAGGCGGTGCCGTCGTCACGTAGCGCCAGGGTATAGCCGGAGCCGGCAGAGACCTGACTCCAATCCTGATCCTCTCCTACTCGTCGAGGGATATGGTGATCATCCTCATCGCCGTGACCGAGCCTTCCGTGCCATCCTTGTCCCCAGCACCATAACTCGCCACCGGCGCGAATGGCGCAGGTATAGCCACTACCGGCGGAGACGGCGTCCCAATTGGAATCGGCGCCCACACGGGTGGGCTCCCATATCTCTTCGTCTGCTCCTGCTCCCTGCCCCAATTGACCATAGTTGTTATGGCCCCAGCAATAGAGCTGACCATTGCGAATCGCGCAGGTATGATAATTACCGGCAGACACAGAACTCCAGTCGCCGTGGTCTCCGACCTGTCGGAGTTCATCATGGCTTACATCATCGCCCTGTCCCAGTTGACCGCGGCCATTCTGGCCCCAACACCAGAGCTCGCCATCACTGATCCCGCAGGCGTAGCGATGCCCCATCGATAGGGAGGTCCAATCACCGCTCTCGTCGTCGCCTACGGCCTGGGGAGTAAGGACCTGGTTTTCGTCTCCTGGCCCAAGTTCACCGCTATTATTCTGGCCCCAACACCAGAGGGTGCCGTTGTCGCGAAGAGCGCAATTTGAATTGCTCTGTGACGTCACGATGCGCCAATTGGTGTCGAAACCCACTTGTTCAGGAGAGCTAAAGGGCTCGTCGTCGGCATCACCATTTCCCAATTGGCCGGAAAAACTTGAGCCCCAGCACCAGAGAGTGCCGTCGTCGCGAACCCCGCAGGTATGGGAAGAGGAAACCGAAATATGGTGCCAATTCAGCTCATCACCCACCTGAACCGGAGACTTACGGCTATCGAGGTCTCCAACCCCCAATTTGCCCGATGTGCCGCTGCCCCAGCACCACAGCGCTCCTTCAGTGGATATGGCACACCCATGGTGTCCCACACCGGAAATTGAGGCGTCGATTTCATCGAAGGTCTCCGCCGTGTCCAGAGCGACGGGCTCAATATAGACGCCTGCCCTCACCCCCGTTCCCAGTTGACCGCCTGATTGGAGACCCCAGCATTTCAGCTCGCTCTCCCCGGTGATTGCACAGCCGTGATTGTTGCCCACGGAGATACTGTCCCACTGACCGACTTCTCCCCTCTGTTCGGGAGAGGTCCGGCTATCGGCTCCCAGAGAGATACCGCTCTGGCCGCGCATCAACGACCCCCAGCACCACAGGGATTGCTCCTCGCCGGAGCCACGAATGCCACATGTGGCCCTCGAGAAATTGCTGACCGCCGTCGAGATATCGCTCCAATCATCGGCGTCGCCAACTCTGGTCGGAGAATCTCGATCTTCTCTGTCCGTTAGTCCCAGGTTTCCGTGCTCGCCATTACCCCAGCACCACAGGGATCGATCCTCTTGGATAGCGCAGGTATAGTGTTCCCCGGCCGAGACCGATCGCCACGAATTGCCGTCGACTCTTTGAGGGGCGTCCCTGGTGGTGTTATCGCCCAACCCTAACTGGCCGCTCCCATTAGAGCCCCAACACCACAGACTTTGATCATCTTTGAGGGCACATGCGTGGCCATAATTGGTAGAAATTGAGTCCCAATCTTCCGCGGTGCCGACCTGTTCGGGTTCGTTTTCATTAGCATTTTTGCCCCAGCACCATAGAGAGCCATCATCGCGAATGCCGCAGGTAGGCACTCCAACGGAGATCTCCCTCCAATCGCTCTCCTCTCCCACCCGATGCGGAGTGTGAACTTCTTCGTAGTCGTCGCCCAGACCGAGACCGCCAAGAAGATTTGCCCCCCAGCACCAGAGCTCTCCCCCATTTCGGATCCCACAGGTATGCCAAACATCAGCGGCGATCGACTCCCAGTCGTCTTCCTCGCCAACCTGCTGGGGAATACTGCTCCTTTCTAGGTCTCCCAGGCCCGATTCACCTCTGTGATTACTTCCCCAACACCACAGCGTTCCGTCCTGGGCTATTGCACAAGTATAACCCTCCCCATTGGTGACTTCCGTGGCCAGAAAGGGACCTTCCGTCTCGAAGGAGAGTACCTCGCCATAGGCTCTGCCGGCCTCATTGTCGGCAAAGGCACGCACGAAATATTCGGTATCTGCCTCGAGGTCATCAAAGTGCATCTCGAAGGCTCCCTCGTCGGGGAGGGCGTCCTGAGAAATACAATCTTCGGGCGACGCAGACCTGCCCAGACAGACACCATGATCCGAGGCCGGCGGTTCGCCCAGATCGAGCAACTCTCCCCGAACTATTGCATCCTTGACGCTCACCTCCGCGACTTCCACGGTCTCTACCTGCGGCAGTCGAGATTCATCGACGTCTGCATCACCGGCGTCGTCGGCATCTCCCACATCCCCTGCATCCTCCAGATCCGTCGATGGCTCAAACTCGCCAATATCGGCAAATAGACCGTCGCAACCGAGGGCAAATGCCCCACAGAGGGCGACACAGACGATGAGATAACCCGCAGAATTCAAAGACCGATTGACACTCATATGACCCAATTCCATAAAGTTTTGGATATCCCTGGGAGCATCGATACGACACCCCCGTCCCTGTCGATAAGAGAGAAGTCATTCCGAGAATAGCCCAAGCCCCCCTGATTTCCAACCACACTCCCCTATCCCTGAAGCTGACACTCCACTTCTTGGAGAAGCAACACGTTATTGTCGTCGTCGCATTCGTTATGCTCTCCGTCGGGATCGATCATGGCCCATACCTGAAGCGACGAGTTGAGCAGGCCGGCGCTCATCTCCCATTCCACCACTAATGTCTCGGTCTGACCGGGCAACAACCGCTCAGTGGTATGAACCCTCTGATGCTCGATGAGATCGCCCTCTTCGTCGCGCAACTCCAGGTCCACCGCCACTCCCTCGCTGACGCCGAGGGCCCCGTCGTTGCCCACGGTGACCTCCGTGCGAATCACTCCCTCCGAGCTGCAGACGAAGGGGGTGTTGGTGGCCACGATCTCGTGGACCAATAAATCGGGAGCGTCGAATAGCCCGTCGGGCTGGACGTTTTGCCTGAAATTATTGAGGCGATCGTTCTCCCAGTTGCGCTCGGCGGCGACGGGGACGCTGCCGTCTTCGTTGATATTGGTCACGTGGTAGGCGTGCTGATTCCAGATGCGGCGGGTGCGCACCCAGTGGCCGTCGGCGTCTGCCCAGACCCACAGGCCGGGCCGATCGCCGCGGTTGACGTAGGCCGAGGGCACGAGCACCTCGGCGCGGCCGTTATTGCTCACGTCGGCGATAATCGGCATCTCGATGCGCGTATTGCTCTCATGGCGAGTATCTTCGAAGAGGACCTCTCCCGTGGAACCGTCGTAGATTCGGAAGGCCACCTCGTCGGCGTAGACCACCTCGGCGCGGCCGTCGCCGTGGAAGTCGAAGACGCTCGAGGCGGTGGCCCGGCTGGAGCAATCCTGGGTGGGCGTCTTCCATAAAATACCTCGATCGGCGCAGCCCTGGGCCTCCCAATCGTCGACATCGCATTGGAGTTTGATGATCATATAATAATCGGCGCCGGCCGTGCCGATCTCGCGGTAGCCGTCGCCGTTGAAGTCGGCCACCGTCGGCGGGCCCGATTCATTGCCCCGATCGCAGTCAATCAGCGGCAGCTCCACCTGGGCCACCAATTCCCCGTCGGGATCGAGAATATAGACGTCGCCCTGGCGCACGATGATCACGTTCGGCAGGCCGTCGTTGGTGATATCAGCCACCGCCGTATAGCCGTCGCAGGCAAGCTGGCCCTGACAGGTCGAGCTGGCACCGGTGTATTCATAGCTCCACACCACGTTGCCCTGGTGATCGTAGACCGTATTGCCCGTGACCACCTCCAGATATCCGTCGCCAGTAATATCGGCTACCGTCCCGGCCGGTCCCAAAAAGGCGTTATTTCCGATCCCGCCCTCGCCACCGCTGGTCACATTTCCGTCCCACTTCAACTCCCCGGTGAGCCCGTCGAGCACGACGTTGCCGATGATGATCTCCGGCACGCCGTCGCCGTCGAGGTCGGCCACCGAGACGTTGGCCCCGCCGCGGGTGTGGACGTCCCAGATCGGATATTGCTGGTTATGCCACATCACCTCCCACTCCGTGCCGTCGTCGGCGACGCGCTTAAACGCCACCGTCCCTCGAGGTTGGCCGCCGATATTGGTGACGCCGATAATCTCGGGCACCCCGCTGCCGTCCAGGTCGGCCAGCGCCACCCCGGAGTCGTTGTTGATCGCCGGCTCGCTGATGGAGGCGATGGTCTCCATCGTGCCGTCGGCGTTGCACTCCCCATGCAAGATCCGAAGGGTGGCCGGCACGTTGCAGCATCCCTGATTATTTCGATTGAAGCTGGGAAAGACGATATTGGGGATATCGTCCGTATTGGTCAGCCCGTCGCCGTTGTCGTCGGTCAGATTGGCCACCACCGGCGTGGCCACGATATCGCCGCGACCCGCCCGTTCGGGAAGTCCGTCTGACACCCAGGTGCACCCCACGTCGGGGCTGAACTCTCCTCCCGGCGGGATAAACTCACAGACCGCGATCTGATCTCGGGGCAGACATTGCCCCAGCGTGGGCTCGCAGAGCTCACCGATGGCACAATCCTCGGTGCGCTCACACTCCTCACCTGGAGTGACGCAGCCGTCGCCGAAGCAGATATCGGCGCCGGTACAGCATAGCTGGTCGTCACTGCCACAGACCGTGCCGGAGCAGGCCGGCTCGCAGAGCCCGCCGTCGCAGATCATGCCCTCGGGGCAGCAGATCTGTCCGCAGGCCACCCGGTTGTAATCACAGCTCAACTCACCGACGTCGTCGCCCTCGGCGTCCACACCGGCGTCGGCGTCGTCTGCCCAGACACATCGTTCGTCCACACATTGACCGTCATCACCGCAATCCTCATCGGCCTGACATGCCTGCCCCGTCAACTCCTCCTCACAGCTCTGACAGGCGGTGAGCAGGAATAGGACCATCACAGAAAATACAAAGAGCCTGACCATGACGCGCTCCAAAAGTCTTCGAGTTATGAGCAACGCCTTGATTTTAGCATATTGATTGAAGAGCGCGCATCTACCGAACCGAGTACAGCCCGAATTCTATCCTCTTCCCACCATCGCCATCGAAGGCAATGTCGTGTCGTAGCGAGGCGCGGACTTGGCCCGCCGAGCACCTTCACGGGAGCGTCTTTCGTCTTTTGCGACCGTGACACGAGCAGCCGCGTGGCCTTGGCCCGTCGGACACCAAGGGCCGCATAACATCGACGTTTCGATCCCGAACGGTCCGATCAACTCCGCACGTCGGTACCGACCGACAACAATCTCCGATGATTCGATACCGGCCGATCCGATTGACCCACCGTTTCCGACGGGCCAAGGCCACGCGGCTGCTCGTGTCGGGCCAAACAGCGGGCCCGAAAATGCTCGGCGGGCCAAGTCCGCGCCTCGCTACGACACGGCCGTGCCTTCGATATCGTGGGTTGCTCCCCTACAACGGATTATTCGCGTTCCGCCGCGAGGGCATCCACTCTCGCTTGTGGCGCATCATTTGCACCTACCACTCCTACCTGTCTTTACTTGCACAACCTAAAATTCGGCCGATAAAATTACATAAGTCAGTCAGCTTTCGAACAAATCAGGGGGCTGCACTAATCTAATCTACAATCTGCGGCGATTAGGATCACGGGTCACCGCAGCTGAACTTCTCAAATACAGAATCAGTCAATAACCTTTTGCGCATAAGGTAGCTCGAAATGAGTGTCCGAATAGAGAAGCTCCCTTTATTTCTTCTTCTGGTCCTGTCCTGCATCACCATCTCAACCGGGTGCAACGACAACGGAGAGAAGAGTTGGACTAACCAGGGCGCCTGTCCCGCGAGCGCTCCAAATGGAGTCGATGACTCAAATGAAGACCGGGCGGATATTGACTTCGAAAAGCCGCCTTCGGCCGACGAAGAATATGAATTCGATATGGACCACCTCTTAGAGTTTGATCCTCCGTCGACGGGAAGCAGGATGTTCTTTTCGCCATCACCGGCGATGAGCCCTGATTCAACAGGCTCAAACGCTTATCTATACGAGAACGAAAAAGCCGTCTTTCGATTCGGCGCACGATTTGTCGGCGATATCACGGAAGGCGACTTCAGGATAATCACCCTCGTGAACTTCGAGCCCGTTCCCTTCGGAATGATTGAAACCGACTCCGACGATAGGTTTGCCTCCGACGAAGAAACGCTAGAACTCGACGAGCGCTCCCTCGTTCATCATTACCATCGTCGCGAAGGGGAACCATTTGGAATGTCGATGGTCGTCGACCCCGAATATTTCGAGTACGGGAAAGCAAATGAACTTCGCCTGGTCCTCATTCAAGATGTAGATCAAATTACGGACCTTCAAAGTGATCGCGCGAGACCAATAACGAACGTGGTGGGCACGCTCGTTCATTACGCGGGAAGCACCCCCTTTGAATTCGATTGCGCCACTGATGCCGTGGCCCACACCCCGGAATCGGAACTTCATCGACAATTTCATATGTCGATGCGCTCCTATACCGAATTACTTCACGACGGTGTAGAACCTGCACAAGAGCAGCCCGGTCCAAATCCATTCCCTGACCTCCGCCGTGTTGAAGAGATCGATAGCTCTGATGCTACAATTCGCTCCTCTATTGCTCATCGATCCGGCGGCGCTGATCGTTTCGCGGTCCTTTATGACTACATCAACGGAGAGTTTATCCATCTCGGCCTGATTCAGGATATTCCTTCCTACCACCCCTGGTATTCACAGGATTTTTCCGAAGATCTGGCCATTAAGGTAGAAACCTCCATAGTACTCGCACCTGGTGAAGAAGCTGCCTATCTGACGATGTCTTTCGACGGCTGGTACGATCATAGCCAACCCGTAGATCTGGCAGCAAGCTGGGAGATCGAGGTCTCCAACCTGGTCTGGTTCAGGTTTGTGGAATGACGGTGTATTTCGACATTATGAAGCTCGGTCATTCCTCGAGTATTACAATTCCACCAGCATAGGTGGAGAGGATACGCGAGGATACCGATTCGTCGGGGTAGTTGGGGGCGATCACAACGGATTATTCGCGTTCCGCCGCGAGGGCATCCACTCCCGCTTGTCGCGCATCATCCGCAGGCCTCGGTGCAGCCGTCGGCGAGTCTCGCCGGGGTCGATGACGGCGTCGAGATAGCCGCGGCTGGCGGCGATGGAGGGATTTAGAAATTTGTCCTCGTAGGCGTCGACGAGTTCCCGGGTCTTGACCTCGGGATCGTCGGCGGCGGCGATCTCGCGGCGGTTTAAGACCTCTACTGCGCCGGCGGCGCCCATGACGGCGATCTCGGCGGTGGGCCAGGCGAAGTTGAGGTCACCGCCGACGTGTTTGGAGCTCATGACGATATAGGCGCCGCCGTAGGCTTTGCGCATGATCACCGACAATTTGGGGACCGTGGCCTCGCAATAGGCGTAGAGCAATTTGGCGCCATGATCGATGACCCCGCCGTGTTCCTGCTTGCTGCCGGGCATAAATCCCGGCACGTCCACCAGGCTCACCAGGGGGATATTGAAGGCGTTGCAGGTTCGGATAAACCGCGCGCCCTTACGGCTGGCGTCGATGTCGAGGACCCCCGCTTTGATGCGGGGCTGGTTGGCGACAATCCCCACCACGTGCCCGCCGAGGCGGCCGAAGCCGACGACCAGATTCCTGGCCCATCCCTTCTGGGTCTCGAAGAAGCTGTCCACGTCGACGATGCGGTCGATGACCTTTCGCACGTCATAGGGTTTGCGCGTATTTTTGGGCACCAATTCGGCGATTTCGTCGTCGAATTGCTCCGCGTCGCCGTTGAACTCGACGACCGGCGGCTTCTCGTGGTGGTTCGACGGCAGATAGCTCAACAATCGTCGAACCTCATCGATGGCGACGACGTCGTTCTTCCAGGCGAAGTGGCTCACGCCGGTCTTTTTGGCGTGAGTCTTCGCGCCGCCCAGATCGTCGACGGAGATATCCTCAAAGGTCACCTGCTTGACCACCCTGGGGCCGGTCAAAAACATAAAGCTCGAGCCCTTGACCATGCCCACGAAGTCGGTGAGCGCCGGCGAATAGACCGCGCCGCCGGCGCAGGGCCCGGCGATGAGGCTGATCTGGGGGATGACGCCCGAGGCGGCCACGTTTCGGCGAAAGATCTCGCCATAGCCGCCCAGGGCGTCGACGCCCTCCTGGATGCGGGCGCCGCCGGAGTCGTTGATGGCGATAAAAGGCGCCCCTGCTCGAAGGGCCATATCCTGTAGTCGGGCGATCTTTTTGGCATGAGCCTCACCGAGACTTCCGCCGAGCACGGTCCGATCCTGAGAGAAGGCGTAGACCGGCCGACCGTCGACCAACCCCGTGGCGGTGACCACGCCGTCGCCGGGAATTCGCTTCGCGCCGAGCCCGAAATTCTCGGTTCGGTGAACCACCTGAGAGCCCACCTCGTCCATGGTGCCCGGGTCGAATAATTGCTCCAGCCGCGCATGGGCGACCTTGTCCTTGCGGCCCGCCTCGAGGAGCAGCTTCTCCCGTTCGAGACGTCTCTGGTCGACGATCTGGCCGTTGGTCTTGCCCTTTGGGCGGGTGACCTTCTTTAGGCGACCATTGGTCCGGCTCCGCGTCGGGTTCGGCGCGGGGACAGCACTAATACTACCGGTTTCGGGCTGGGGCTGTTGACTGAAGTCAGACATTTTATTTCCTCATCTATGCGGTTTACCGGCGTTATTCAGATCTTCCAGGATTGGGGTTTCTTCGTATCTCGATCGGATTTCTTCGAGCTATGGCCGAGCAATGCTGAAACGACATCGCGTACGTCGCCGTAGCGCTCTTCGCTATGAGTGCCATTGGCGCCGTTTGTACCGTCTGTGGAATGCGCGCCATTGGTGCCGTTGGTCGCCACAGACTGACTGGTGTCGTAAGTGGCAGACCATCGCATGGGCTCGTCCAGGCTCGAGTCGAGCCGGGCCGTGGCTAAGACGAAGCCCGCGGCGACTCTGGCGTGGACGACGAAGTCTCCGCCGCCCAATTCGCGGGTGGCCTCCAGGGCGCGCCCGTTGACGTCGATGACGGCTCGCACTCGCTCGTCGTCGAC
>SLJM01000478.1 GCA_007135085.1 Myxococcales bacterium
ATACCCAATCTCCATAGGAGATCACGGTGCCGTCGCCGTCGCGTAGCTCGACAAACATCAACTTCGCACCGTCCGTGCGGTATCCGTAAGTTTCGTCGTCACATCGATCAGGAGCCACGTCCGCTGTGCGATCCTGAATCCCAATCCAACGGTAATTTTTCGTCTGACATTCACCGTCGACAGTACAAAATGAGCCACTTCCACAATCATCGTCATCGTCACAGGCGCCGTTGTCGTCGTTGACTACTTCATCGACGCATTGCCCATTTTCGTTGCAAACCTGGTCCTCATCACAATCGGCTTCTCCCATGCATTCCGGACCCACTGAGTTAAGCGGCTCTTCGACGCATTTCTCATCGACGCAGACTTCCCCGGAATCACAATCGTCATTGGCTGTTTCCTCGGTGCACTCGGGATCTTCGCCGTTGTCATCGACGACACACTCCTGGTCCACACAGATTAGTTCGCCGCTACAATCATCGGAATTGTTGCACTCAGGCCCACCAACACACTCGCCGTTGACGCAGTCCTGGCCTTCGTCGCAATCCCCCTGTGACACGCATTGGGCCTCGTCGCCATCAGCGCTTTCGAGATCATCGAGATCGGTGAATAATCCCTGGCAACCTCCAATAAAAAAGGCGGCGGCTACCACCAACGAGCTCGCAAGCAGGTATTTCCTAAACATCGCAAATCCTCACAAAGTTAAGACCAACCAGTTTTTTTTGTTCCCTCCATACCTAGCATTAAGAGCGAGCTCCTTACAAATATTGCTTCCAATGAATTGAGATATGCTGATTCGATCGATCAAACCCGAAAATACCGACCGACAGACCCGCCAGGGTCAATATTGGTGGGCGGAAGCGCCATTTTGGTGGTTTATTTTTCTGCAGGAATCGCCGTCAGAGATCCGGTTGTGGGGTGGATTCCAAAAGATGAGGTAGGAACAGCATGTTTAGGGCCGACTGAAGGGAAGTGGCAGGCAGTTGAAGGGGCTGAAATTGGTGATTTTTGCTTCGGTTGGTCAAAGGACGGGGTCTCAGCGAGCAGAGTGGTGCGTTCAAAGCGGTGGATGCGCTCTGTGGTATGGGAATCCCTGGGAAGGGATATCGGCAGGTTTTGGAAAGCAACCGCCAGGGCTGCGTTCTACTGCGAGTGACAAAAGACGTTAGCCGATTTCAAATAGCCCTGGCTCGTCGTCAGCCGGGGGCTGGCATTTGATCGGCGCGCATCTGCGTAACTGAACCGTACCGCAGGGAAATCGCAGGTTTTTGGTTCCCCCTATCCAGCGTTGGCGGAGCGTCTCATAGCGGTCGCAGAAAGCCTTGTAGCCGGCGGTGGCAGACGCCATCAGCTCAGCGTTACGTGTGGCAAACCGGGGATTCATCTGTCGAAACGGTGCGGGTGTTCTCGGGCTGTCGAAGGGATTGACCTTTTTCACCGCGTCGGCGCCACGGCAGGTCTCGCCATGCTCGCGGCGAAGCTCGGCGATTTCTTCTTCTGCTATTCGAAGACGCTCCTCGAAATGGGCTTTGACCTCCTCCAGGCTTTTGTCCTCATAGCCCGGCGGGGGCTGGGGGACGAATTCGACGACGTCCGGGTTGGCACGCCCGTAGAATTTGCCCGGTTTTTCGATGCGAATCGTCTCACCCCAGTGGCGGGGAAGAATCTTAAATCCCGGCCAGTCCTCGGCGCGCTCTACCAGGCCTGCGATAACCGGATTGAGCCAAATATAAAGCAGTTTCCGCTCGAGCGAGTCGCAGTCGAGCAGCACCGTGTCGCCGTAGCTTCCGGCCTCCCAGAAGTGTCCCGTGCGCAGTAGATCGCTGTTTCTGGCTCGGGCAATCCCGCTCATCGAATCCTGCATGAATTTGCTGCGCTCACCGGTGGTATCACCGACGACAAAGTGAACGTGGTTCGACATGGCCATGGCCCCGTAGACGTTTTGGCCGTGTTTATTGGCGGCCTTGCCGACCTCGAAGGGAGCGACCTGGTTGATATAGTCGTCGGGGCGCAAGAAATACCTGCGCTCCGAGCAGCGACGAGTGAGCAGGGCGATCTGGCCGGCGATATGTCGTCGTGGCTTCGTCATCTCGATTTTCCTCCAGAATAAGAGTGTCGAAAACTCCTCTAATTCTGTTATCGAGATTTCTGCCGTGATTTTGCGAAATAGGACGATCTTTTTCTGGGAAAAAGTCCCCAAAAAACGATCCAGGATCGTCGTTTCGGCCCAGAATAACTTGTTGATGCGTGTCTGTCGGTCGGTGGGGGGGATGAGTGCTGGTTGGACGAGTGGGCCTGTTCACTGGTGACCCAGACGGCGGCGGCGCTGACTTTCGTACAGGGATTGGGGCCGCAGGGTCTCGGCCTTGCCCAGTCCCTCCATATAATCGCGGGGCGCCGTATGCTCCCAGGCGGCGAGATCTCCCAACTCCTCGAATCCTCCCCACTCGTCGCGGATCTCCGTCTCCACCGTCAGGTCTTTGCCGGTGCCGATAATATAGCCCCAGCCAAATTGCAGAGACCGCAGCAAGCCATCGCCGCCGGAATTCCAGAATACGTTTTCCGTGGCCGTATGGCCGGCCCCACCGGACATGCTCTGGCGGTTGACGGCGCTCCACCCGTCGTTTAGGACGCTGGCGTCGATGAGGTTCGCCGTGGCCAGGGAGTGATGAAAGTCGGAGTGGGCCACCGGTCGAAAGCCCCCGCTCTGAGACGAGTAGGCCCGTCCTCCCTCGCTGGTCACCCGAAGCCAGACACAGCCCGTGGTGCCAAACCCCCAATTTTGGGTAAAGTTATGGCGACCGTTTCGGCCCAGGCTATCGCGGATCAATATCTCATTGCTGCGGCGAATCTCGAAGAGATAGCCGTTGCCTCCGGGGCCGCGGTGCTGGGCGTTCTCCAATACCAAGTCGGCCAGGGTAAACCGCTTGCCGTCGGCGATGAGAATACCGCTGGACTGCAGATGCCCCTCCTGGCCATCGTCACTCAACCCTGGGGGTCGAAAGGATTCCACCTGGCGCATCCAGCCGTCTTTGACGCCGTGAAATTCGATCAGATGGACCTGGCTCTGCTCCCATGCGGCGTCGGGGTCGACCGCATTGGCCAGCCCCAGGGCCTCCACGCCCACCTCGGAGAGCATGCCCGAGACCTTTCGAAGCGCCGCCTGATCGCGACGCCTGGCCTCATAGCGGGTGGGCACATCGACGCGCACCCGCGGCGGCGAGGAGTCGGCGTCGACATCGACCACAGTGCGGCGAAAGAAGGTCTGCCACTGACCGTTAAAGGCCTGCCAGATGCCGGTCATCTGATGGTCGGCCACGAATTCGTCGCTGATGATCCACCCCAACTCCACGTCGTCGCCCACCTCAAAGGGCCCCGCATCGTCGACGGCGATCCATTGGCTGCGGGCCTCCACGTCCTGGGCCAGGGGCACCTCGTCGATGACCTGCGGTGCGCCAGTAAAGGTGATATGGCCGCTATAGGACATCTCCTGATGGCGGGTAAAATAAACCTGCGATCGCTGCGGCCCCTGGCCACGGAGCACCACCGACGAGCCCTCCACTCGGAGCACGTCGTCGACCCGATAGATCCCCTCGGGGAAGTAGACCACCCCTCCGCCGAGAT
>SLJM01000142.1 GCA_007135085.1 Myxococcales bacterium
ACCGCCGTATCACTTCCGGCGTCGACCACTCGCCATAGATAATAATTGAGGCCCAATTTGGCCACCGGTACCAGGGGGATATTGTGGTGGCGTGCACTATAGTCGTAACGATAGATCGCCGAAGCACGAAGGGGAATGATCCGCAACGAGGAGCGCTCCTCCCCGTCGATGATATTGCCGTCCTGGTCCAATACAGGGGCGCTCACTCGCCCGTAACCCAGGTGGCCGCCCACCGCAAAAGTTCCGAATTTTTGCCAGAGGTTTCGCTCAAAGGCCAATTCCCCGTAGAGCATGGTCCGATCGCCGAAGAATTGCCCATAGGGGCCGTCGCCGTCAAAGGCGGCGTCGACCTGTGGGTTATAGGGGCCGAGCTTGAACTCAAAGATGCCCCGCGTGGGATCGTCGTCGGCAAAGGCGGAAGTCGACGCGAATAAGATGGCCATGACACATCCCAGCGCCAGGGCCCATCGCAGCTTATGAGGGGTCGTTTCGTTCATCGTCGAGTCTCCTTAGATACCACTGCTGCGATTTCGGTGCGTCGACGTCGAAGATGAGCCACGCCAAAGAGGGCCATCAATGACGCTACTGCAAAAACCAGGGTCGAATTGGCGCTGCTCGAGGCGCTGTTCTGACAGCCGTAGCCGCCTTCGGCGCCACCGGCGCCACGATAATAATCCCAAAACGTGTTGGTCTGAATCACCGTGGTCTCAATCGGCTCGGTGACGACGCTGAAATTGCGCGCCCGGTCGAGGGCGGCCATGGCCACGTAGACCGTGGTGCCCGCCTGGAAGGACACACCGCCCACGCGACCGTCTTCAGTGCCGGTGACCACACGGGTTGTCATATCACCGACCTCATCGCCGGCGCTAAAAGGACTGGTCGAAAAGACGACGTGGTGAGCGTCCACATCGTCCGATTCCGATCCCTGGAATTCGACGTAGATCGAATTCTCCGTGGTCATCGCGTCGTTGAGCGTCGGCGCCTCCGGTCGAATCAGATCGACGACCAGCCGGGCCTCCTCATAGCTCCACTCCCCAAAGCCTACCCCCGTCGCCGCCGGCCGGCGCAGTCGAAGCTGCACATAATAACTCTGATCGTGCTCCCCCTCGACGCAATCATCGGCGGACGTAAAGCCGGTCAGAGTCTCGAAATCGACGCTGATATCCACGTCGTTCCCGATCACCGTGACCGCGTCACCCGTCAACTCTTCCTCGCAATCATCGTGAAGGGTACCCTCCGCGGTTCTACAGGCGATGGTCCGCTCTTCACCGCGAGGATAGTTATAGTGATAGACGCCGCCGAAGAGATCGGGGTTCTCCATAAACTGGGTGGTCTCGATATAGACGTTCATATCGGGATTGTTATTGGCCAGCGTCGAGCACTCCTCGATTCCCGCGTAGATAGTCGAGGGCTCATCATCTCTGGTCTGAGTGGACGTCAGGCTGACGTCGGTCGAAAGGACCAATGTTGACTGCTGCGGGCTGCGGGCCTCCGCCTCGGCGGGGAGCCACACGGCAGCGGTGGTGGTGGCCACCAGCCCCAGGGCCAGCCAGGAATATTTCCACTGTCTACTCATAGATCTTCCTCGACCATAAATTGGGCAATTTGGACGGCGTTTAATGCCGCTCCCTTTCGGAGGTTGTCGCTGACCACCCAGAAATGAAGGGTCTCGGGCCGATCCAGGTCGCGCCGGATCCGGCCCACAAAGCAGGGGTCAGCGCCCTCGGCCCGACGGGCCAGGGGGTATTCCACATGTTCCGGATCGTCGACCAACTCCACACCGGGCATTTCTTGCCACAACTTGCGAACCTCGTCGACGTCGACGGCTCGACCCAGATCGACGGTCACCGCTTCGCTGTGGCTTCGCACCACGGGTACCCGCACACAGGTGGCGGAGACCTGGAGGTCGGGATCACTCAATATTTTTCGGGTCTCCCGGACCATCTTCAATTCTTCTCTCGTATACCCGTTGGGGTCAAACGTATCGATATGGGGCAACGCCTCGAAAGCGAGGGGATGGGCAAACGTCGACGGCGTCGGTTCTTGTTCCCCCGACAGATAGGCCCGCGCCCCCTCGAGGAGCTCCGTCACCCCGCTCTGACCCGCTCCCGACGCCGATTGATAGGTGCTGACCACCACTCGCTTTAGCCCATAATTTTGTGCCAGCGGCAATAGGGCGACCACCATCTGGATGGTGGAGCAATTGGGGTTGGCGATAATCCCCTTATGCTCTTCAATGGCCTCCGGGTTGACCTCGGGGACCACCAGAGGCACGTCGGGATCCATCCGAAAGGCGCTCGTATTGTCGATGACCACCGCCCCTGCTTGCGCCGCCCGCGGTCCGTGGGCCTTGCTCACCGAGCCGCCCGCCGAAAAGAGGGCGTAGTCCACGCCGGAGAAATCAGCCGATTCCAGATCTTCGACCACCACTTCCCTGCCGCAGGCCTCGATGGTCTTGCCCGCCGAGCGGCTCGACGCCATGGCCCGAAGCTCACCGATAGGAAATTCTCGCTCCTCCAGCACGCGCAGCATCTCACGTCCCACGGCACCGGTGGCCCCCACGACGGCGACATTAAAGGTTTTTTGTGTCACTGGTTCTCCTGGATTCTCGTCATTTTCTTTCTCGTTGGACCATCTACTTCGCGCGACCTTATAGCAAATTGAGACACCCGAGCAACCGACGTGGCGATCACCTACGTTTTAAGCGCTCTGACGAGGAAACTTGACCGGCCGGTCACCCTTTTGATAGCTTCCGCTTGATAGCTCTAACCCCCCGGATTATTCCTGCAACTTTTTGCACGGGGAGCGTTTAGGACAATACGGCCACGCCGGGGCTATCGAATAGGAAATTCGCTCGCCCTGGTATGTGGCGACTCACTGTCTGGACTCGTTTAAATCTGCGGCAAAGTGGCCGCAGATATTCAAGTCTTCATCTGGAGGTAATCGGTCATGAATCTGAAACAAGCCCTTAAACTTCTCCTGGTCCTCATGCTGTCGTCGGGCCTGGCCTTTACGGTCGCCTGCGGCGATCCTGAGACCGGTGGTACGACGAACCAAGAAAACAATCAGAATCAAAATAATCAAAACCAGGACATCCCCGACGCCGGCACTCCTGACGCCGACGTGGACGACGACGATGACGACGACGACGAGACCGTCGACCTGGCGCCCCCGACGCCGACCTGCGACGACGATGACCCCCCGGCCAAATGCGACATCGATCCTGCAGACGCTGACTTCGGCACCGCCTCCCATGTGTCCCGCCTGGCCATCGCCGACTCCGATTGCTGCGTGGACTTCACCGGCGACGGAGACCCGGACAACGTGCTCCCCGACATCATCGGGCTGGCTGGCGACCTCGAGGATGTTAACGATGGCATCCAGGATAGCATCGACGAAGGCTCGCTCAACCTGGTCCTGGAACACGACGGACTTCTCGAGCTGAGCGCCGACGCCGACTTCAGCATCAACTTCCTCATCGCCGAGGAAGTCACGGAAGACGGCGCCACCATCGATCCCGCCAGCTTCGACGGGGGCACTCACCCCCACGCTCTGGTCCCCGATGCCGGCCTGACCGAAAACGGCGACGACTTCATCATCGAGGCCGGCCCGGGCT
>SLJM01000479.1 GCA_007135085.1 Myxococcales bacterium
CCACGGGGCCCATCAAGACTTCATCGAGCTGCGCTGGCAGGGCGTGCATGGGGCGGCGGCCTATCTTATCGAGCGCGATGGCGAGGAGATCGCTCAGGTCGACGGGGAGGTCTCTTCTTTTGTGGACGACGATCTGGAAGCTCTGCTCCACCTTGGAACCCCCGCCAACCTGGCGGCCACTGCTGGCGAGGAGATCGACTTCGTTCGGGTGAGCTGGGACACCGACGTGGAGGTCTCGGTCCAACCGGTGAGCTATGAGGTGACCGTGATCTATCCCGACGTGGACGGGCCGAAGAGCGACGCCGTCGAAGGGGCGCTGGCCGACTCTCAGGAGGTGACCTTCGAGCTGGAGCGAGACGGGGTGTGGCACGATGTGGGCACGGCACAGGAATTCGAAGATTCCGGCGCTCCCCCGGCCATGATCGACGCCGGTGAGCTCAGGGCCAGTCAGGCCACCTATCTCGATTATGTGGCCCTGGAGATCGACGACCATGGCGTCATCGATGGAGCGGCGCGAGAATATCGGGTACGAGCTCGGGTCGAGGGCTTGGCCGGTCAGGCCTCACCGCCCGTGGAGGGTTGGCGCGGAGCCGGGGTGATGACCGTGGCATTTGAGGTCGACGTCGATGGCCAGGGCAACTGGGAGGTCGTCGAAGATGGTGAGATCGATCAGACCCGTGACTACGAGGCGCCCGTCGACGGCACGCCACTGGTCTATCGGGCCCGGGTGCGGGCCGACGGGGCGGCCACTCAGACCACGGCCCTGGCTCAGGGGTACCGCGCCGAGCGATATGTCTATACGGCCTCTCGTGACGGCCATAGTAAAAAACTCGACACCGACGGGGGGGAGGTGGACAGCCAGTACCTGACGGTCTCCGGCGACGTGCGCGCCGTGGCCCTCGACGAAGAGGGCAATATTTACTCCGCCTATACCGTGGCCAACGGGGCGGGGTGGCAGATCCAAAAGCGCGACGCTGACGGCGCTGAAGAATGGTCCGGCGGCTATATCTATGATGGCACCATCAGGGTCCAGGTCGACGCCCTGGCCGTCGACGATGAGGGCTACGCCTTTGTTCTGACCTCGGTCTTCACCGAGTGGTACGGCATGGGTCATGTATTCAACCACTCCGTGGCCTGGGTGCTCAGCGCCAACGGCGTGCCGGTCTACGAAGAGGGCATCGAGTCCGAAGGGCGCTGGTTCAGCGACCTGGCAGTTGGACCGGACGACGCCCTCTATCTGGCCTCCAATAGCGTCGACTTCGGGGTAGGCGCCGAAGTTATCTATGACGAGGCTTATGACGGGGCCGTGGACCGACTTCAGCGAAGCAGCGTCACCGCCGGAGACGACGATATCGACTCCTGGGGGGTGTGGTCGGTGACGCTCAGCGGGGCGATCACCACCGTGGCCAGTGATGGCGAGGGCAACGCCTACCTGGGATATGGGCATAGGCTTCAAAAATATAGTGACGGCGGGTTGCTCCAGTGGAATTACGACGGGGCCGACGATGAAGATCGGATCACCTCCATCGCCGTCGGTGACGAGCGGGTCGCCGCCGGTTGGCGCACCGGTGAGATCGCCTATCTTTTCGCCCTGGACGGGGCCGAGCTGTGGACCTATTCCGGCCCGGGCGCTCTATTGCGCAGCCTGACCATCGACCAATGGGGCAACGTCTACAGTGGTTGGTCTGACAACGAGGTGCGCCGAATTGACGACGACGGCCAATTCCACTGGTCCTTCGGCGGCCACGGCTCGGATGTCTTCGACGTGGTCGTCGAGCCCGGTCCGATCGGCGCGTTTCCCGACAATTGGTAGGCTGGTCGTCCGTCCGTCCTTGTTCCTGGCCGCCAGGGCTTTATTATTGGCGGACCCGTCGCCGAGCTGTGAGATTTTTTAATTAAGGAAAGCCCATGCGATCACATCTACTGGTGCCCGTCGATTTCTCAGGGCCATCGAAACAAATGGTGGCCAGCCTGGAGCGCTTTGTCACCGGACAGAGCCAGCGGGTGACCCTGCTTCATGTGTGGCCCCCGTCGATGGGGATCGTCGAATCTCCCGAGGACAAGGTGCGGGTCCGGGCACTGCTCGAGGAGATGGCCGACGAGTTAAGCGCCCAGGGCTGGCAGGTTGAGCCCAGGATGGAAGAGGGGCGGCCGGGGTCGACGATCATCGACGTCGCCGACGAGGTGGGCGCCGAGCTCATCGTCCTCGCCAATCGCGGCCACTCGGCGATCACCGAGGTCTTGCTCGGCAGTACGGCCGTCGACGTATTGGAGCGCTCAAAACTTCCGGTCTTTCTTTTTTGCGCCGATGCCTCAAGCCAGCCTCTCTGGGATCGGATCGTCCACCCCACGGATCTGTCCAAACCGGCCGACAGGGCTCTAAAATGGGCACAGGAACTGGCCGTAGAAGCCTCGTTGCCCCTGGTGTTGCTCCACTCCGTCGACGATCGTTTTTCTGGCCAGACCGAGGTCGAGAAAAAACGACGTCAGTTGGAAAAGCTCAAAGGTGAACTGAGAAGTCAGGGAGTGGGAACCGTAGAGGTTCAGGTCGTGGAGGGACCGCCCAAAAAGATGGTCGTCGAGGCCGGCGATCACTATCCGGGGGCCCTGTTCGTGATGGGCACTCAGGGCCGGGGGTGGCTCGGCGATCTCATGCTCGGCGGCGTGTCTCGAGCCATGGCTCGCCAGGGGGGCCATCATCTTTTGTTGGTGCCCTGATAAGGCCTGCCATAGGGGGGGAGCCCTAATGGTACAGGATTGAAAGCCCTTGGCTCTACACATATAAGACTAAGTAACCGTGAATTTCTAAGTGCTTATCGACGAGAGATTGGATTATGCGATGGCGAGCAGGGAAGTACGTCTTAGTGATTTTCGCCGTATTGACGATGACCCTCGGATGCCAGGGGCTATTCGAAGATCTCGACGATCTGTCGGGTCCGGGGGAGTCGGGCCCGAATTTCGAGTTCACCGGCGTCAATGACGTGGAAGCCCAGGGGGCCACCTTTCGAGCGGCGATCTACGATCTTGGCGGCGAGGCCAATTTCGAGCATGGATTTTGTTGGTCCACCGAGCGAAGGCCTCAACTGGGCGACGACCCCTGTCATTCCCTGGGCACCGTCGATTCCACAGGTCCCTTCGCATATACCACGGAGGAGCTCGAGCCGGGTCGGCAATATCATGTGCGGGCCTTTTTGAGCGCTCGTGGCGATGAGTTCTATAGTGAGGCGGAGACCTTCCAGACCCCGGCGCCGGCGCCTTTTGACGTGGAAGCCGAGATTGACGGTGATGGTTTCGTCCAGATCACATGGGACTCCCTCAGCGGCGTCGATGAGTTTGAGATCTATCGCGACGCCGATAGTGAGCTCCTTGGTCGCGTCGATGGCGAAACCAGAATCTTTGTCGACGAAGGTATCGAATCGGGAGCGGCCCTCCCCAGAATCGAAAATATTACGGCCTCTTCGGACGACCCTTCTGGCGTCCTGGTCACGTGGGAAGAAATCGGCGGCGATGGTGGCATGGAGATTACCTATATCTATTGGGTAAAGGCCATTTACCCAGAAACCGAAAGCCCACTGAGTGACGGGGCCGACATCCAGGTGGTGACGGAG
>SLJM01000073.1 GCA_007135085.1 Myxococcales bacterium
ACCGAAGAGGGATCGCGATTGTCGGAGCGCACCACGGACACGGCGCTGCAGATCTCGCTCATCACCCAGCAGCAGCAATCGGGCACCGAGCAGGTCACCCAATCGATGGAGGAACTCTCCCATCTCATCAATCAGGGCGTCGCCGGCACTCGCCAGGTGACCACGGCGGCCGATGAGTTAGCCTCCGCATCAGAGAGCCTGCGTCAGTTGGTAGACGAATTCGAGGTGGTCAATCAGGCGCCGCCGGCCACGTCCCATCATCGCCCGGAGGTGGCCGATATCAATACCCGGCCCACCCGACCGACGCGACAGGTCAAAAAAGCCCGCACCTTCGCCCAGCAGGCACGCTCTGCCTACAAAACACCCGTTCAATTTGATGAGCGCCCCGCCCGGGCAGTGGTCCCAAAGAATCATGACGCCGTCGACACCGCCGAGGTTCACGCCCAGCCAGACGACCAGGACGAGCTCGATGCACCGACCGTCGAATTTTCGTCGGCCATGGCCTCTGACGACGGTCTATTCGATGACCTTCCCTCGATGAGTTCCGACGACGGCCCCGACCGTTCCGGCGAATTCGAGACCATCGCCCGCCAGATCGAGTCTACCGAGATCGATACGAAGGCTATGGAAGCCAAAGAAGAAAATGGGGAAGACAAAGCGAAGGCCGACGCAAACGAAGAAGAGACGGAGTCGGACTCCAAATGAGTATGGGCGAGCTCATCGAGAAGTTCCGCACGGTCGGTCTGGAGCGGATCGAGCAGATGAACTCTCTGCTGGTTGCCCTGGAGCGTGAACCCGACGATAGCGAGCGCGTCGAGGAGTTGCTGCGCGAGATCCACACCCTCAAGGGTGAAGCCAAGATGATGGGGTTTGCCGATATCAATCTGGTGGCCCACCAGACGGAAAACCTCTTATTGGCCGTGGTCGACGACGGGGTCATGGTCAACACCGACCCCATCGATCTGGTCTTCGAAGGGCTGGACCTGATGCGGGCTCTGCTGACCAAATCAGCAGGAGATTCGACCACTCTCGATTTAACGGGCTTTGTCGATCGTGTCGGTGATTATCGAGTGGAAGCTGGTCAGGCCGAGTCCTCCACAGAGAGTGAGAAAGACGAAGAAGGCGATCCTGGCACCTCTTCAGAGACCGCGCCATCGCCATCCAATGAAGAAGAGCAAGTGGACGAATCTCCGGACTCCGGCGGGGACGAACAAGACGAACAAGACGAGCAAGACGAGCAAGACGAGCCCGACGAAGAAGTCGAAACATCGTCAGGACCGGTGTCGACGCGGACACGAATTGACACCCTTTCCCGGGAGGCCGTCGAGGGCTCCGATCACCGGGCCCTTCGAATTCAAACCAGCTCCAGCCTTCGCGTCGACGTGGAGAAATTGGAGCGGATCGGCGATATCGCCGGCGAGACGTTGTTGATGAGCCGGCGGCTGGCATTCCATCTCGGTCAACTTCGGGAGATCCGAGGCGAACTGCGCGAGCTTCAGGCCAAAGTCGACGGTCACCTGCCCAAGAGTCGGACCATGGCTCTGAGGGATTTAATCCACCGCCTCGACGCCTGCGAGACGGACCTGCGAGAGGAGAATTATCTGGTCAACCTTCGGGCCTCTCAGGTCGATGATCAGGCCCGCCGGCTGCGCCATATTCCGTTGGCTCAGGTTCTTAGCCACTATCCAAGGGCGGTGCGCGATCTGGCCGACTCCCAGGGTAAAAAGGTGCGCCTGGTCCATACCTTCGGAAACGTCGAAGTGGACCGCACGATCTTGAGCGCCCTGTCGGAACCTCTGCTCCATCTGGTCAGAAACGCCGTCGACCACGGCATTGAAAGCCCTGAACAACGGCAACAGGCGGGAAAAGAGCCGGAGGGAGAGATCGCGTTAACCGCCGAATACTCCGGGGACTCCATACGGGTCGAGCTCTCCGACGACGGGCGGGGCATCGATCCCGACGCTGTCCGAAAAAAAGCGATCGCCCGCGATTTCATGCCCCCCGAAAAGGCTCGCCGCCTCAGCGATCAGGAGGCCATGGCGCTCATCTTCGAGCCGGGCTTCACCACTCGCGATCAGGTCTCGGACGTAAGCGGCCGCGGCATCGGCATGAACGTCGTACGTCGACAGATCGCGCGCATCGGCGGCTTCATCGAGATCGAAAGTGAAGTCGGTCAGGGTACGACCTTTACGCTCCATCTTCCCATTGCGTCGGCGATCAGCGCCGTGTTGGTCTTCGTCATCGCCGGCCGACACTTTTCGCTGACCGCCAAGGACGTGGAACGAGTGGCCATGGTCGACCGCGACCAACTCAGCAAGGTCCACGGCGGCGTATGCCTACGCATGGAGGAGGGGTTGGTGCCGCTGGTGGACTGGGCAGGTCCGCTGGGCATCGGCGATCGTGGGCGGCCGGGCGATACGATGACGGTCCTGCTCATTCGAAAGGGCGCCAGACGGGTCGCTCTGTGGATCGACGACGTCATCGGCGAAAGGGAAGCAATCAGTCGATCCCTCGGCGATTTTCTGGGCGGTATTGAATTATGCCGGGGCGTGGCGCTCACCGACTCCGGTGCTGTGGTGCCGCTGTTGAACGCCGTGGCCCTGATGGACCGAAGCGGCTCCGATGCCCGATTGGATATATCGGAGCCACAGCAACGCCGCTCCTTCGCCACCGTCCAGGGCATGCAGGCCCCCAAAATCCGCACCATTTTGGTCGTCGAAGACAGCGAGGTCACACGCTCGTTGGTGGTGTCGATCCTCAAAAACCAGGGCTACCGCGTCCTGGAAGCAGACGACGGATTCCACGGCTGGACCATGCTCCAACGCCATCGGGTCAACCTGGTGCTCTCCGACGTGCAGATGCCGCGAATGAGCGGCCTGGAATTACTCGGAAAAATTCGCAGCCACGACGGCTACGCCGACCTGCCGGTGATCATCTTGTCCACTCTGGGCGAACCGGAAGACAAAAAACGGGCCATGGGCCTCGGCGCCAACGGCTACCTGGTCAAGCTATCGTTCCAGGAACAAGACCTGATCGACGCCGTCGAGCGCTATATCGGCTGATCGACCACTTAATCGCGATCATCGATCGTCGAGGTGCTGTTCGCATTGACGGATGGCCCGTTTGACCTTCGAGGTTCTGGGGGCTCGCTGAAGGTAGCGCAGGGCTTCGTCGAAGCGATTCTGGTTCATGGTGGCCACGCCCAGGATGGTCCAGACCTTCTCGACCATCTGGGAGGGCATGGCGCCCAGAGAGCGCATGTGGTGGGCCAGGCGGGCGGCTTCGCGCCAATCCTCTTCGGCCATGGCCTGCTCAGCTTCTTCAAGGAGGTCCTGGTGGAGGCTCGAGGCCTTCTTCTTTCGGCCCTTTCCGCGTCGGTTGACCAGGGGCATCCCCGATTGGAGCGCCCTGTAGTTGTCCATACCGACGAAGATGGCGAAGAAGACGACCAGGAAGCTATTAAAGGCCAGAAAGCCGAGGATTCCGGCGGGGATCATGGTGGCCAGGCTGGCCTGAAGGGTCCACCGACGGGCCGTATCCGCGGGCTTGATGCGTCGCAAGAACAGGTGAAAGAGCCGTCCTCCGTCCAGCGGCCAGA
>SLJM01000153.1 GCA_007135085.1 Myxococcales bacterium
AAGATCCCCCGGGGATCGAAGGCGGTCTTCACGTCGCGCAGAAGCTCGACGATCTCCGGTCCATAAAAACGCTCCAGCAGGGCCGACCTCACTCGCCCGTCGCCGTGCTCCCCGCTTAGCGAACCTCGGTAGCGACGCACCAGATCGGCGACGTCTTCGGCGATGCCGACAAATTTGTCCACATCTGCAGGCTCCTTGAGGTTGAGCTCCGGCCGAAGGTGCAGCTCCCCCACCGAGGCGTGGGCGTAATAGACGCAGGCCGTATCGTAGGCGTCCATAATATGGGCAAAATCGTGGACATAATCGGGCAATACGTCGACGGCCACCGCCGTATCCTCGACAACGGTCACCGGTTTTATATCGCCCTCGATCCCCATCAACAGGCCGAGCCCGGCTTTGCGAAGCGCCCACACCGCGCCGTCTCGTGGCGGGCGAACCACGGGATAGGCATAGCCCATCTCCAACTCTTCGAAGCGCGACGTCAACGCCTCCACCGCCTCGTCCAGGTCCTGGACGGTGGGCCGATAGAATTCGACGACCAATACGGCCGCCGGATCGCCTTGAACCCAGAAGCGATTGCGGGCCTGCTCGATATTATTCTTGGTCTCCTCGAGCACCCGCCGATCCATGAGCTCCACCGCCGCCGGATCGTGGCGCACGGCCTCCACGGTGGCCCGTAGGGCCTCGTCGAGGCTGTGGAAGTGCACACAGACCAGCAATTTATGCTGCGGCTTATCCACCAGGTTGAGCTTGATCTCAGTGACCAACCCCAGGGTGCCCTCGCTGCCGCATAAGAATCGCTGCAGCGAAAAGGGCCCCTCCTCGCCGAAGGGTCGGCGGTTGACCACGTCGTCCAGGGCATAGCCCGTATTTCTGCGCATCACCTCGGCACGTGGGTAGCGCTCTTCGATGAGCTCCCCATGCTCCGATGCGATCTCGTCGAGCTTTCGCAACCCCGCCGCCAGCCTTCCCTGGCCGTTCATCCTCTCTCTTCGCTCCTCGTCGTCCCAGGAGCCTATCCCCGCGCACTCCCCGTCGGCAAAGACCACCTCCAGCTCCAGCACATGAGCTCTCGTATCGCCGTAGAGAATGGAGTGGCTTCCACAGGAATTATTGCCCACCATGCCGCCGATCATGCACCGATTGGAGGTGGAGGTGTCGGGCCCGAAGAATAGATCAAATTCGGCCAGATAGCGGTTCAGATCGTCGAGGATGACCCCCGGCTGGACGCGAACCCAACGCTCTTCGACGTTGAGCTCGAGGATCTCGTTCATATGCCGGCCCACGTCGACGACCAGGCCATCTCCCACGCATTGACCGGCAAGACTGGTCCCGCCGCTTCGAGGGATCAACCCGAAGCCGGCCTCGGCGGCGGCCTCGACGATGGCCTGCACGTCCCGGCGATGACGGGGACAGGCCACGCCAAGCGGCTCCTCTTGATAGACCGACGCGTCCTGCGAATAGAGCATCCGATGGAGCTTATCCGTTCGCAGATCACCGTCGAGGCGCTCCTCCAGAGCGGCTAATATCTCGGCTACCCCATTCATCTTCTCTTGGCTGCCCGCCACTTCCGTCGCCATCTGGCCTCACCACTACCTAAATGCGAAACGCCCACGTTGTCAGACCAACGTGGGCGTTTCTACTATTCTTCCGCTGCCATCAAAGGTGGCCGTCGATCATACGGTGACGACCCACACGATGATATGAGCATAGACACCGCTGGCCAACTTCACGGGCACCCGATAGATGCCCAATTCGTCGAGGCCTCGGCCCACTTCCACGAAGCGATGCTCTACTTCGAAGCCTTCCTGGGCCAGCACGTCCGAGATCTCTCGTCCGCTCACCGAGCCGTACAGCTTATCCTCGTCGGCCACTCGCTTGGGAATGGTAATTCGCAGGCCGTCGAGCTTCTCGCGCACCGACATGGCCGCTTCCCGCTCTTGAGCCTTGCGCTCTTCAATCTGACGCTTCTGGTGCGCCAATTCACGTTTCTTGGCCGCGTTCGCCGGCAGGGCCAACCCCTGAGGAATCAGGTAGTTTCGCCCGTAGCCGGGAGCGACATTTACGATCTCGCCCATCTCGCCGAGATTGGGCACGTCTTCCGTCAAAATCACATCCATCGTCGACTCCTGTGCTGAACCGTGGGCAATTGAATTGCCGCCCGGTCACGTCACTCGCTGTCTTCCGGGGCCACTTCCTCTTCTTCTTCCTCTTCCGGGCGCGCCAGGCGCTCGTCGGGGATGAGGTCGTCTTCGAGCTTGACCGTCAAAAACTTCAGGACCGGATCGAGCAGACGCAAGCGACGCTCCAGCTCCGCCACCGTGCCCGAGGGCACCATATAGCGGTAGTAGTGGTAGAGTCCGCGCTCAAACCGACGACCTTCGGTCTTGTCTTTGATCTCGTAGGCCATCTTGCGCGAGCCCCAATCGTCGAACTTGAGCAGGTGGCCCCCTTCGCTGTCGATGGCGTCTTCGACGCGCTCGCGAATGGTGGTCACGTCCTCGGCAGCCGCGTCGGGCCGAAGGATATAGATGGTTTCGTATTCTCGTTGTCTTTCTACAGGCATTTGCAAACCTCTCGGTTAAAGCCCCGCCTGCTCTAGTGCGGCGGAGCGAGGTTGGAGACGAATATCTGGCGCGTTCTTACTGCCCTTTTGGGCGATGCGCAAGGTTCGTCATTTATGGGATCTGGTAATTCCTAACTCTACAATTCAATGAAATCTGTTCTGCGCCGCTTCTAACCCCTCGTCGAGGATCGTCTCTACGGCATCGCAGGCATCTTCGATCATCTCGTCGATATCGAGCCTCTCATCGCTGGAGAAGCGACCGAGCACATGGCCTGTGACCTCTCCGTGTTCGGGCCGTCCCACGCCGAGGCGAACCCGAAAGAAGTCGCGTTCGCCCGTGCGTGAGATGATATCTCGAAGCCCGTTGTGGCCGCCGTGGCCGCCACCTTGTTTCAACTTCAAACGCCCCGGCGGCAGGTCGATCTCGTCGTGAAAGACGATCGTCTTGTCGGCGGGGACATCATAAAACTGACCGGCGGCCAACAGGGCACCGCCGGAGCGATTCATAAATGTCTGGGGCTCGAGGAGGACCACGTCGTGACCGGCCACGCTTCCCGTGGTGGTCAGCCCTTTGAATTTGGAGCGGTTGATCTCGAGTCCATATCGAGCCGCCAGGCGACGCAGGGCGTCGAAACCGACGTTGTGGCGCGTCCCCTCGTATTTGCGGCCCGGATTTCCCAGGCCCACGATCAACCAGCGACTCACCTCGCGATCTCCTCAGCGGCGTTCGACTCAGGCTCCGGAAGCTGCTTCTTCGCCGCCTTCTTCTGCGGCCTCTGCTTCTTCGGCTTCTTCGCCCTCTTCGGTGGTCGGCGTGATCGCCGCCGTAGCAGCGGGAGCCACCGCGGTCACGATCTTAGCCCGCGGCATCTGGATACGCACCAGGGCGTAATCCACGGTGTGCGCAGGCTCGACACCTTCGGGGTATTCCAGATCGTCGGCCATGATCGCTTCGTCGGGACCGAGACCGGTCACGTCGGCCACCAGGGCTTCCGGGATCTTGGCCGGCGGGGCCACCACGGCCACCTCACGACGAATCAGGTGGACTCGGCCGCCCATCTGAGCGCCTTCGCTCTCACCTTCGGTGCGCAGCGGAATCTTGACCTTCAGCGGCTTGTCGGGATCGACGGCCACGAAGTCGGCGTGGTTCAACGTGCGTTTGACCGGGTGGACTTGATAGTCGCGGATCATCACGTTTTCGATGGACTCGCCATTATCGAGCTCCAGATTGAGCAACGAGTTGAGCCCACGGGGCTGCTCGGTGACCTTCTCAAACTCCAGAGGATCGACGGCCAGGCTGACATTCTCAATCTGGAAGCCGTAACAGATCGCCGGCACCAGACCTTCAGCGCGCACTCGCCGGGACGAGCCCGTCCCGCTCTCGGTTCGGACCGTGGCCTTCAGCGTTGGGATTTCGTTCGTCGCCATCTTTCTCCTCCTGTCAGCCACTCGGCAATCGACGAAATGACCGTCGTACCGGGCCGCATTATTCATCGGACCGAACTCTGTCGGCCGGTCCACTATTACTGTGTCGCAAAAAAACGCGCAGAACCCGTCCCGTCGTCCGAGCGGACCTGCGCGGTTTGAACACGAACCTCAACTGGGGTGCCAGGATTCGAACCTGGGAATGCCTGGACCAAAACCAGGTGCCTTGCCACTTGGCCACACCCCATTATGCCCTTTTCAGGGCCTGGGGGCCGAAATTCGATTCCGGCCACGCGGGCAGTGTATTTAGCAACGGCCCCTACCTGTGTCAACCAGAATCCACGATTGATCTTGGGAGGGGATCGAACTGCTGCGATTCCCGCTCTCTGATCGACAGTTTCCGGGGCTTATTTATTGTAAGCGTTCCTCGGGGGTGAGGGTGATCTACAATGTTTTTTGCTCTCGTATTCCCTGGAGCGCGGACTGCCAGTCCGCATTGCGGCCAGGCTGGCCGCGCTCCAGGGGGGCTGAACGCTTAGCTTTTATTCACACAATCCGTTTAGATTACACACCGCTCCACAATCGGGATCGGTGGTGGGGCAACAATCTTGAGCCGTAAAGCAGGTCTGTCGGCACAGCTGGTTGACGCATTGGGCGCCCGCGCCGCAGTCGGAATCAAAGTCGCAGGCCGGCATGCACAACCCCAGGGTGTCTGAGCCTGGGACGATGATATAGGGATCGCATACCGACGGCTCCATACCGAAGAGGGGACAATCGTTTTTGCCTGGCCGGCAATATTTCAGGCAGAAATTGCCATCCGTAAACTCGAAGCACATCACCGCATCGTCGCACCAATTTCCGGCCGGGGTGCAGGGGTCGAATGGAGCGGCCGCCCCTCCCAAGAAATCGTCATAGCTGGCGATCTGATCGGTGCATAATCCACTTCGCATCCAATAATTGCGGCAGGCCCCGTTGAACCCGCAGGAATTACTCGTCCAGGGATCGCAGACCTGCTGGCACTGTCCCACAGAGCCCTGAGGGGCGTCGCAATACAGCCCCTCCTGGCAGCGATCGGCCCCATCGTCGTTGCTGCAACTCTGGCCCTGACTCAGGGGGCCCGCCTCCACACAGAGACCATAGGAATTATCCATCTGAAGACAGGTTCCACCGGTGCAGTCGCTATGGGTATTGCATTCGGAGGGCACACAGATCGGCTCGGCCACCCCATCAAATCCCCGGCAATATCTGCCGACGCTGCAATTACTCGGCGATCCCAGATCGTCACAGGGCAGAAAACAGGCGCCCTCACCATCGTCGTTGATCTCGACACATAAGAATTCGCCATGCCCCGACTGGTTCGGATCGCAGCTGTCGAATTCCTGAGAGCAAGTACTGGTAGGCGGATCGTCGCTATTGGCGTCCTGGTTGTCGTTATTCACCGGCGGCGTGTCGCTATTATCAGGCGGCAGGATGGGATCGTCGTTATTTTCTTCATCGTCGTTGCCCTGATTGGTCGTGGGCTGGTTGGTCGTGGGCTGGTTGGTCTGATTATTGGTGGATTCGTTATTATTCGACGGCGTCGAATTATTAAGAGACTCCGAGTTGTCGGAGCGGGTCTCCATGCAGATACCGATCGCGATATCACATACTTCCCCCTCCAGGCAGTCCTCGTCGCTCTCGCAATCGGGCTCGGCCAGGGTGGAGCTGGCGCACCCTGCGGCGATGACCAGCGCCAAAATGGCTCCAACAATCGTGGATAATGAAATTGTAAAACCCTTCATCTCAATCCTCTGCCACCGTCTGGCGGTAAAATTCACGCGCTGATATCTGGCCAACCCGGCTACGCGTCGTTGCGATATGTCCTTATTCTTCAACCGCGTAATTGTGAAGAACGATCCCCCCTGATGTCAAACGGCAGCGTTTGATGCCGTCCTGACTGCTTCATTGGCAGATGCCGATATCAGCGACCAGGGGAGCGCATTGATAGCCCGTCGGACAAGTGCTTCGATGGTATCCGTCGGCCACGCCCCCTGTGAATTGACAAAACCGCCAACATTGGGTGACGGCGCCATCGTCGACACAGATCGAATCTGGTCCACAGGCCAACCCCGGCGAATCACAGGGCTGGCCGGGACCCAGGTCTTCGACAAGATCGGCGCAATGGCCGACGTTGGCGTTCCAGGGATAGTTGAACAGACAGGTCTGATCATCGCCGCATTGATGGGCTGCCGGTTGCCCGGTGAAGGGATCGCAGATGGGGCGACATTGAGGCGCCGCCCCGGCGCCCCCGAAATAGGGGGACAGCAGGGTCTCCACAAGCCCGGTTTGAGAAGAACGATCGAAGAGGCACTCCGCACCTGGTGTGCAATCACCCTGATTGCAGGCCTCCCCCACCTGGCGGGTTCCCGAGGCCCAGCAAAGGGGAGGGTTTTCCTCCACCTCCAGCCCGCCCGTGACCCCGTCGCCGGCGGGCACCAGCCGCCCCTCGGGCTTGCAGCTCTGCAGCCCCTGGGGACATTGAGCATCTTCATAATCTCCCTCGAAATCACAGCGCCGCCGGCACTCGCCGACCTCATAATCGATGGTCCCCGTCAGGGGCCGACACCAACTATCGCTTGCGCAATGACTCTCACTTCCCACCAGGCATTGAGGCGCGCAGCGGCCGCCCAGACTGGTCTGTTCTGCATGCTCTGCCGCGTCACCGTAGGCCTCACAATAGAGCCCCTCACCACAGATCCCATCGGAGAAGGGATCGCAATAATCTCCTTCCACCCCCTGACCGACGGGCTGACAGACCGTGCTCCATTGATTTCGCTGGCCATGGTAACGAGGAGCGCACCCCATATCATCGCCGCGACAGCGCCCCATCTCCAGACCGTCACAGCGTTCCATACAGGCCCCGACGGATCCGCCGTTGACCGCCCGGCAGCTCAGAGCCAGATCCATTCCACCTTCCAGATCGGCGATCTCTGAGGTGCTCACCAGGGGCGGCCCCAAAGAGTGAACATCTCCGCTATCCATGGTGCCCCTGAATGCGACCATCCTCTCGTCGCCCACGATCTGGACGTCATCGTAGACCACCAGCGCCTCTCCATCGGCGCCTTCACCGGTGGCTATCAACCTGAGCTCATAATTTCCTGGAGCCGGTGAAAACCGATCGCCCTGCCCCGGGCTCAGGGCCTCGAGCCACAGGGCGGGGTCGGCGCCGTCGGCCAGCGCCCAGACATCGACCGTGTCCAGATCGGGAATCCCTTGAATCCACTGCAGCTGACCGATCTCCTCGAGGGTGATCACCTCGGCGTCGAGGGCTCGATCTCTTCCCGGCTCGGGCACCAGAGTCAGCAGCCGCGCCTGAGCGGCCGACAACTCAAAGCTCCCCTCTGCCAGGGGCAGGTCCGTCGACGGTGCCCCCTGTTCGTGGACCCGCCAACTCACGGCGCCTTCGCTGCGGACCTCAAAGAAGTCGCCGTCACTCAACACCCCGAGACTGCCCGCCTCGACGGTCACCAAAAAGTCGCCGTCCACATACAGATCGACCGCCTCGCCGGCCTCGGCCAGATGCCAGATCATCCACACTCCCTCCTGGGACTCCGGCTGGGGGCAGGTCGCGTCACGTGCGCTCTGAGCCGCCGAGTCCACCTCTCCGTTCCCCCCGGCGCTCAGATCACAGACGGGCAGACAACGCCACAGGGGATCGCCGTTTTCCTCTTCGGCACAAATCGTCCCGGCCTCGCATAAGCCATCGCCTCCATCACAGCGCTGAAAGGCCGGTATATCGCCGGCAGGTCGACATAAGCCCTGGCCGCTGCTGGTAGGTACACAGGTCTCCTGGGCATCGCAGCCGCTGTCCTCACCGGCCGACACCTGACAGGTGCGCGCGCAGATCGACACCTGCTCACCGCCGCCGAGGTCGGCGGCCACACATTCATGATCGTCCGGGCATTGCTGGTCCGCACAAAAGGCCTGGCAAATACCGCCCAGACAGATCGCGTCCGCTATACATCCCTCGGCGTAGCGTCCCTCATCCATTGCCCGTGCAGCGTCGATGCATTGCTCACCGGGCTGGCGATTGCCGGCGGGCATACACATCGAAAATCCGTTCTCCAGTTGGCCGCAGATCTGCCCGTCAGTGCACCCGCTGTCGCTTCCCCTGGTGATATCGCATTCCGAGGGCCGGCAAACGGCGGCCACGCATTGGCCGTTATAGCAGATCTCCTGGTCGTTACAGTCGGTCGACGCCGTACAACTGCGCATCTGACCGGGGATCACCGCAAAGCAGGCACTTCCTGCGGGACAGGCCTCGGTGGCGCAGTCTCGCGAACAAACGGCCTGAGTTCCCGGCCCGCCCATCCAATCGACGCAGAGGAATTGATCGGACCACTGCAGGTGCTCGGCGCTGGCACAGGCCTGCCCCTGATAATCACATCCCCCACTCTCGGAGACGCACCGCCCGAATTGGCAGACCTCGCCAACAGGGCATTCGGGCTCACAGGTCTGGTCGCCGGCGATCAAGCACTCCCCCTCCAGGCAGACCTGTCCGCTCGGGCAATAGACCCCCTGGCAGGGGTCACCGCCGCCACAACCAACCGAGATGAGCCACAGACCGGCCGACAACACCGCTGCTGCCCACCTGATTCTCGCTAAGTCCATCGTCAAATCCTGGCGTCCACGTCCCGACTCTCAACCTGATCCATTGGTAACCCGCCAGTCACCGCGGATCAAATTGACAGAAAAGAAAAAGGCCCGCCGGAAAAACCAGCGGGCCTTCTCGAAGAGAACTCTCAAGTTCTCTTCATGGAGTGCGAACTCTTACATACACAGTCCCAAAAAGCCCAGCAGGGGGCCTCCAACGAAGCCCTGCTCGCAGGTGGTGTTGTGCGTGCAACCGGTCTGCGAGGTGTAATCGCAGAACTGCAGGCAGATCGAGCGATCGGGACCGCAGTCGGTGGAGTTATTGACGCAGAAGGAGTTCTCTCCGCACATATAGCCTCGCTCGCTATTGGCGCATTCCTGCAGCGACGCCCGGGGGTTGTCCACCATGGGCACGCAATGACCCTGGCTTCGACTCTCGCCCTGAGGAGTCACCGGCGAGCAGGCGTAGCCGCTGGGGCAGCCGCTGCTTCCGAATTGACCGACGAAAGGCTCGCAGGTCATGACGCACTGGGCGCTCTCACCATCATCGAGGTCGTTGAACGGAGCGGTCAACACGTCGTTGAGGGTCCGTCCCTGCTTGGCGCAGACCATTCCCGGGGCACAGTCCTGAATCAGGGGCGTACCGCAATCCTCACCGTGCTGGATATTACCGGAGGCGGCGCAATATCCCATGCCGTCGCCGGTGGCGAAGCAGTTTTGCTGCATCTCCGGACACTCCGGGTCGGTGCCGTCGAAGCCGGGCTCACAGGGAATTCGGCATTCGCCGAGATTGTCGTAGCCGTCGAGGGGGAAGCACACTTCCTCTTCCTCGGTGCATCCCAGGTTGGGATTGGTCTGCTCACCGGGCTGGCAACGCGCTCGACACACGCCGGTGCCATCACCGGTCAGGTCACAATGGGCGCCGTCCTGACAATCACCTTCGGCGTGGCAGGTCTCGCCAACTTCAAGCCCATTGGAGGGGAAACACCAACCGGTGTCACTGCCCACGGGGCTGCAGCCTCGGTTATCACCGGAGCATCCTTCAATTCCCCAATCGTCGGCGTCACGGCAGGCCTCCAGGCACAACCCGGTGCCGATGACGGACTGGATGCCGATATTGGGCCCCAGATCCAGACAGTCGCCGCCCAATACGCGGTCCCCGTCGGCCCCGGGAGGTTGGGGACAGGTAGCATTTCGCTCTTCCGAGGTCTCCAGGCGGGGATCACACAGGGGGAAGCACTGCGCGCCGTCACCGAAGAGATCCAGACAGGCCGCGGAGTCCGGGCATTGGGTCGAGCTGCTGCAATTTTCGTAGTAGTCGCGCTCCCGACTGGTCTCGCGGAAGCAGACGCCGTCTTCGGCAGATACGGGCACACAGGCCACTTCGTCGCTGCACCTTTCTTCGTCGGTGCCGAAGGGCTCGCAGCGATCGCCGCAGAAGCCCACACCGTCAAAGACGCCATCATCGTCGCCAATACATTCTCTGCCATCGTCGCAGGGATTGTCGCTATTGCAGGCGGGGGCACAGAAGCTGTCTCCGCCCAGAGTTCCCGGAAGGGTGGGCAGGGGTGAGCCAAGGGAGGGGGCGTGTTGGGGCAGTCGATTCACACAGGTCAGACCGGCTGCACAATCGGTGGTTTCTTCGCAGAACTCACCATCCTGGGCCACACCAGCACCGGCGCAGACCAGCGCCCCGTCGCCGATATCGATGCAGTGGGCGCCGTTCTCCAACCCATCGGGGTCGTGCTTGTACAATTCGGCACAACCTGCCTCAGTATCGAAGAAATCACTACACTCACCGGGCATACATACCGGCTCGGAGACCACCTCCGGATCTTCGATGCAGCCGTAGCCATCATCACATTCTCGGCTGATCGACGGCGAACCGCTCAGGCACATCCGATAGGAATAACAACGCTCGTAGCAGCGAGCGCCACGACCCAGGTCTTCACAGGAGTAGCCGCTGCGCGTGGGGGCGCCCAATTCACATTCCTGGCCCACCGCCGTGCACTGACGAGGTACGAATTTACATTCACCTTCGTCGCAAACCTGACTGGAGAAGGGGCAGTCGCTGTTGTCCGTACAGGTCGTCGTCTCTACGACGCAGACGTTGTCGACGCAGGACTCGCCATCGGCGCAGTCTCCGCCTCCTCGACACTCCACGCAGCGCTCTTCATAACAATAAGGTGCATCGTCATCGCAATCGGCGTGGACGATACAACTATCATCGAGAGAAACCGGCCCGTCGCCATTTCCACAGGCTACAAGTACAGAGCCCATCAAGCCTATAATGGCGATGGCCCAACATTTACACACGAACTGACGCATATTTCTCCTCCAGAGGTTGCCCGAAGTCGGACAGTTTTCAGCTCCTAGATCGTTCGGCGCACGTTAATTGAAGTCTTTATGACCTGTCAACGCCCTGAAAAACCATATCTTTCAATAACTGTGCCGACAGGCCGGCCGGCGGCCTCTTGAAGGCGGCAGTTCTATAAATTCCCTCTCTTCTTCCAGTTGTTGACCGCCGACCTGGCGGGCTGACCATCGACGACCGTGCATTTTTTATCACCACCGCCGCCGCAATTGATCAGGGTGGTACTCAATGAAGGCCGACATGATCGTAGCGTCTCAACAGATGGCGACCGGCTTCGCTCTCGCTCAACTCGGCGATCTGTCCCACCAGGGCCCGCTCCATGCGCATCCCCTGCTCTCCGAAGAGGCGGTCGCGCTTTGCATAGGCGCGATCCACATGTTCCAGAAGCCACTCCAGCCGTGCCTGCAGATAACCGGAGGCGCGGCAGCGAAAACGGCTCCCGTCGATGAGATCGGCCACCACCTCTTTATTCTCTTCTATCCGCGCTCGATGATTGGCGGCCATCACCGGCCAATAAGTGCCCATAATCTCGCCGAAAAGCGGCGTCAGCCGACTCAAGTCGGCACCCCTATTCTCAGCCCACTCTCCCCCGGCAGGGCGATCGGCCAGGGCGTCCATGCGGCGAATAAATTCCCTGAGCGCCGGGTAGTCCTCCATATGGCGCCGCCCTGTCGGATCTTGTCCGTATTGAACCAGGGGTCCGTAAATCGAGAAATCGGCCACCGTGGGATGAGCTCCAAATAGATAATCCGGCCCTCTGGAAAAGATCGCCTCCAGAGCGGCCAGGCAACGCTGCGCCGAGCCCCGCAGCGCCCGTTCACTCTCCCGGCGAACCCCCCAGGGTTTCATCTGAGCCTGGATCAAGCGCGCCGCCTGCCGCCCCACCACTCCTCCCCCCACGGGCACAGCCCCCATCAACTCCCGACCCACCACCTGGGCGACATGGTCGGCATCCTCTTCATTTCGCCACCTGGAGTCGGCCATCCAGCGCACCATCCACTCGTCGGCAAAATCCTCGATAAACCAGGCCAGCACCTGGGCCTCCGGATTGGGCAGGAGGGGGCGCTCACTTTGCTCCATGATATATTCGGCGATCTTCGTCGAGTCGTTGAGCGCCCAATCACCCCGCCGCAACACGGGGACCATTGTCTTTCCCGTCAGGCGGCGGATCACCGTAAAACGATTGACCCCGTTCTGAATGCGAATCTCATGGTCTACCCCGGCGTATCCGAGTAGAGCTACGATCTTGCTCGAATAGGGGCTGGCTCGGCTGATAAACAACTCATAGTCCATCTCGGACCCTTTTGAGAGACGTTTTCCACTGGACCCCGCCGGTGGACGGTGGCTACAGTCCAGCCGACACGGTCTGCCCCCTCGTTTTTTCTGTCAAGGTCTTATGAATCGCAACCCCCATCAGCTCTCTCCCATCCCCGAACTGGCCACGGGCCTGAGCACGGTCCCGTCGGTGCGCATCCCTCAGCGACGCAACGTCCCGGTCACCTCACGGGTCCAGCAGGTCCTGGATCACCGGGCCTTCCAGCGCCTGCGCCGGGTTCGCATGTTGGGCCCCACCTGTTTTGTCTATCCCGGGGCCACGCACAGCCGCTTTGAGCATTCCCTGGGCGTCTTCGATTATACCCGCCAATTCGTCAACAATTTATTGCGGGTGCCCGATTTTGCGGACTCCGCAACAGAAGAGGATATCCTGACCGTGTTGGCCGCCGGGCTGCTCCACGACGTGGGCCATTATCCCTTTGCTCACAGCCTGGAGGCGCTGCACCTAAAAGGAGAAGACACCCCGCGCCATGAGGACGTGGGCGGCCAGATCATCATGGGGCAAATCCCCAGTTTATGTGGCGACCGCCCGGTAGCCGAAATCCTCCAGGCCAGTTGGGGCGTGGACCCCCAGCGGGTCATCTCCCTATGCACAGGCGATCTGGGCGCCAATCCGAGCCAGATGGACCAGATCCTTCACTCCATCATCTCCGGCACCATCGACGCCGACAAGATGGATTATCTGGAGCGCGACAGCCACCATATCGGCGTGCCTTACGGTCGCACCTTCGATCGGGAGCGCCTGTTGGCCAACCTGGTCCTCGACGAAGAGGGCACGAAATTGGCGATCGCCGCAAAGGGGAAAGTGCCGGCCGAGATGTTCGTCTTTGCCCGCTACACCATGTTCAGCGAGGTCTACTGGCATCATACGGTGCGCGCCGCCAGCGCCATGGTGGAGAGCGCCATCGCCGCCTTCCACAGCCGCTCCCATACCGACGGCGACACCTTTTTGTCCGCTCTGCTCACCCATGAGGACGACGCCTTTTTGGCCTGGCTCTATGAACAGAGCCCGGCTCATAGCGCCACCCGCTTTCTTTTATCGGGTCTGCAGCCCGGTCGGCGGCGGCTATTTAAGCGAATCGCCACCTATAGCCGCGCCTATGTGGAGGCCGAGAAGCAGGAGGCCTTTCAGCGAATCTACACCATGGATCGAGCCAGCCTCTCCGATC
>SLJM01000403.1 GCA_007135085.1 Myxococcales bacterium
CCCGCTGCTGGGGCGCCCACGACGACGGCCGCCTGGGAACCACCGACAATGAGGACGCCACCGCCCCACAGCCAACCGACGGCGACCACCTCTTTACCCGCATCGCCGTCGGCGCCGCCCATGCCTGCGGCCGCACCGCCGACCACCAGGTCTTGTGCTGGGGCGCCGACCCCGCCGCCGGGGCCACACCGACCGTGATCGATCTATAAACCCCGGCGCGCGAATCCCTCCCTCCGCGAATCCGCGAATCAAGTGGGGTTTACCTGCCGCGGTTCGTGCTGAGGTTTTGGGTCAGGCAAGTCCTGATACAGGGGGGTAATATAATGGCACGAGTGCTCATTCTTGGCAGTTTATCTCAATCGCTGCTCAATTTTCGCGGACATTTGATACGCCGCTTATTGGAAGAGGGTCACCAGGTGGTGGCCGTGGCACCCGGACGTGATAGCGAGGTGGTGGATACCCTTCGGGCCTGGGGTGCTTCCTATGAATCGGTGCCCATGGACCGCACCGGCGTTAGCCCGGCCCGCGACCTCAAGACGCTGTTTCAATTGCACCGGCTCTTTCAGGAGATCGAGCCCGACGTCTTCTTGGGCTATACCATCAAGCCCGTGGTCTACGGACTGCTCGCCGCCTGGTTGGCCGACGTACCGTCGCGCTATGCCATGATCACCGGCCTTGGCTCGAGCTTCACTCAGGTGGAGGGGACTCGCCAATATCTGCTGCAAACTCTGGCGTCCATGCTCTACGGTGTGAGCCTTCGCACCAGTCAGAAGGTGATCTTCCAGAATCCCGACGATGCCTATCTTTTCTGCGCTCGTCGCCTCGTCGGCGGCCCGGAGCAGGTGGCTCTGGTCAACGGCAGCGGCGTCGACGTGCGGGAGTTTAGCCCCGTGCCGCTGCCTCATAAGCCCACCTTCTTGCTCATCGCCAGGCTGCTTCGAAATAAGGGGATCGGCGAATACGTCACCGCCGCCGAGCAGATTCGCCAATATCACCCGGAAGCCAGATTCCAGCTCGTGGGCTGGCCCGACGCCGGCCCGGACTCGCCGGACCGCCAGGAATTAGAGCGCTGGATCCACAGCCCGGCCATCGAATATCGGGGCTACCTCGAGGACGTACGGCCCGCCATCGCCGACTCGGCGGTCTACGTCTTGCCCTCCTATCGGGAGGGGACGCCCCGGACCGTCCTGGAGGCCATGGCCATGGGCCGGCCCGTGATCACCACCGACGTGCCCGGCTGCCGCCAGACCGTCGAACCGGGCATCAATGGCTTTTTGGTGCCGCCCCGCAACGCCGGCGCCCTGGCCCGGGCGATGACCCATTTTATCGGCGAGCCCGACGTGATCCGCGAGATGGGCCGCCAGAGCCGCTGCATCGCCGAAGACCGATTCGACGTTGAGTTCGTCACCGACTCCCTCCTGGCCGCCCTCGACCTGGGCGAGAGGAAGGTGCCGCCGCCCCTGCCAAAGGACGCGTGGATCACCGGGACTTGAGATCGATGTGGGTCGGTCGATCGGAACGTCCCAATCGCGAACCCTCACAACTCGATCCGGCACTCCAAGGTATCCACGGCAAACGCCGCCTTGTCGGGATTGCAGTCGTAGACGAGCCCCTCACCTTCGCCGTCACCGCTGCCGTCATCGTTGGCGATGACCATCAGATTGATGGGCGTGTTGAAGCGCGACGTGGGGACCTCGTATTCGATCTCGACGGTGATGATGCCCCCCGGCGAGATGGGTTGGCCGATGGTGGTGGTATAGAGGTATTGGGAGTTGTCCACGTCGTAGAGGCTGATCGGCATATCGGCGCCGATGGCGGCGACGCCCTGGTTTTCGACGGTCACCTGCAGGCGCAGCGACGGCGGGCACAACAAGCTATTGGTCTGCACCGCCGTCACCGCCACGTCCGCTGCGTTGAGCGGCACCTCGCCCTGGCGGTTATTGCGGAAGCTATTGTGGGTCTCCCACCAGTTGGGGATGACGTCCGGGACCCTTCCGTCGTCCTGGATATTGTCGATCGAATAGGCGTGCTGGTTCCAGATGGAGCGGGTGCGCACCCAGCGGTCGTTGGGGTCTTCGTAGACGAAGAGGCCCTGACGGGTCTGGTAGCCCGGCACGAAGCCCGAGCAATGGTCGATATCGTTGGCCACCACCAGAATCTCGGAGCGCCCGTTGCCGTCGACGTCGACCACCAGGGGATACTCCAGGATGGTGCCCGTGGAGTTCATGATCTCCAGCTCCACCTCGCCGTCGGTGCCCGAATAGACCCGCATAAAGCATTCGTCGCTATAGATCACCGACGCCGAGCCATCGCCCTGGAAGTCGAAGACCGACGAGCCCGTGGCGTTCGACGAATAATCGCGGGTCTCGCGCTGCCAGCGGATGAATAGCTCGCCACTCTCCGGGGGGGCCAGATTATATTCGGCGAGCAGATCCGTATCGATATCCTCCGGGGAATCATCGTCGCCGAAGCCGGGGCGGTTGAAGTCAAAGACGGCGTAATAATGGCCGCCGGCCACGCCTATCTCGGGGCGCCCGTCGCCGGTGAAGTCGGCCACCGTCGGCGGGCCGCCGCGGTTATTATTGGCCGGTCCGGGCAGATAGATCGGCTGCGTGCGAAGGCTTCCGTCGGCCTCGCAAGCCTGACCCGTGGGGTCGACGCCGCAGACCAGCTCGCCAGTGGTGCCTTCCAGGATGCGCACCGTCTGTGCGGCGACGAGCACCACCTCGGGCAGACCGTTGCCGTTCATATCGGCCACCGCCGGATAGCCGTCCGGTCCGTCGTGGGCCCACATCAACTCCACGGTCACGTCGTTGGGATGAGACGCGCCGCTCGGCCAGTCCACCGTCCAGGCGTGCCGCCCGGTGACGATCTCGTGCTGGCCGTCGCCCGTCAGGTCGGCCACCACCGCCACTCCTCCCGTATAGCCGGCGTTTGTGCCGTATTGAGGCCCATTGCCGTCCTGATTCCACATCACCAGACCGTCGTGATCGATGAGCATCGCCCCCACCACGATCTGAGCCCGGCTCGAATCACCGTCGAAATTGGCCACCGTGATCGCCCCGTTTTGTGGGTTTACCGAGACGGGATTGCCCGCCGCATTGTGGGCCACCCAGACCGTCTCCAGATCACCGTCGGCGGCGCTGAGGGCCACGATATGACTGCCCGAGATATTGCGGCTCGCATAGACAATCTCCAAGATACCGTCGCCGGTGACGTCGGCGAGGGCGATATTGGAGCGGCCCTGGGAGCCCCAGAAATTATTGGCCGGATCGTGGGGGACGCTGTGGAGCTGGTTGCCCTGGGAGTCCAGGATATAGATATAGCCGACCTGCCAATTATTGACCCCGTCGCGAGTGGAGTTGACCACTACGTTGGGCTCTCCGTCGCCGGTGACGTCGCCGACGACGGGAATGGAGATGATATCTCGCTCGGTCCAGGACCACTTCTCGACGATGTCGAGCTCCTGGAAGTCGCCCTCCTGGCGGCATTCGATATCGCCGGGGAAATCATCGGCCATGCAGCGGCCCAGACCGGGATCGCAATATTCGCCAAAATCGCAATCCCACAGGTCGTCACAG
>SLJM01000498.1 GCA_007135085.1 Myxococcales bacterium
CTTTGAAGATCCGGCACCGAACCATCGCATCCCCCGCGGGCACTTAGCAGCACCCCCAAAATGACGACGTTTGCGCCGCAGTATGGCGCCCCAAATAGGCGATGGTCCGCATGACCCCGATTATCGACGGGTGATCAGGGCGATCTGTTATCGTGGTTTCGTCATCTCGAGCTTCCTCCAGAATAAAGGTGTCGAATATGTCCCTAATTCTGTTCTCGAGGTTTTCGTCACAATCTTGCGAAAATGGGCGAACTTCTGGTGGGAAAATGAGGAAAAACAAGGGCGCGGGATCGGCGTTCTTGGTTGATATAACTGGGCGATGCGTGTCTTTCGGTCGGCATGTTTGCATGTTTGGCATGTTTGTTTAATCTTATGACGTACCTACAATGGGGGCTCCGTAAACCACCAGTCTCGGGCCCGACTGAACCATTGCGATGACCGGCAGCCTTCGCCGTATCGTCTCGATGGTTGAGTGTACCCCTCACGCTCCCGCAAAGGATGCGCTCGACAACTCCCCACTTTTCAGTGCTTGTGGGGAGCATAAGTGGTGCTATTCACCGCGCAGGTTCGCAGCGGTCGAGGGCCTCGTGGCTTCGGCGGCCTGCTGGTCAGGCCGGGTAAGGGGTAGGAGGGCGATGAGCAGGAGCAAGGCCCGGGACGTTGGGCCAGCGGGGGAGGCGGTGCTACACCCCGATTGCCCGGCGTTGGACTCCTGGGGGGAGCCGATGCCGACGTCGTGGTCGGGCTCAGCTTCATCCACATCGCCCCCTTCGCTCTCTGGTTCATCGTCTCCTTCAGGGTCTTCTCCCAGTCGTGGTGGCAGCCGGATTAAGGGGGCGGGCAGTTGTTCGCTGGTCAACCAGAGACTCAGGTCGCCGCGGTCGTAGGTCAGGGCTTCGCCCTGGATTGTGCCGGGCTCGATGACTCGACGGACCGGTGGGTTATCAAAGGCGGTGGCGAAGTCTTCGCCGGGGGTGACACAATGGGTGACGGCCTCGGCGTATGTACGATAGGTAAATTCGGAGCCGTCGGGGGCGATGTCGGCGGCGACGATCATTCGCAGCAGAGCGGCGGGTCGACTCTCATGGAGGGTAGCCACAGGGGAGACGATATGAGGCTCATCGTTGTCGAAGCTCTCGGGGATCTCAAAGACCAGGACTTCTTCGTGTCCCGTCTTTTCGATGACCCAGAGCTGCCGGGTCTCGGGGTGGACCAAAAGCGACTCAGCGTCGCGGGGGCCCGAGTCGTATTGATAGGTGAGGGTCTCAAATTGGTGGATCTCAAAGGTGGCCGGTGGTTCATCGCCGAGGTCGGGCTCGGGGAATCGATAGATGACCACCTGGTCACGGATTGAGTTATTATCGCCGAAGTCAGCGACGTAGATGCAGGGGCGAGTATCGTCGGCAGCGCAGGGAGCGATGGCCATATCCTCCCAGTCGATATTGTCGGCGCCGACGACGGCGACCTCCGTGGTGACCTGGCCCTGCTTGTCCATCGCCCACAGGCGCGGTTGATCGCCGGAGTCGTTATGAGTCCAGAGGCGATTATCGTGAAGCCAACTATCGGCCAGCCCCGACGACTCGTCTATTTCGGGGTCTGAGATAGTGCCCACCTCCTCACCAGGACCAAACGGTCGGCCACAGGGATGGTCCTCACCAGAGTCCCCAACGGCCGCGGCCGGCCAGAGTGCCAGCGCCAAAAGAGGGACCATCAATGCCGAAGCCAAACGAAGAGTGCTCACGGGCTGCCCTGTGGGGTTGAATTTGTTTTTCTTGTCCAGCTTCACCAATTGCTCGAGCTTCGGCAACTTTCGTGCTCGACGATGCTTCCGCTATCGCCGGAGTGGCCATCAAGGTTCAGGAGGCGATAGTGCAGAACTTCGACTTCTCCCCGTGCCTGTGGGCCTATCCGGGGCCCCGCGTCCCGGGAATGGGTACTACTGCGCTCACCAGCGACGGCGCACCAACAGGGTGTCCGTTTCGTCGGCCTGTCCTTCGTCGAACTCCAGCGGGTCCGATGGACCGTACCAGAAGGCGGCGGCAGTCCCTTCAGATAGCGCGATGATAGCCAGAGTCGGCTCATCATGGCTCGTCAGTTGGGCGCCAAAATAATCGTCAAGGACAAGCTCAGCTGAAAAGTCCGGTTGCTGCGCCATCATGTCTTGAGGAGTCTGGATTCGATCAATCCGGACCAGGGCCCACTGGTCCCGTTTTCGAAAGATTCGGGCCCGGCCGATCCACTCCGTGGGCTCATGAAAAGAGCTCATAATCTCCAGGATCTGGTCCACAATATTTGCGAAGTCGGTGGTCCTCAAGAGGTCTTTTGCGTTTGCCGGCGCCCATAACAGATAAGATTGGCCAAATTCTCCGGCATCCCCAAATTGGACCTCTGCTCCCGGTCGGCCTGGGACAGAGGTGCCCAGCCGGCGGGCAAGCTCCTCCCAGGTTGACACATCTTCGCTCGTGCTCTGCTCCTCTGGGGAGTCTCCCTCGGTGAGGGGGCCACCGAGAGCATCCAGGACGGGGGCCACGATCTTCTTGGTAGCGCCCTTATGAGCTGTCGTGAGCGCTCGGCGGACATCTTCAGCGGTGCAGATCCCCTGTTCGACGTACTCAGGGGCCAACTCGACGAACCACTTCCAGACGGGCCCACGGAATTCTTCCCCTGAGGTTGCCGTCTCGATCAGCGCTCGGAACGCCTCGGCATGGGAGAGTTCCCCGTACTCGTAGTGCCGCTTGAGGATCTTGATCGCCCAGTTCGAGCGCTGGGTGGACATTTCGGGGAGCAACTCCACCAGCCCCCGGGGCAGCGCCGCGCGCTGAGCCTCGTCATCTTCTGCCCAGTCCAACTGTAGCGACAGCAGGTTGTCGCCCCAGGTGCCGGCATCATGGCTCAAAAGGATATTGTCAGTCTGTTCGGTCAGCTCGTCGCGAAGAATCTGAACCATGGCCACAAAGCAGGCATTGCTGCCGTCGTAGTCACGGTCGTCGAGGACCTTCTGACGCCATTGTTTCACTTGAGCTGGGTCTGTAGATTCGAGAAGTGTCTGCCAGGGATTCATCATTTAGTCCATCCATACGATCTGATATCCGCCTTGTTCGGCAGGCTTGAAATAGGCATCACCAGGACCATTCCCGTCGAAGAAGGGAACCCAGGCCCCCTTAGCTTCATCCCAGATCAGGTTTGCGTTGATGGAATAGCGCTGACCGTTCGACAGGGGAATGCCGGCGAGGACGAAGATATTGTTGGCGTCCTGACTGTATTCGTCGATTTCGAGAAAGGCCCCGTCGACGAGTTCCTCGATCTCCTCTTCGACATCTTCGATCCCTTCGAGCATTTTCTCCGTGGCATCTTCGAAGAAATGCTGAAGGAGTTTTCTAAGAGCATCGTCCATACTCAATTCATCCATTTTCTTCTCCCAGGAAGAAATATTTGGTGGCGCTCAAATATGATCAGAAAAAAGGCGGCGCGCAACTGTCACGGTTGCTCTGACCGACGAGAAATCTGGCCCTATACACGACCGACCGGGGCGAAGCGAGAAAGCTCCGAGGGTCGTAGATTCAATCACCAACGAGGGTCGATGAATGAATACTCCATTATGGTTGAGAGGAAGACTCTTGGCCGGTGCCGGTCTGTCGGTCGGCGTTGCAGGTTCGTCTTCAGTCAGAGCATTACCCCAGACCCAGATGGGCACGAATTCCGTCAAGGATTCGTTCGCTAAAGGTCTCGATAAGAAGCTCTCTTGCTTCCGGAAGTTCTTCTTCGGAGACCTCGTCGCTCACTTCTTCCAGGAGATGCCACCAGGGCTCATCTACTTGGTCGAGAAAGGATTCCCAGGCGGCTTCAAGAGACGGTTCATCGGAGGGACGAGGATCGAATGCCTCGTGGGCGAGATAATTCTCCTCAATCAGTTGAAGCTGAAGAACAGCACCGCTATTGGCCATTTCAATGACAAAGGCACGTAGTTCGGGCGACATGGTCTCTCCTTTGGAAAATAACAGATCGATTCGAATTTCTACACAAAATGTGGACTCAGAACAATGGAGGGTTCGACTCCCAAAGGGGCGCCGAATTCCTCGTGAGGCCGAGTAACTCGTGATATTTACCAATCGTTGCTTCCAAAATCACGAACACCGACGACTTCACATCATGAATCACCGTCACGTAGTCGCAATTGTATTGCATTTTTGAGCCGGCACTCTGTATAGATTTATCGAGAAGGTGCTCTGCCGGACGGATACGGTCTTGGTGGGTGCAGAAATTCCATCGGTGGCGACAGACGGAACTCTGCTGTCACGTTGCCTACAAGCCCTGCTTCGAGACTTCGATGGTGAACGAGGTCGAGCTTTTTTACCGGAGCTTGCGGAGAAAGATCGAGAGCGTCCATTGTCGTCCAGATGATATTCGGTCGGTGGGTGGACTCGAAGAGGTAGACCCCCTGGGTGAGGTCTGCGATGGTGCGCCACAAGGTCTGCGAGGCTTCAGGCTTGTCTGGATCGGCGACCCGGGCTGTGGACTGCGTCCCGCCGGGAAGGGTTGTATCGTCGTCGATTGCGAGGTGGCAGGTCACAGGGCGTCCCGAATGAGGCTCAGACTGGCCGACAATTTGGACTTTCGACGTATCGAACCATGAGACCGCTTCGGCAACGGTTGCGAAATTGTCGAGGACATATTGGAGCCATACCGACAGACTAAGGGCTGGTCGCTGTGCATCAAATTCGCCATAATCCGCCTCCGTTAGCCACAGGAGGTGCGCCCCCAGCCCGACCTCGTTGATGCCGTCGTTGGTCATGAAGTCGAAAGCGCCGGTGGCAATACTTCCGTCACGTGAGGTCCACTGCAGGTTGCCGTAAACTCGGTCATCGCGCTCGACCGCTTGATTCTTCGACCCTTCTGAGTTGTCACGAAAACGAAGTGGTGTCAGATATGAAAGAGACCATGAAAAAAGTAGTGATTCACTCCGCGGGAAGCTACGACCGGTTGAGAGTTGAAGAAGAGCCGGTTCCCGAGGTGGCGTCAGATGAGGTGCTCGTCGAGGTGGCAGCTATCGGTGTGAATTATGCCGACGTAATCGTACGGATGGGGCTGTATGCGTCGGCGAAAGAGTACGTGGGTTGGCCGATTACACCCGGGTTTGAGGTGGCCGGACGTGTTACGGCGGTGGGCCCTGACGTGGAGGGCCTGTCTGTCGGTGACGAGGTCTGCGCCCTGACGCGCTTTGGGGGCTATGCCTCCCACCTGGTGACGAAGGCGGCCTATGTCTTTCCCAGGCCTTCGTCGTTGAGCTTTGAAGAGGCCGCCGGGCTGCCGACGGTGTTCTTTACGGCCTGGTTTGCCCTCTGCGAGCTCGCTCATCCGCGGCCTGGGGCCAAGGTGTTGGTGCATTCGGCGGCCGGGGGAGTTGGCGGCAGTCTTGTGCAAGTGGCAAAGATTCTCGGCACCGAGGTGGTCGGGGTCGTCGGCGGCTCGCATAAAGTGGACACGGCGAAGTCTCACGGCGCAGATTTTGTGATCGATAAGTCCACCCAGAACCTCTGGGCGGAGGCCGAGCGTCTTGCGCCCACGGGTTTTGACGTGATCCTCGACGCCAACGGGGTAGCGACTCTGCGCGATAGCTACGAGCATCTGCGCCGGGCGGGCAAGCTCGTGGTATACGGCTTTCACACCATGATGCCCAAGAAGGGCGGGCGGCCAAAACTCCTCAAATTGGCGGCGGGGTGGTTGCGCACGCCCCGTTTTAATCCCCTCGATATGACCAACCAGTCCAAGAGCGTGATGGCCTTTAATTTGAGCTATCTCTTTGAGAGGGTCGACCTGCTCGAACTCGGTCTCAGAGATCTGGAGCGCTGGATCGAAAGCGGGGGCGTCAAGGCGGCACCGGTCACGACCTACCCGCTGGAGGAGGTCGCCCGGGCCCATGCAGATATCGAATCGGGAACGACGGTGGGGAAGTTGATTCTGATTCCGTGACGGGGGGCCATCTAGGGCGCCTTTAGGGAGTAATCGACGTGCAGGGAGCATGAGATGGCCGAGCATGAGCAGAGGGATACCGAAGGCGAAGCCCAGGTGCTTCGGTGGGCGCAGGAGATGGACAGGCGCTACAAGATCAACGTCAGCCTGTGGTTATTGCTCTTTCCCGTATTTTCGTTCCTCCTGGAGTGGCTGTTTTCACAGATGAGCCATGGCGTTGTCCTCAGTTTCGTCCCGACCATGATCGCAGGAGCCATCTCGGGGCTGATGATCATCGCCTGCTGGCTGATAAACTGGAACTCGCCAGAGTTTCGACTCCATAAAGATCGACTCCATATCCCCCATAACCCCTTTACGAGACGCCTTTACCCAGCCGTTTATCTCGACGAAATCGTCGCTATCGTCGAAACAAATGGGGGGCTGCGCCGACGGGACCGCACCCTGGTTATCATCGACAAGCAGGGAAAGCCCTATAGAATTAACGAAGCCGTCTTTGCTGCACCGTCGGGATACGATGAGTTAAAAGAGGCTCTCGATGCTCATCTTTTGGAGGCCGGAATATTAGAACAGGTTCGGGAGCGAAGTCGTGGCGAGCAGGAAAAGGAAAGGTTTTATCGACGAGGGTGGGCGCCACCGGTGACGTTTGGCTTTGCCTTCGCTCTTAGCGCAATTTTTGCCGCCACCCATGGGCGCGCCGGGGACACGCATATTCCCTATGATGAGCTCAATGAATTATATCTTCTGGATATTGGAGGTGTCTGGTCACCGGCCGTACTCGAGGGTCAATGGGCCCGTATCCTGATTGCTCCGATGGTCCACGGCAGTATTGCAGAACTCTTATTCGCCACAGCGTGGATCATAGTGATGGGGATTGCCGGAGAGCGATATTTCGGGGCGCTGAATACGGCGGTGATCCTCGTCGTGGGTTGTCTCGTCGGCGCCCTGAGCACCGCTGTTTTGAGCACCACTGATGTCTTTCTCGGCGCCTTCGCCGGAGGTTTTGCGCTCATGGGGGCCGGGATCTATCTCTATGCCCGGCGCCGCTCACAGATGGCGATCCCTCACCAGCAGATGTCGTATATTCTGAATTACCCGGGAAGCGCCTTATTTCTCCTGGTGTTCATGATGGCGGGAAACCTTCCGCTTCCCGCACTGGCCTATGCGGTTTTCCCGGCTGCCGGTCTGGTCGCCGGCGTCGTGATGGCACATCTTCTATTGTGCACCCCGGATAGGATCACCATCTCTTCGAGCCCCTTTCGACTCGCTTTGGCGACTCTGCTCGTCGGTGCCCTGACCGCGGGTGTGGTGACGAATTTGCGCGGCATCGGCGACGCTGAAAGACTGCAGGCCGAGCGCGTTCATTGGGTGCAATATGCCGCCTTCGAGCTACCGAAGAGTGAGCGAGAGGAGTTCTTGCAGGCCCTGGTGACGAAGACGGAATATCTGTCGCGAACCGGGGAGCGAGCAGAGCTGGTCGCGGAAGCGGCCAGGGAGTTGGACGCATCGGCAGGGATGATTGTCAGGGCTCTTTATTCGGGGCTAGACACGTTATGTGTCGGTGAAGACGAGGATCTGCAGATATGGCATAATGCTATGACTGACGTGCTTCCCGCCGCTGAGCAGAGGCGGTATGTCACGCAGATTGAAGATGTTTGTGCGCCGGCTATTTGAGGGGCCAAACGACAATTGGCGGGGTGAAGGAATCAGCGCGTATTACGGGGCTGATGCAGATACCGCGGTCAGTATTCTCACAGGTCCAGAAGGCGGAGAATCGACCATGGCCAGTCATCTCATTGACATCTGGAGTCGAATTCGATGAGGGGCTCGGCATCTTCGGTGACGTTGATGACCCGGTCGCCGATAAAATAGACTCTGAGCGCCGGGTACTCCCAGTATTCTGTGGCTTGTCCTTCGTATCTGATCTGGGTGTCCCGGTAGAAAACCTGGGTGGTAGCGAGAGCGACCGACGCGCCACAACTGCGACTGCAGATCTCGTGGGTGTCCTGTATGAGGGCGAAAGGTGACCAGGCCCGTATCTAGGATGGGAGTAGGGATGGAAGATTGGTCGACCTTTGAACTTATCGGAGAGCGTTATCTGGACACCCAGCACGACGACGAGTACCTGACGCGATTGGAAGCCGAACTGGCTCGACGCAGAGTTGTGGGGCCTGGGCGTTGGGGGAGGGAGTATATTGCGGCGTCCAGCCTGTGGTGGAATATCATCTGGTGGGATTGGGTAAGCCTCAACGAAGAGGATGTTCGACTCGGATGGCGGTTAAATATGGTCCTCTTCGGCGCTGCAGCCCTTGTTGCAGGGGTGATGTCAAAGAGTTTTCTGGGCGGTATCGCCGGATTTGTGGGCTTCCATATCTTGACCACCTGCATTGGCTTCGGTCTGCGACAGGGAACAAAGAAGCGCTGATCCCGCCACGCAGCCCAGAAGCGGCTCGATGAGTCGTGGCACATTTTTAGTAATAGCTGGAGCAGGCCGTAAGTTTAGTATTGGCAAACGGAGCGATTCGACGGCCGGTGTTATTTCCCCCCAGGCCGTAGTTCGGGCAACACCATACGAACTCACAAGTCGAACTGCTTCGTTCGCATTTCTTGAACCAAAAATTAGAATCCATATCTATTCTACCGACGCAGCGGCTCCATAACTCCGTGGAGGAGCTAGATTTCTACGACGACCTGCCCATTCCTAAGAGCAGCGGGGCGCCCCTTCCCCCAGACAAGCGGAGCCCCCCAAAGAACTCCGAATGCCCAGATGAATCCACACACCCAAAGTGCTTTTTTACTCATGTACCCCTAAATAGAACCAGTGGCGGTGAACCGACCATCCTTTGTTGCTCGATGCAAATACCCGGGTCCAGTCTTTATTCACGACCGCACGTTCACACTATCGGGAATCCAACATAGTGCCCCGGCTGTACCGGGGGTCATCTTTAGTCCGGGATTTGTGCATGAACGCCGTCAACACGGATATCACCAACGCCCTCGCCACGATCGAAGAGCGATTTCGAGACCAGGTCCGTAAGGACAGTCTCCAGAACGCTTATCTGCTGCTTCACTCCGACAGCGGAGACTTCCACGTCAACCTCGCCGCCGGTACGAGTGGCGGGGGGGAGGTCGATCCCGGTTAACCCTGCTACATGGCCAGCCTCGGCAAGTTGTTCACCTCCACCATCGTGGGGTTGCTCCACGACCGGGACAAGTTGACCTTCGATGATCCCATCGCCGATTATCTGGATCCGGCATTGATCGACGGCCTTCACGTCTACCGGGGCACCGATTACTCCCGGGATATCCAGATACGGCACCTCCTCAATCAGACCTCGGGGCTACCGGATAACTTCTCGCCACTGCTCAATGATGTGATCGAGGACAGGACGTTCGAGATCAGCCCACGCCAGGCCGTGGAGTGGACAAAAGAACACGGAAAACCTCACCGATCTCCCGGAAAGCGACTGACTTATACGGACACCAACTATCACCTGCTGGGTCTGATCATCGAAAATATCACCTCCCGGCCCTTCTACCAGGTGTTGAGGGAGCGCATCTTCGAGCCCCTCGACATGAAGCATTCATGGATGCTTCATCACTCCGATCCCATCGAAGAGCCGTCCCAGCCGATGGCAGGCGATGTCGGATGTAGTATGGCCAGGCCGATACTCGTGGTAGGTTCTGCGGTGGGAGGATCATAGTTGGCCTTTTTATAGTTCGCAGGTTCCTGAGAGAAATGGCTCAGGTGAAAGAGACTCAAGGGTGATGATGAGATACGAAAACTATTTAGCGTTTGGTCTGATGATTGGGTTGGCCTCTTTCTCCCTGGTAGGCACAGGCTGTGGAGGAGGCGAATTCTCGGGAGCCGTGGCAGGCAACGTGCAAAAAGGGCCCTTCACCAGCGGTACGGAGATCACGATCAACGAACTCACCGAGGAGCTGGACCAGACGGGTCGGAGTTTCTCGACGACCATCGCCGATGATTCTGGGGCATTTCGGGTGTCGTCGGTGGAGTTGGCGAGTGGATTTGCTCGGGTGCGGGCCAATGGATTTTATTTCGATGAGACCAGCGGGGAGATTTCGGAGAGCCCTTTGAGCCTGGTCACGCTGGTCAATTTTGAGGCATCCCCGGGGGAGCGAGCCAACGTCAACGTTTTTGGGCACCTGCAATCGCCGCGGATCGAGTATTTGATGCAGGAGGAGGGCCTTGAATTTGAAGACGCCAGAGCACAGGCCCATGAGGAAGTGCTGGCCATTTTTGGGTTTGAGACCGATGGCGAGGTCCGGGCGGAGCTCTTGGATATTGGAGAGGCCGGGGCAGACAACGCCATGCTCCTCGCGGCCTCGGTGATTCTTCAGAATACCCGTTCCGTGGGCGAGTTGAGCGAGCTCCTGGCAGCGATTCAGACGGACCTTCGAACGAATGGTGAGTTGAATAGCACCACTAGCGGCGCTGCTCTGATGAACGGAGCGGTGACGGCGAACCCGGAGCAGATTCGCGCCGGACTTCATGCTCGCTACGACTCCCTGGGCCTGGCCGCGGTCGTTCCGGAGTTTGAACCCTATCTCGAGGCCTTTGTTGAGAACGCGCCCTATGAGTTCACTGGAGGAATTGAGTATCCGGAGGGAACAACGCGGCCGAATCTCCTCCATCCTGATTTCGACTCGGCGGGATATGGCTCCGGCGAAGAGGACGGCGGTGATTTCGAAGTGCGGGCCCTGCTGCCCCTGAATACGGAGCTGACGGTACAGATCAGTTTCTCCAATTCGATGTCTCTGGGAGTGGTGCAGGGGTCGAGCCAAGGATGGGACGTGAGCTTCCCCGAATCGCCGGGGAGCCCCTGGACCTTTGAATCGCTGAGCACCGGGGAGGTGTCGGTCGACGTCTCGCTGACCGGTCCGGGGACGGCGACAGTGGAGTATTTTGAGTACGGCAGCGACGTGCCGACGAGGACGCGGACGTTCACCAACTGATTACTTTCTGGCATCAGCAGAAGGGGTGAACTGCACGCTCTTTCTCGCTTCGTATCGTCGTCGGGAAACGGCGTCGACAGACACCGACCCCGTCTCATAACCAGAGATGGCAACGCTAGCTTTCTTCAAGAGGCAGCCTGATGCCCTTCGTCGAATTACCTCGGTGAGTCGTGAGATGTCTTGTCCCCACTCTTCGCTCGATTATCTCTCCCCAATCGATTACCAAAGGAGGTACCGTGTCGAAGGCGCTGCGTAATCACCGGGAGTGTGTCCACGAAAGCGGATTTACTCCAGGCCAGCGCCGGGAGACCGGTCAGGGTGGATGGGCCGTGGATATAAATTGATGGAGCTATTGGAGGTAGAGGGTGAAGGATGACCGGTTTGCGCTCGCGCAGTCAGCGCCTCGTTTCAAAGAGTCTTATGAACTCTCCTCCAAGGAGCTGCGCCTGGCGGCGCTGAACACACAATTTGATCTTGGTGACTCCCCGTATTCCGTGGTGGTCGTCGTGGCGGGTATGGAGGGCGCCGGCCGAGGGGAATGCGTCGACCGGCTGCTTCATTGGCTGGACGCAAGAAATATCAAGGTGCACGCCGACCCGCGAAGCACCGAGGAGGAGCGGGAGCGGCCTTATTTCTATCGGTTCTGGCGCCGGCTGCCGCCGACCGGAGAGATGACGATCTTCTTCGACTGCTGGTATGCGGAGCCGATCCGGCGCCGGGCGCTGGGTGAAACCACGGAGGAGGAATTTCGGGATCAGCTGGCGCGGATCAAGGCCTTTGAAGATCTGCTCAGCCGGGAGCGGGTTATCGTCGTGAAGTTCTGGCTCCACCTCACCAGGGAGCAGCAGTACAAGCGGTTGCACGCCAATGCGCATGATCCGGGCCGCTCCTGGCGGGTCGATCAAGATGACTGGCAGATGTGGACGCAGCACGCCGAATACTCGGCGGCGGCCCTGGAGGCCATCGACGTGACCGAGGACGCGGGACATCCCTGGCATGTGGTGGCCGCCGACGATGGGGACCACCGTGACGCCACGGTGGTCCACCGGCTCACGGAGACCATCCAGGAGCACCTGGCAGGCCCGGCGCCGGACAAGCCCGGGCCGCCGCAGGAGCTGCCGACGCCGCCCGTCGATCACGTGCAGGCCGGGCTGGACTTCGGGCTGCGCCTCAAGAAGAAGGTCTACCGCCGGGAGCGCGATCGGCTGCAGGGGCGGGTCAGCCGCCTGCTTCGAGCGATGGGCCAGGCCGGTCGCTCGATGGTGTTGGTCTTCGAGGGGCAGGACGCCGCGGGCAAGGGCGGGTCGATTCGGCGTGTCACGGAAGCCCTCGACGCTCGGTGGTATGACGTTATACCAATCGGGGCGCCCAACGAGGCCGAGCGGGCTCGCCCATACCTGTGGCGGTTCTGGACCCGACTGCCCGTTCATGGCGAGCTGACGATCTTCGACCGCTCCTGGTATGGGCGGGTCCTCGTGGAGCGCATCGAGGGGTTCTGTACCGAGGAGGCCTGGCAGCGGGCCTATGATGAGATCAACGAGTTCGAGGCTCAGCTGACCGACGCCGGGGTTCTCCTGGCCAAATTCTGGATCGCCATCGACGCCGACGAGCAATTGGCGCGTTTTCAAGACCGGGAGGAGACGGCGTATAAACAATATAAGTTGACCGAAGAGGACTGGCGCAACCGGGACCGGTGGGGCGCCTACGAGGCCGCCGTTCACGATATGGTCACCCATACGAGCACGTCGGCTGCGCCCTGGACTCTTGTCGAGGGCAACTGCAAGCGCTACGCCCGCGTCAAAGTTCTCGAGACTATCTGTGAGCGCCTGGAGCAAGCCCTGGGGCCCTCGCCAGACCCCGATGAGACAACCCCTCCGCCTCAATAAGGACCGCATGCGACGCCAGTGAAGGGTGAACTTTCCCAATGGGATTCCATCGCTTGACCTGCCCAGATCCCGGTGTTAGCGATCACCCTACGAGCTGGGAGCGTTCGCACACGATGAGCGAGCTGAGAAATATCCCTTGAACCTGACCCGGATCATGCCGGCGTAGGAAAGCTCATGAAGTTGGCGTCTGGCTTTAAATAAGGTCCGTTGTCGCTTATGCGCTTCGCCTCCCACCTGATCCTCATTAGAAGGAGCGCCTGATGACGACCGACGCCAGTAATTTCGATCTCTTCGCCAACGACTACGACGCCTGGTTTTCCGAAAATCAACCTCTCCTCGAAAGTGAAGTACGCCTCCTGGCACATCTGTGGCCTGAGCCCAGGCCTGCGCGGGTGCTCTCCGTGGGATGCGGCACGGGCCTGTTCGAGACGGTCCTCAAGCGCGACTTCGACATTACCGTGACGGATGGAATCGAGCCCGCCGAAGGGATGGCAAAGATCGCCGGCAGCCGAGGCATGGAGGTCACCATCGGCACCGCCGAAGATGGGGAATTCGGCGACGGCGACTTCGATATGCTGATGTTCAATGGCTCGACCTC
>SLJM01000492.1 GCA_007135085.1 Myxococcales bacterium
CAGAGGGCGCCGAAGATGATCCACAAGATGGTCGCCGCCGTAAACCCCGCCTCCGCAAAGGCCCCGCTCATACCGACCAGGATCTCCTGATCGCGATCGGCCAACTCGGGAAATCCGAAATACAACGCCGCCAACGCTGCGGTCAGCACGAGCCCCAGGATGCCCGCCGTAGCAGCCGACTTCTTGAAGAAAATCATCGCCACCAGGATCACCACGATCGGTGTCGCTGCGGCGAGCGCTTCCATCCACCAGGTCATTTCCACAATTTGCCCATGCCCCAATCTGTATCAACAAAAGTGACTATTTTTTAAGCACTACCCGCTTCGGACTGGTCGCCTCGGCGATCTTCCGGCGTCCCACCGTGGTAAACTCCGCCCACAGCGTATAACCGCCCTCCAGCTCGGGGAAGAAATGATTGAACGCCTCCCGATCCATATAGATATTCTCGAAACCCGAGGCGTCCAGAACTTCACCCAACGGCGATTGCATTACATCCGTGCGAGAGGCCATATAGATCTTGCGCATCATATCACTGCAGCGATGCACCCATACCGAGGGCTTTTTCTTATTTCCCTTGACCATCTTCTTGCGGGGCCCGCTCTTGATATTGAGCTTGGCCCGCTGCCTGGCCACCTGCACGTCCTTCATGACCTGCTGGTACATTCGCTCCACAAACTCCCGCTCACCGGCGAGCTCGAGCTTGACCCCTCCAAAATCGAAATGAAACCGTGTCTTATCTTCGGCCATCGGCATGCCAGGGCGTAATTATCGTGGGACAGAATGCTCCCCTTCATCATGCCCGTTCTCCCAACTCACAGCAAGCCTCCCAATCGCTCCAGAGTGTCATCCCTGTTGATCGGTAATCGTGTCTCTGAGAAGCATCGAATCTTTCGGAGTCTTTGGTCTTGAATCCTGGGTCGTGGGTCTTGAAAGACACCCTTTGATGATAGGAGTTATTCTTGAGTTCTCTCGCTCTGCGAAGGGCGTCGTTCAAGACCCGAGACTCAAGACTCAAGACCGCCCACGAGTCATTAGCGAGGTTGAACGCTAGATAGTCTACGGCGACCGACCAAGACCGATCAGACCCATCGTTCCAAGCCCCCTAACGCTCACCCTAACCTCGAAGGCGCACCTCTTCGCTTTTTCGCTCCCATCAGTTTGAATCTTTCGTTCTCCGTTCTCAGCGCGTTCGCTCCTCTGCTCCTCTGCTTTTCGCTTATCCACGCTCGCGCACTACTGGCTTGACCGAAGCAGATGGCCTACAATCGCCGGGGTAATTCGCTTGGCCACCTCTTCTCCGAGGACGATTTCGTGCGCATTTTCGACCTCGTCGGTATTTTCTTCGTCGCTGCCTGGGCGATCGTGGTGGGTGCCTTTTTGATCTTCGGTCTCGACGATCGGAGCCGGACGATCTCGCTCACCGACGGGATTATCGACCTCCATGAAGAAACCCTGTGGATGACCGCCTATCGCGAGGGCGACGAGGTGGGGATTCTGCGCGAGGATCGAACACGGCTCGTCGACGGGTGGCTCATCGAAATTCAGGGGATCGTCGAATTGGAGTTTATGGCCGATATCTACTCCTTTCGGTTTAGCTCCCGGTCAACCCTCAACGAGGATCTGACGCTGCGCTCGGCCATCGCCGACGTCGAGGCCTTCGGCATGCACCTGAAGATGCAGGGCCAATATCGCGAAGGCGACGGCGATCAACACCCCGGCTTTTATCTCAACGTCCTCCTCGACGATTCGACCCGACAATTCGTGGTCGACCTCGATGAGCGCCCACGCCTCGCGGGACAGGCCATTCCCCAGATGCTGGCCAGCGAAGAATTGGAAGAAGGAGTGCGCTTTCGGCAGGAGTTTTTCGACCCCCTCACGCTGGCCCCCGCTGAAATCGAGCTGATCTACGAGGGGCGAGAAGAGATCACCAACAGCTATTTCACCGAGGGCGTCCTGGCCCACTCCTTCGGCCAGTCCGTGGGCAATTTCCACACCCGGATCTATACCGACGAATTCGGCACGGTGATCCGTCAGGTCATGCCCATGCAGGTCGCCCTGGCCCGGATTCCCGACGCTCTGGGCCAATCGTCGATGGCCACCTTCGGCGGGCGCTTCGATGACCTGGCCGACAAAAAACCACCCTTTTTAAGCGCCCTCGACGCCGACGACCTCCTGGCGCTGGTCTCCCGCTTCGGCACGGGAAATACGCGCCGTTTCCGGGCCGTCGACGCCGGAGATGAGATCGCCTTCGACGACGACGAGCCCGACGAGCCGACGACCCGACAATTTCGGATCCTCGAGCTCGACAGGGCGGGCAGTCTCGACCTGAAGAGTCCCCGCCAGCATATCGCCTTTCAGACCTCCCGAGAGGCCCGGGTGGAGACCGCCGTGGACAATCGCCTCTGGCACGCGGGCCACGCACCGATAAATTCTGATTACAAAGGATCCACCGACCGGGCCGAGCGACCCTACCTGGATTCACTGATCAGCCATCTCGAAGAGCTCGCCGACGACGACGAATTGGAAGGCGCCGCCCTCGCCGGATTGACCGACGAATTTTGTCCCGACTTTGCACCTGGAAGTTGGACGCCCCAGCAGCGATGGCCCCAATTACTTCCCGAGGAAATCACCGAACCAATCCACTGCCTGGCCCTTTTCGCCGACGCTCTGGCAGCGCTCGACATGGCGCCCCACTTCGTCCATGGCGTCATCGCCTCGGCAGACCAATTCCTGCCCCACATCTGGATTACCCTATATCGCGACGGCAAGTACCTGGGCGAATTCGACCCCATGTCAAACGGCCTGCCAGTGGCCGCCGATCATATCCAGCTCTACGTGGATGACAGCTACCGCCCGGACCGCCTCAACGATCTGGTCCACCAAATCACCCCCTATTGACCGGCGAATTGCAATCATGACTGACCGCCCCGTTCCAGCCTCGCCAGATCCCGATGACGACACCCTGGTCGTCGTGCGCGGCCTGACCAAACACTACGGCGACTTCACCGCCGTCGACGGTATCGACCTCACCGTTCCCGTGGGCCAGGTCTTCGGCGTCCTCGGCCCCAACGGCGCCGGCAAGACGACGACGATGAGCATGATCACCGGGCTCATCGAACCGACGGGGGGCACAATCAGCATCGACGGCTTCGATCTCAAAAAAGAGACGACGAAGGCCAAAAAAGCGACGGGCTTTATCCCCGATCGACCCTACGTCTACGACAAGCTCACCGCTTTTGAGTATCTGCGATTCATCGGCGGGCTCTACAAGATGGACAACGCCCATATCGCCGATCGTATCGACGAATTGATGACCCTCTTCGAACTGCGCGAGTGGAGCGGAAACCTCATCGAGAGCTTCTCCCACGGCATGAAACAGCGCCTCGTCTTCTGCGGCGCCCTGCTCCCGGAGCCCAGACTTCTCGTCATCGACGAGCCCATGGTCGGCCTCGACCCCAAGGGCCACCACCTGGTCAAATCTCTCTTTCGCTCCCTCGTGGAAGAAAAAGAGATGTCCATCCTCCTGTCGACCCACACCCTGGAGGTAGCCGAGGAGGTCTGCGACCAGATCGTCATCATCAACCACGGCCGGATCATCGCCCGCGGAACCCTCGGCGAGCTTCGCCTGGAGTCGGGTGAGACCGACGGCAATCTGGAGAAGGTCTTCTTGCGCATCACCGAGGAATCCACGGACGAGCGCGACCACGCCGTGGCCCAGCGATTCGGCAAGACCAAAGCCGATACGGAGGCTGTGTCGTGATCGGTGAGTTGCTGGGCATCAAATTGCGGACCCTTCGGGGCACTCTGCGCTCTCAGCACGGGCGCTTTCGCGTCCCCGCCTTCGCGGCGATGAGCCTGGTCTTTGCCTTTATGCTCTACGGCGCCGGCGAATTCATCGTCACCCACGCTCTGGAGATCGATCTCGTCGGCGAATTGCTGGTCCACAAGCTCCTGTCGATCACGGTGCTGGTCTTCTTCGCCCTCTTGCTCTTCTCCAACGTGGTCACCGTCTTCAGCACCTTTTATCTGGCTGACGACCTGAAGTTTTTGATGGGCCACCCCATCCCCACAGACGAGCTATTCACCTCGCGGTTTATCGAATCCATGGTCCAATCGTCGTGGATCGTGCTCCTCTTCGGCATGCCTTTATTTATCGCCGTCGGCGTTCACCTGAGCGCCCCCTGGTATTATTACCCGCTCTTGCTGGGCATTTTGATTCCCTTCGCCGCAATCCCCACGGCGCTGGCCACCATCTTCGCTCTGTTGGTGACCAATATCATCGCCGCCAACCGCACCCGCGACGCCGCCCTCTTCTTTGGACTCGTCGCCTTTACGACCCTCTTTATCGTCATCCGCTCTTTTGAGCCGGAGCGGCTCTTAAACCCGGAGTCCTTCGACTCCATCGGGGAGTTGATGCGGCTTTTGACGGTGCCCACCGTCTCCTATCTGCCCAACGACTGGGTCGTCAATATCATGACCCCCATTCTCTTTCCCCTGGAGGCGCCGGTCTTCTGGTCGGCACTTCTGCTCATCACCACGCCGATCGCCCTCTTCTTCGTCGCCGCCTGGCTGCACCGCCCGCTGTATTTTCGCGGCTACTCCAACGCTCAAGAAGGTCAGCACGGCGGGGGCGTAATGGTGCTGGTGCGAAATTGGCTCCTCGAGCGCACTCGCTCCACCGGGGCCTCCCTCCAGACCGGTCTGGACGACCTCCGAGCCAAAACGGGAAAGGCTTCCGCCCTTGGCCAATTGGTCAAAAAAGATCAGGCCATCTTCACCCGCGACGCCAGCCAATGGACGCAACTGCTCATCGTCTTTGCAATTATCGTCATCTACCTGGTCAACTTTCGCTATCTCGACGCCGCCGCCGATGAGGCGCTCTTCGGAAATATCGGCCTCGCCTTCTTCAACCTCGCCGCCTGCGCCTTCGTCGTCGTCGCCCTCTGCGGCAGGTTTTTATTTCCCGCCGTCAGCATCGAGGGCCGCTCCTTCTGGCTGATTCTACAGGCCCCGCTATCGCTGGAGAAATTTCTCGTCGGCAAATGGCTGGGAAGCCTGTTGCCCGTGCTCATCGTCGGACAATTGCTCATTCTGTCGTCGAACCTCCTGGTGGGAATGGCACCGATTATGACCGTCCTATCGGCAGTGCAGATCCTGATCATCTCGCTCGTGGCCTCGGCGATGGCGGTGTCCATGGGGGCTATCTATCCCCAATTCCACAACCCGAACGCCGCCAAGATCGCCTCCAGCTTCGGTGCGGTCATCTTCATGATCGTCACCATCATGCTCACCCTTTTGCTCATCGGCTCCTGGTTCCACGCTTCCATCTTCCTGGCAGACATGGCAAATACGAATGCCAATATCTTGACCTGGGGCCTGGCCGGCGCCGGAGTCCTGGTCTCGATAGGAATCATCGCCATCGCCTTTAAGCTGGGCGCCTATTTTCTTCGCCGCCACTTCTAAGCAGTACTCTATGGACGCACCCTCCACTCGACCCATCTCGACGTCGATCTTTACGGCCCTGGTCGCCGCCGCCATCACCATGGCAGTCCTCGGCCTTCAGGCCCTTGGTTCGCCCCTTTATTGGTGGCATGTGGCAGTTGGCGAGATGATCGCCACCTGGCAGCGAATTCCGGATCAGCAACTCTTTTTATACACCGTTCCCTACGACGAACCGGCGGTCCACACCTCCTGGCTTGGCTCGGTCATCCTGGCCAATCTTCACGACCTGGCCGGACCGGAGCTAAACCTCTTGCTCCGCAACGTCCTATGCGCTCTATCGGTGGCGCTGGTGACCTTCTTTGTAGCCCGGCGCACGGACCGGCTACTTCCCACGGTGGCACCGCTTATCATCTTCGGCGGCGCCTGTTTTTTCTTCGCCCATACAGGCCCTGCAGTCCTGGCGCTTCCGCTGGCCACGATCGCCCTCATCGCCGTCTTCGCCCTTTTGGAGCGGCCGCAGCGAGTGTGGCTTGCGGCCGTGGCGCCCCTGATGGCGCTGCTCATCATCAACGTCGATATGAGTACGGCCCTGGTGGTCATCGTCGCCTCTCTTGCGGCTTCATTCCATCTGACGCGCCTGGCCATCTCCGATGACGACGGCCGCCGCCTCTTCGTCGCCGCCGGCTTGAGCGCCGCCGCTCTGCCCGCGCTCTTCGGCTTTGCCTACGGCCCCACCTTCTGGGGGCTCGCCATCTCGAGCATCGAGCTCACCGCCCTGGCCCCTCCGTCAGCGGCGCTCATCGCCCTGATAGCGGCCTCCCTGCTGACCCAGAAGGGCCGAAAAATCCCCGGAACGGCAATCCTGGTGCTCACCCTGCTCGCCACCTCAATTGCCGCTATCCTGGTTCAGCCCGGCGTCCCCACGCGCACGCCAATCGTGACCTCTCTTCATTCAGATCTGCGCACCCAGGCCCCCCTGGCGGGGGTGATGAGCGCCGACCTCCCCCTTCGCTGCGCCGAACATCTGCGCCGCACGGGCCGCGAAGTACGCCTCTTTCACGACCCCGAACACGCCGGCTTTTTGCTCTACCACCTGGTCGATCCCAGCCGGCCTCACGCCCCGCTCTTCGACGACCACCGCGGCCTGGTCGACGAGGACACCCTGGAGATGGCCGAGCTGATCCGAACCGAGCCGGTGGCCCGCGGCTTCTTCACCCAATTCGACGTCAACGCCGCCGTCTTCGATCGCCACGCCTATCCCACGCTGACCGAAGAGTTGACCACCGCTCCCGAGTGGCACGACCTGGCCGAAGGCATCGACCACTTCGCCTGCTTCGTCCCCCGCTGATCCGCGGGAGAAGCGAAAGAGCGGAGAAGCGAAAGAGCTGTAAGCGGAGTAGCGAAAGATTCAAACGGATTTGAGCGAATTAGTGAAGGGGCGTCACGCGGCGAAAGTTCGGACCTGCGCGAGGTTCCCGTCGAAGGGGGAAAGTTCGGACCTGCGCGAGGTTCCCGTCGAAGGGCGAAGGTTCGGACCTGCGCGAGGTTCCCGTCGAAGGGCGAAAGTTCGGACCTGCGCGAGGTTCTCGTCGAAAGGCGAAAGTTCGGACCTGCGCGAGGTTCTCGTCGAAGAGTCTGCCAGCGCACCAAAACACCTCGCTGCCAGACCAATTCGCTCATTCGCTGCGATCAGTTTGAATCTTTCGCTCCTCCGCGCTCAGCGTCTTCGCTCCTTCGCTTTTAGCTCTTTCGCTTTCAGCTCTTCCGATCTTTCGTCCCGTTCCTAAACGGAGGGGCATGGCGGCCAGTAGCAACGTCTCGCGGTAGGCTGTACGATGGCGAACACTATGGTTCGTATCATTCTCACCACAGCGTTGTTCCTCACCCTCTCCACCGTCGCCGCCGCCTGCGGTGACGACTTGACCATCCTCGATCCCTGCGCGGAATGCATCGGCCAATGTGAGTTGGACGACGGCTTTGATTTTGACGGCTACGACCAGTCCTGCGGGGACGGCCCGAATCTATGCCTGAGCGCCTACGCTCAGAGCGATTGCATCGAACCCGACTTTGATATCGTCGAGACCACCGTCGGCGAGCTGCATGAGGCGCTGGAAGGCGGTGAGATTACCTGTGAGTGGGTCGTCTCCCGGCATATCGAGCGTACCCTGCAATACGATCTGCGCATCTTAAACGGCCGCGCTCCCTACAACGCTTTTATCGCCCTCAACTCAGCAGCCGTCGACACCGCCCGCCGCCTCGACGACTACCAGCGCTGTGAGGGTGAGTTATCGGGCCCCCTGCACTGCGTGCCCTTTTCCATCAAGGGAAATTACGCCTCCACCGAGCTGCCCACCACGGCGGGCTCCCTCGGCCTTGGCGAGGCCCAGGCGCATCGCGACGCCTTTACCGTGGACCGTCTGCGCCGGGCCGGCGCGGTGATGATGGGCACCAACTCCATGGACGAATTTGCCAAGGGGCTGGGCGGCTATAGCAGCCGCAGCGGCAAGATTGGAAACTCCTACGACCCCCGCCGGCGCTCCGGGGGCTCCAGCGGTGGGTCTGCCGTCGCCGTCTCCACCAGTATGGCCATGACCAGCCTGGGCACCGACAATTGCTCCTCGCTGACGCTGCCCTCGGCCTATAACGGCCTGGTGACCATTCGCTCCACTCACGGGCTGGTCAGCACGGAGGGAACATTTCCCCTCAACCGCCTCAACCAGACCGTGGGCCCCATGGCTCGTACCGTCGAAGATCTGGCGCGAATGCTCGACGTCATGTCCCAGCGAAATCCCCGCGACCCTGCCCATTGTATCTCCACGCCGCCCAGGCCGCAGAGCTACCTCGACCATCTCGACCCACAGGGGCTCGACGGCAAGCGAATTGGTGTCCTGCGGGTGCTCACCGACGAGGCGAGCGACCGACGACGCCACCCCTTCACGGGGGCAAACGAACAAATGGAGGCCCGCTACGACGAGTTCTTCGCCGAGCTCCAATCTCTGGGCGCCACTGTCGTCGACCCCGTCGAACTTCCCGGTGTCCAAGATCGCCTCTACAGCACGCGAAACGGCTACGATATGGAGCAGTTTTTAGCCGAAACCTCCGGCGGCGTCTCCAGCGTCGAGGAATTTTGCAAGTCCGAGCGCTATAATTTCAGCCTCTACGAAGACGCCGAAGATTGTCTGGACTCCCTCCCACAATCGGCGGAAAACGTCGCCTCTCGACTGGAGCGTGGAAGAAGAGCCTTTGCCGACAACCGCGCATATGTGGAGTCCGTCCTCGACGAACTCGACCTCGACGCCGTCGTCTATCCCACCGATCCTCGCGGCGGCGCCCGCATCGGCGGCATCAGCTCAAATTGCGTGCTCTCCAGCTATACGGGCCTGCCGTCGATCACGGTCAACGCCGGCCATGACCACAACGATATGCCCTTTGGGATGATGTTCACCGGCCGCCAATACGACGATCCCACCCTCTTTGAAATCGCCTACGCCTACGAGCAGGGCACCTTCCATCGTCAGGCGCCCGTCCTCGCTCCCATCGAAGAAACCGCGCAGATCGAGATCGCCGAATTCAACGCCCTCCACCTGGACGTGGCGGAAGAGACATTTCAGCGTTTTCTCGGCCAACAGGACCGCTGGTTTTTGACCCACAACGACTTTTCCGCCATCGCCGAAGAGGTCCTCTCCGAGAAGGGCTTCGCCTCCCTGATTCAATAATCCTGATCCCTGGAGCGCGGACTGCCAGTCCCCTTAAGGCGGCCAAGCTGGCCGCGCTCCAATGGGAAACTGGCAAAGCTGACCGCGCTCCAATGATGATCGAACTCTCTCAGGCACAATAATCGTAGCCCAACCAATGGGAATGGCAGGTCTGTCCCGGCGAGCAGTGATAATCGCCGTCACAATGGCAGCGAAGTTCAATGCTACCGCAACTTCCCGAGGGGCACTCCGAATTATAATTGCACACCGACGTATCGGGATTGTCGATACAGAGGTTATTGCTGCCGCAGACCTCGCCATTGACCGGACAATCCAGGTCGCCCGAACAACTCTGCCCGCAGGTATTGTCGGGGTTGCACACCTGGGTTCCATCGCATTGGAAGTCGTACTCGCATTCCACGCATTTATTGTCGCCGGTACAGACCAGCCCCGCACCACAATGACTGTCGGTGACGCATTCCACGCACTGCTCGTCGGCCGAGCACACCTCACCGGTGTCGCAGTCGGAGTTGAACAGACATTCCGTGCATTGATAATCGACGGTGCATACGCCGTCGTCACAGTCGAGGTCATCGACACATTCGAGACAGAGGCCGGAGTCAGTATCGCAGACATGATCGCCGCAGTGGTCGTCGCTCAGACAATCGACGCATTGGAAGTCAACGTCGCAGAATCCGCCGTCGGTGCAATCCTCATCGTCGATACAGTCACGACAGACCTGGGCGGCCTCATCGCAAACCTGACCATCGGCGCATCCCGCCTCCTCGGTACAGACCACACATTCACCGCTTCCCAGATCGCAGACCCCGTCGTCACAATCCTCGTCACTCTGGCAAAAATCGTCGCCTCCCGTATCGGCATCAGGTCCGGCATCTACGTCGGGGTCCGTATCTTGCCCGGCATCAGCATCGGTGCTCGTATCGGCATCGGTGCCCGTGTCGGCATCGGTGCCCGTGTCGGCATCGGTTCCGGCATCTAGATCTCCGCCGCTATCGGCATCGGAACCGGCATCGAGATCGGGCCCCGACACATCCGGCTCGCCACCATCAGAGTCCCACACATCCCCCTCTGACTGACCGCTATCTACTTCCGCCTGGCCCGGTTCGATATCGCCCACGGCACAGCCCATCATCGATGCGAGCACTACCCCCATCAGAAGACATAGAACCGACCGGTCAAATTGAGGCCGTCTGGTGTGCCATATATTCATTGAAATTTCATCCTTTGCGAATTCATAGTCAGCCCATGGCACAAGTCTGGCTGATCGCCCTCTCCATTACAAATCGAAAACAAACTGTACCACAGTGACTCATAACCGGGAGCGCATCATCTCCCAATTATCCAGATAGTCCTGGTAGACCCCATCGTCCTCGATCTTGAGCAACGTCTCGTCATGTCGCCGCAGCGCCGGCCCCGTATAATTATGGGAACCGGTCCAGACCAATTTTTGTCGGCGGGCCTGTGAGCCATAAGGAGCATCGACGAGCAGGTATTTTGAGTGGACTCCATGATCGGCGCCAGAGGGAAAGACCGCCAGGTCGATGCCCGACACATCGAGGGCGTCGATGATATTTGCGCCGGTGGTGTCCTCCCGAACCAGGACGCTCACGCTGCATCCCTCGGAGTGGCGCTGAGCTAACCCCTCGGCCACTGCCACCCTTGGATTGGAGAAATAGGCCATCCCCACGTGGATATAAGAGTCCTCATCGCAGGTGATATTATTCAGGATATTGACGATCGTATCTCCACTTTCACGGGGAAAGAAATAGACCTTGGTCTTCTTCTCTCCCACAAAAGACCGGTAATAATTGAGGTCCTGCTGCTGCCCCTGGAGATCGTACCAATAATCGGCGTATGCGCTGTATAGCGCACCATCGCCGCGGATAATTATCGTATTATTGAAGGCCTTGCGCTGGGGATTGGTATGATTGGCCGACGACTGGAGCACCACCTGCTCTGAGCCATCGTCGAGGGACGAGAAGATCGTAAATTTATTATGCTGAATCCCGTCACCGATGCAGCCCCCCGATGATTGCCCCTCGCTGCAGATAGTCAGCCGGCTGCCGAGCCCCTCGCGCAATATCTGAATGGCCTGCCAATCCGTGCCGTCGGCTTGCTGATTCGTATTTCCCACGATGACCCGCACGTCCACCCCTGCCTCAAAGGCGTCGACGAAGGCCTGCGCCACTCGAGTGCGACTCCAGGTATAGAAGGCGGCTCGCACGGTCGACCCCGGTTCGGCTCGCTCCAGGTAATCGATGATCACGTCCTCCAGGGAGTCGTCGTTTTGACCGCCTACGGGCTCGTTGAAATGGCTCTCAAACGTGGGAAGCGCAGGCGGCCCCGGATCATCGTCCACATCGGCGGCGTCGGGCTCGTCGGCATCGCTCTCACCGGCGCTGACATCCTCACCGCCGTCGACGTCCAGCCCCTGAACATCGGGCTCGCCGCCAACATCTGCGTCCCCACCGTCGTTTGTGCTCAACGGCTCCTGCGCGCAAGCTACACAAAATAAAGCGACAGCAAATATCGACAGGTTGCGAAGGAACATACTTTTTACCCACTAAGATTGAGGACGCATCAAAAGCCGGAACTCACCATCCGGTCGAAGAGGATCTGCTCATATATCAACCACCACGGCGTTTCGTCCCGCGTCCTTGGCGCGGTAGAGGGCGTCGTCGGCGCGGGCCAGCAGCGCGGTCAGGTCTTCTCCGGATCGCAGTTCGGCCACCCCCAGGCTCATCGTGACCTTATGGGATACACCGTCGACATCGACAGGAGTACCGCCTATGGCCTCTCGAAGCCGCTCGGCGATATGGCCGGCCATCTCCAGATCGCTGCCGGGCAATAGGGCCACGAATTCCTCGCCGCCATAGCGGGCGAAATGGTCTCGTTGGCGAAGGCTTTTGGCACACCGCCGGGCGACGATCTTCAATACCTCGTCGCCTGCGCTATGACCGTAGGTGTCGTTTAGCTTTTTGAAATGGTCGATATCGAGCATCACCGCCGAGATCGGCCGTCCCTCGGCGACGGCGCCGGCGATCTCCTCTGGAGCGACCTCGAAGAAGTGGCGCCGATTGGGCACCCCCGTCAGAGAATCCTGGAGGGCCATATTTCGCACCGCCTCCAGGGTCGCCTCCATGCGCGCCGTGCGCACCGTTTCAATGGCGATGGCGATATGGGTGGCGATGGCGCGCAAAAAGTCCAGATCCGCCGATACGAAGACCCCGCGGGCCAGGCTGCTGTCGAGGTACAGCACGCCGAGCAGCTCCTCGTGGAGCGCCATGGGAACGGCGGCGATGCTCCGCAGGTCGTGAGCCATAATGCTCTCCGAGCCCCAGGCGGCTCCCTCCTCGCTGCCGGCGAGCACCACGGACTCGCCAGTATGCCAGACGTGGTCGACGACTGTCCTGCTGTAGGTGGCGTGGCCATCGAGGGTCTTCTCGTTGATATCCCTCGCCGCCAGGAGTTCGAGCTCGTCGTCGCCGTCGAAGAGCAAAAAGGCCCGCTCACAGCCGAGCAGATCGATGACCTTGTCCAGCGTCTGTTCCGCCAACGCCTGCGGATGAGCGGTGGTCATCGAAGCACTCGAGACCTCCACCAGAGCGTCCAGGTAGCGCTGCAGCCTGCCCTGGTGAAATCCCGTCGACGTCGGCCCGCCCCGTGTGCTCTGACGCGCCATATCGCCGACGGCTCGCGAGAAAGTGGAGCGAATTCGCCGCGCCCGCTCGCGCCACTGCCCGTCCATGGCCAACACGTAGGCATAGCGCGCCTGGCGCAGCGCCGCTTCTTCTTGCCCTTGCTGACGCCTCATCAAGGCCCGCTGAAAGGTCGCCTCGAAGTCCACCCAGGGAGCGTCGATGGCTCGCGCCAAACGACAGGCATGGTCGAGCTCCCTTTCGGCGCGGACGAATTCTCCCATCAGCCGCGCCCGGGCCCCTTCGATGACCTGCCGGTGAGCGTCGATGGTGGGGTGGCCGCCGGCGTGACGCAGCATGCCCAGCGCCTCGCCGAGCACCTCAAGCCTCCTCTCATCGTCGCCAGCCGCCTCGCATTGGCGCAGGCGTCCATAGGCGATGAGCACATAGATATGGCGAAATAAGAGGTTTAGCTTTTGCGGCTCGAGCCCGAGTTTTGTGTAGGCAGCGACGATTTCATCGACCTCGTCTCCACACTCGCCACACTCCAAAGCGATCCACAGCCGATGGGCCAGAATCTCGGCGCTCCTCGTCATATTGTCGGGCAACGGTTCGACCACCTGGCGATACTCTTTGAGCCTCGTCGCCCCCTCCTGAGCGCCCCCCAAAATGGTGTGGAGCGACGCCGCGAAGAGGTGATGAATATGGCCGGCTACCAATTTTCCACCCTCGTCGACCTGGCTCGCCCTTCGATCGGCGGCATCGAGCCACTCCAGCGCCGACACGCAATGACCGCGCATGACCAGATTCCAGACCAGGTCGGTGCACCCGTTGAGGTAATCGAAGACATCGAGCCACTGGCCCTCGCTGCGTAGACAACTCTCCCCGAAGTCGGCGGCCTGCTTCGGGAAACCGGCGAAATGATAGGCCCAGGCCCGGTGAAGCAACGCCCGAGCCTCCACAGGTGGGCTGTCGGTCTCGGCGGCGATCTCTACGGCCCGATCGGCGTATCGACAGGCCCGGCGGGGGCGATTCATCTCGGCCAAGAAGATGGCGTAGTTGTAGTAGGCCATGCTCAACTCCGCCGCCGATCCCAGGGCGACGGCCGTGCTCAGGGGCCGCACCATCGCCTGAGCCATAAGGGCTTCATCGTTGGCTACATAGCCCAGATAGGCGGCCTGATCGTAGGCGGCAAAAAGACATTGTCCGCGGGCCCGGCGCTCCTCGCCCGGCCGGCGGCCGGCGCCGGGGAGTGCTCTGCGAAAATGAAACCTCAACCAATCTCGACCGATTAAGAATAGCTGAGCTGCCGCCCCGGTGGGCAGCGATTCGTCCAGCGCTTCAAAGGCCTGCTCCAAGTCCTGTCGCGCCTCGTCGATCTCCACATTGGTCAACCGAAGCCAGGAAAGACGCACCAGAACCTGCGCTCGCTGCACGTCGCCTTCCAGACGGGGCAGCGCATCTTGGAGGTGAGCCGTCGCCTCTTTGAGACGGCCCGTGCGTGCACAGGACTGCCCGAAGGCCACGTCGAAGTGAGGCGGCAGGTCGATCTCACCGACCTGGGCCGCCTGCGCAGCCCTTCGAAAGCGCTCCACTGCCTCCTCATCGGCATGGCGCCGTTGGGCGATCTGAGCGGCCTCGTAGTTGAGCTCGAAGACCCGGCTCGGGTTGTCTGCGATCTCCCCTTCGCCGTAGTGGACGGCCAGGCATGTCACCTCGGCGGGCTCCAGAGAATCAGGACCATCCAGAGTTTCTGCGATCCGCTGGTGGAGTCGACGCCGATCTTCGTCATCGACCGCCTCGTAGAGTGCGTCTCTGACCTCGTCATGAATAAACCCAAAGCCGCCGCCTGCTTCACGCCGCACCAGCCGGTGCTCCATGGCCTTTGAAAGGGCTGCCCCCACCGGGGCTTCGTCATCGTCGACGACAGCCTCGAGGAGCGTCATATCGAAGGTCTGGCCGATGAGGGCCGCCGCCTCCAGCACCCGCCGCGTCGACCATTCGAGCCGATCCAATCGTCCCACCACATAAGCTGTCAGATCCGAGGGAAGCACATGGTTGTCCAGCGCCTGCTCATCGACAACCCACTCCCCCCAATGAGGGCGTACGATCCCCTCCTCCAAAAGCATTGGTACGTATTCGTCGACCAACACCGGCAGGCCTCGGCTTCGCTGGGCGACGGTCCTGACGAACTCTCGGGGAAAGCGATAGCCTTGAAAATGGCCGGCCAAAAGCTGACCGACCTCGTCGGTGGTCAGGGGAGGCACGACGATATCATCACCGAGCCCCGAAGGCTCGTCGGTGGCGATCAATATCAGCAGGGGCACTTCACTGAGCTCGGCTTGCAGCCTCAAGGCGATACGCTGCGTTGACTTATCGGCTTCATCAAAGGCGTCGATGACCAGGATCGCCCCCTGGCAGTGCTGAGCCCAGCCTCGAATCACCTGCGCCGTGGCGTGCAGCAGCAGGTCCCGTGGACCGTCGACGTCATCTGCCCCATCGTCGAGGAACGGGCGAAGCTCCGGATACGCCCTGGCAAGAAGCCCTGCGTATCTGGGCTCAACTTCCAGGCCGTCAAACGCCTCACCACCCCGTCGCCGCACTAGCCCTGCGAAGGCGGCACGAAATGCCGACGCTTCCTCCCCGGGCCGGCAGCGACCGAATAGGACGGGGACATCGTCGGAGAAATGCCCCAGAAACTCCTGGAGCAGCCGCCCCTTGCCGATCCCCGCCTCACCGAGGAGCTCCACAAATTCTCCCTGGCCGCTGCGACAGACTGCAACCCATCGACGGCGCAGCTCGGCCAGAAGCGAGCGCCGACCAAACCCGGTGGAAGTTTTCTCCCCTTCAACCTCAAAGAGTTCGCCACCCGGCGAGTAGTGCTCCAGTTTTTCGGCAACCGACTCGAGTTCTCTCAATAATACTGCTGCGCTGTCGAATCGGTCGGACTGATCCTTTGCCAGAAGAGTATAGAGAATTTCCAAAAACTCTCGCGGCACCTCGGGCCGTAGTTCTCCAAGCGGCGCCGGCGTCTCCACGGCATGACGGCGGATGACCTCCTGGGGCTCGTCGGCATCGAAGGGCGGCGCTCCCGTCAGGCATTCGTAGAGCACCACACCCAGCGAGTAGAGATCGGTGCGTCCGTCCATGGGCCGGTGAACCATCCCCGTCTGTTCCGGCGCTGAATATCGAAAGGTGCCGGCGAAAAAATCCTCCCCGGCAAAGGTGCCCGTGGGCAGGGCCAGGCCGAAGTCCACCAGGCTGACCGCACCATCGGCGCCGACAAGAATATTCTCCGGTTTGATATCGCAGTGAACCAACCTTTGGCGATGAACCACCACCAGCGCCCCGGCCAGCGCAGCGGCCAATTCGATGACCTGCTCCAGATCGAGGGACCCCTGCTCTTCCAGGCGCGCCGCCAGTGTGGTGCCCTCGATAAAATCCATCACCAGATAGGGCCGATCGCCTACGAGCCCCACCTCGTGGATGGTGACCAACGCGGGATGACAACTTCGCGCGAGCAATCCCGCTTCACGGCGCAACCGACGCAGACCTCCTTCGACGGATCTCATCGACGACGCCTTCGAGACCTTGACCGCGTAGGTCTGATCCCCCCGTCGTGCTCGATACACCACGGCGTGACTTCCCCGGCCCACCTCCTCGATCAACTCCAGGCCCGGAATCTGCGGCACATCCCGGCTCGCCACCGACTGAGGGCGGGCAATTTTCTCACTCGTCGTCATGATGCTTCATGGTCGCAGCCGACGACTTTTTCGTCCAGCAAAATACTCCCAATTCTACCGCTTCGACTTCGTAATCCACCGATCCAGGGCGTTGGCGAACTCCCGCTTCTGCACTCGTCCGAAGGGAGGCGGCCCCCCGGAGTGGACGCCCATATCACGCAACTCTTCGTTAAAATCTCGCAGGCTCAGCGCCTCGCGCACGTTGGCGGCGTCCAATTCGCGCCCATAGGGGGTGATGACCTGGGCCTCTTTTTCGACCACCCGAGCGGCAAGGGGAATATCGGCGGTGATCACCAGGTCGCCCTCCTGACAATGCTCGGCGATATGGTCGTCGGCCACGTCCGCTCCCTGGGCCACCGTGACCGTCGACACCCGGGCCGACCGCGGCTTTGGAATCCAGTGGTTGGCCACCAACACCACGTCGACCTGACGCTTCAGGGAGGCCCGCACAAGGATTTCTTTGACGGCGTTCGGAGTGGCGTCGGCGTCGACCCAGATGGTCATGATGGCTCCAGGACCTGGCAACTCATTTGCAATACGTCGCACACCTTAGCATACCGTAACCGAAAAGCCTTTGTCCTCTCCCACGACCGCCCGCTACTCTTAAATGGTCACGTTCATTCGTCATTATTGCAGAGCCTCGTCACCGTTGGGACATCTTCCCTGGTTGGCAGAAGCTCACAAAAATTTTTGTCGCGGAGGAAAAAATGTTCATTAACAGAGCTTCCTGGATGGTATTTTTCGTAATCGCACTTTTCGTCGCTCTTCCCACGGCCGTCGCCGACGACGAAGAAGCCGACGGTGATGGCGAAGAAGAAACGGCACAGGCGGCCCCGGCCGCCTCGAACGGCGCCATTCAATTACTGGAGGCCAAGACGGCCGCCGGCGTCGAGGATCGGGAGGCCGTCAACGAGGGCGACTCCTTCTCCGTCGGCGACAGCGTCACCGTCTGGATGGCCTTTCGCAACCCCGAGTCAGCTCAGGAAGTAGAGGTCGCCTGGAAGGCGGGCGACGCCGAAATCCACACCTATAAGATCAACATCGGAGAGAGCTGGCGCTGGCGCACCTGGGCCAGCCTGGCCGTGGGCCGCGCCGGTGATTGGACGGTGGAGATCCGCGACGGCGAGGGCAACTCGCTGGAGACTGTCTCGTTTACGGTCAACGAATAGTCCCAGGCCGTTCAGCCCCGGGTAATGAGAAATTTACCCGGGGCGTCCCATGTTTACCTTTCTGGATGTACCGTGAAGCGATGTACTGCCGTGCCCACCCTGGGGAGGTATTCATGTGGCGATTCGTAATGTCGAGTTCTTCGATTTTCCTTATTCTTTTTCTCGCACTTCCCGCTGTGGCACAGGACGGCTCCGGTGACGATGAGGAGGTGCCCACCTTCCGAATCGTCGGCGACGAACCTCCCGAAGAAGTCACGGCCGACGAGGTCGACGACGACGTCGATCCCGACGAGATCGATGAAGACCTCCCACAGATCGTGGCTCCCGAATTGGTGAGCGCTCACGTCGATTGGGAGTTCATCCCGGTCATCGAGGTCACCTCCACGGAGGGCGCCGTCAGCGAAGTCGACGCTCAGCGCACCCTCAACGACGACCAACAGGGCATCGCCGACTGTTTCGAGCCCACCTCCTATCCCGGAGAGGGGACGGTCACAGCCGACGTCTACCTATCCTATAACGGAGTTCCCCAGGCGGTGAACGGCTCCACCGACGGAGTGGTTCGCCCCAACCAGGCGCGCTGCGTCATTCGCCGGGCCTGGCAATACGAATTCCCCAGGATGGCCGAAGAAGCCGACGAGGGCTCGCGCGTTCAATACCGAGTCCACTTCGTGGGCCAGAAGATCGATCCTCCGTCGGTGCGCGGCAACCAGGCCGCTCACCTCCTGGAGCGAGTCCACACCGAACAGACCGAGCTGCGAGAGCAGCTCGTCGACGGCCTGAGCGCCCAATTGCCCACGGCCGAGCGCTGCGCCGCCACCATCCTCGAAGAGCTCCCCGGCGACTTCGTCGCCTCCCAGGTCCAGATGAGCTGGCGCCAATCCAACGGCACCTATACCCCGAGCGACGTGGACATCACCGTCGAGAATAAGACGTCATCTAACCTGCCGTCGGAGAAAGTCCTGGACTGCTACCGACGCACCCTGACCAATTGGGATATCGACGTCGAGTCCAACGACCTCCCCGCCCAATTGGAGGCCACCTTCTTCATCACCGTCGAGCCGCCGCAGACCCATCGGCTCTGAGCGCATCGACCTCCCTTTTCTAAAAGCACCGCCTGTGTCGCATATCGACAGGGGCGCCGAGACCAGGTGGGAGCATTTTATTTACTCTATTCGTTCTGGGACACACGTAGTATCTTGCTGAAATTCGGTTCACAACGATTTGAGCGAGAATGGGAAAATGAAAATAAAATTGATGGATTTTTCCAACGCGATTATCCCCCTCACTCTGACCTTTTTGACCTGCGGCCTCTACTATCTGTGGTGGGTCTTCAAAACCAGTCAGGACATCAACACTCGCCTCGATCGTCGTCAATTCAATCCGATGGTCGAGGCCCTTTGCACTGGCGCGACCTGTGGCCTCTGGACGTTCTGGTGGGACTGGCGAGTCGCCCAGGCGGTGGTCGAAATCGATAAACGAGAAAATAGCCCCCCCTCCATGAGCGCCCAGGACCTCTTTCTGAGCGCCATCGTCTCGATGGGCCCCTTCTTCTTTCAAGCAATACTCAATGATGGGAAAGGGCTGCGAACTCTCGAATTCTGATCTGACCGCTCTTCACCGGAGTATCTGGACTCGAGTCAAACCAATCCTCCTCAGCCACATCAGGTTGCAATTTATCGCCCACTCTGTAAGGAATGGCGCCCAGGTCTCACCGGTTGGATCGGTGACAATTTGCCACGTACGCAATGAGAAAAAAGACGCTATGACCGACCAGAGTTTCGAGCTCGACCTGATCAACTTTCACGGCGAGCCCCTACAACTTGATTTTGAAGTCCCCGGATCTTCGGCGGGGTGGCTGCTCGAAGGAGCGTTGATCGCCGACGACGGCGAATCGCCGTGGAAGGTCGACGACGACGTCCCTTTCCGCGCCGAGTTGGACGCTCAACTGCTGGGTGACACGGTCCATATCAAGGGCTCCGTGGAAGGCTCCTTTTTCTATCGCTGCGGGCGCTGCTTGGAGTGGCGCCAGATAGAACTTGACGAGGACGTGGACTTCGTGTTGATGTCCCGCCCTTCCTGGGACGAGGCCTATGAGGGCCGCGATGAAATCGTCCTGGAAGAACAGGATATGAACGTCAGCTATTACGAGGGCGAAATCATCGACCTTCGACCCCTTCTTCGGGAGGCGGTGCTGCTGGAATTGCCGAGCTTTCCCGTCTGTCCCGAGTCTCTTTCCGAGGCCTGCGACACCGCCTACGAGCGGATCGTGGGCGAAGAAACCCTCGAGGAAAACGAGGCCAATTCAATGGACCTTCGCTGGTCGAAGCTGCGCGATATTGAACTTGGCGACGATAAGTCCTAAGATTCGCCGTCGCTGATTCGGTGTGTTTCACTTGACTTTTCTGTCGGACTGCGTACCTCTCGGTCCGACTTTTGATGCAAAGGGAGAACGATCATGGCTGTGCCAAAGAAAAGAAAATCGAAAGCAAAAACCCGCTCCCGGCGGGCCAACCACGACAAACTCAAAGCGGTCAACCTGCAGCGCTGCCCGCACTGCTACGCGCCCAAGCGCCCCCACCGGGCCTGCATGGACTGCGGTTATTACCGAGACGAGCAAGTCGTCGAGAAGTGGGATATCTACTAATCCCCAGCTGACTCCTCGAGCTTACGGGCTAACCGATGAGCACCGAACAGCGCGTCATCGAAGTAATCGCCGAAGTCTTCGAGATTCCAACCGAAGAGCTGTCGGCAGAGCTTCGGTTTATCGATGATCTCGGTGCCACCAGCCTCGACGTCGTCACCTTGGTGTGGCGTATCGAAGAGGCTTTTGGTCTTGGAGAGATCGAGGAATCGGCGCTGGAGTCGGTTCACACCCTGGGCGATCTGATCGAATTGGTCGACGCCCGCCGGGGGACGGTCTCGGAGGCGATCGAGGTGGTCGACGTGGCCATCGCCGCCGACCACGCCGGGGTCAACCTCAAAGCGGATCTCGTCGAATGGCTCACCGCCCGAGGCTGCGAGGTTCGCGACCTGGGACCAGCGGACTCTCAGTCCGTGGACTACCCCGACTTTGCCTCTCGGGTGGCCAATCAGGTCAAGGAAAAGGCCGCCCGCAAGGGTATCCTGGTCTGCGGCTCGGGTATCGGCATGTCGATCGCCGCCAATAAGGTCGACGGCGTGCGCGCTGCCGTGGTCTGCAACCCCCTTCAGGCCCGCCTGGCCCGCCAGCATAACAACCTCAACGTCTTATGCCTCGGCGAACGCCTCATCGGCAGTGATATGGCCCGCGAATGCGTGGCCGCCTTTTTGGACACCCCCTTCGACCCCGGCGACGACGGCCGCCACCGCCGCCGCGTCTGCCGCATCCACGAGCTGGAGCATCCCGAACAACGGGACTGACCTTCCTCGCACAACGGCTAATCCATGCGTTGTCCCTTCTGCGGTCATCTCGAAAATCGGGTCGTCGACTCACGTCAGGCCCGAGACGGCGTGGCCATTCGCCGTCGCCGAGAATGCCGGGACTGCGAGCGCCGCTTTACCACTTACGAGCGCGTCGAGGAGATCTATCCCCAGATCGTCAAAAGCGACGGTAGCCGCGAGGATTACGACCGGATCAAGCTCGCTCAGGGCGTGCGCCTGGCCTGTAATAAACGTCCCATCTCCACCGCCGATATCGATCGCGTCATCGACGATGTGGAGCACCGCATGATCGAGCTCGGCGAAAAAGAGGTGACCAGCGACTGGCTTGGCTCGGCGATCACCTCCGAATTGCGCACCCTCGATCCCGTGGCCTATATTCGCTTCGCCAGCGTGTACCGCGGCTTTAGCGACATCGAAGAATTTCTGCAGGAATTGCGCGACCTCGACCGTACCCGCCGCGGTGAAAGCGAGCGCACCGGCGCCGACTGATCGACGGCTGCCCAACTTAGTTTTCGGCGACCCCATTCGGCTCTGTTTTTAAGGCCGTCTTAATCACGACCGGTATCGTTCATGGACAGATCTGACCCAACCGCTCGCGACGAGCGCTTCATGGCCGAGGCCATCGAGTTGGCCCGTCGCGCCGCGGGCCGCACTCACCCCAATCCCCTGGTGGGCTGTGTCATCACCCGAGGCGATCTGGTCGTGGGCCGCGGCTGGCACCGACAGGCCGGCTGCGATCACGGGGAAGTGGACGCCATCAAAGACGCCGACGCCGATCTGCAGGGCTGCGAACTCTTCGTCAACCACGAGCCCTGCTGTCATTTCGGCCGCACCCCGCCGTGCACCAACGCCATTGTGGAGGCCGGTATCCGCCGCGTCGTGGTGGGCACCATCGACCCCGACCCCAGAGTCAGCGGCAAGGGGCTCGATATCTTGCGCGACGCCGGCGTGGAGGTGGTCTGCGGCGTCCTGGAAGAGGAGAGCCGCAAGCTCAACGCCCCGTTTTTCACCTATATCAACAAGGGCCGCCCCCTGGTGGCCGCCAAGTGGGCGATGAGCCTGGACGGCAAGATCGCCACCCACAACGGCGACTCCGCCTGGATCACCGGCGAGGCGGCCCGGCGTCACGTCCACCACCTGCGCGATATCCACGACGCCATCCTGGTCGGGGCCAACACCCTCCATCGCGACGATCCCAGACTGACCTGTCGCCTTGATGAGGGTCGCGATCCGGTGCGCTTTGTCCTCGACGAACGCCTCGAGGCGCCGGCGACACACCGAATCTTCCAGCCCGATCTGTCCACGGCGCCCACGGTGGTGCTCACCGGCCCCGCCGTCGACGAAGAGCGAAAAAAGCGCCTCCTCGACCAGGGCGTCGAAGTCGTCTCCCTCGAACTCGACGAGCGAGGCTGGCTTTCCACGCAGGCCATCTTGAGCGCCGTCTACGACCGACAGCTCATGAGCGTCCTCGTCGAAGGGGGCGGCGCCCTTCTGGGTTCTCTCTTCGACGCCCAGGCCGTGGACTACGCCTATGCCTATATCGCCCCCCGGCTCATCGGCGGCAGCACGGCGCCCACACCGCTGCAGGGCCGCGGCGTCGAAGCCGTCGCCAGGGGATTGCTCATCGCCGAACCGACGATCGAGCAATTTCCACCGGACCTCCTCATCCATGGCGAAGTGGCCCCCCGGCCCGCCGCCACCACCCCCGCTTAACCTGCCAGCTCGGGAGTATTCCATGTTCACCGGATTGGTCACCGACATCGGCCGCATCCACAGCCGCCGCCAGAGCGGGGAAAACTTCACCTTTATCATCGAGACCAGCTACGACACCGCCGATCTCGATATTGGCGAGAGCATCGCCGTCGACGGCGCCTGCCTGACGGTGACCGCCATCGACGACGGCTCATTTGCCGTCGACGCCAGCCCCGAGACCCTGCGGCGCACCACCCTCGGCGATCGCCGCCCCGGCGACGGCGTCCACTTAGAGCGGGCCTTGAGATTGGCCGACCGCCTCGGCGGCCACCTGGTCCTGGGCCACGTCGACGGCGTGGGCACCGTCACCGGCCGATCCCGCGAAAAAAACGCCTGGCTCATAGAGATCGACGCTCCCGATACGGTGGCCCCCTACCTCATCGAAAAGGGATCCATCACCGTCGACGGCGTCAGCCTGACCGTCAATTCCGTAAAACAATCCAGATTCGGCCTTGCCATCATCCCCCACACCGCCGAAAAGACCCTGTTGGCAGAATACGCCCCGGGGCGTTCGGTAAACCTCGAGGCCGACCTGATCGGCAAATATGTCGAGAAATTCGTCGGCGCTGCCGCCCCCGGCTTGAGCCTCGAAGATCTGACCCGAGCCGGTTTCGAGTGACCTCTTTTTGGAGAGCGAAATATGTCTCGACCTCAAACATCCGAAGAAATTGAGCTGGCCGACCAGGCCGGCGACGAGCCCCTGAGCGCCGGCACCCAGGAGGCCATCGCCCGCGTGGAGCGGGCCTTAAAGGCCATCGCCGACGGTGAGATGGTCATCCTCACCGACGACGAGGACCGGGAGAACGAAGGCGACCTGGCCATGGCCGCCGACCGGGTCAGTCCGGAGGCGATCAACTTCATGGCCAAATACGGCCGGGGCCTGATCTGCCTGACCATGACGGGAGACCAGATCGAAAAATTGAAGATCCCCATGATGGTCGACCAGAACTCCAGCGCCTTCGGCACGGCCTTTACGGTCAGCATCGAAGCCGCCGAAGGGGTGACCACAGGTATCTCCGCCGCCGACCGGGCCCGCACCATCGAGGCCGCCGTCGCCGAAGACGCCACGGCCGACGATATCGTCATGCCCGGCCATATCTTTCCCCTTCGCGCCCGAGACGGCGGTGTGTTGGTGCGCACCGGCCAGACCGAGGGCAGCGTTGACCTGGCGCGACTGGCCGGCTGCCGCCCGGCGGGAGTGATCTGCGAGATCATGAACGACGACGGCACCATGGCCCGCATGCCCGAGCTTCGCCAATTTGCCAAAGAGCACGACCTGCAGCTTCTGTCGGTCACCGATCTGATCACCTATCGCCTCCAGCGCGAGGCCGTCCTCGAATGCGTCGACGACGCCCCGCTGGACACCGAATTCGACGGCGACTGGCGGGTCCAGGTCTATAAAAGCCGCGTCGACGACGCCGAGCATTTATGCTTTATCTGCGGTCAGCCCGAAGCTGACGAACCCACCCTGGTGCGCGTCCAACCCCGATGCGATACCTTCGATACCTTTTTGCATCGCCGCGGCGGTTGCGTCCTCCAACTTCGCCGATGTATGGAGGCCATCAGCCGCAAAGGCTGCGGCGTCATCGTCTACCTGGACAAACAGGAATCGTCGGCCAGCGATCTCGTCGACCGCCACGTCCACGACGAGCCCAGCAAGCTCACCGATCAGGAGCGCGAGGCCCAGATCAACCGGCCCCAGCAGCGACTGCACGCCTTGGGCATCGGCGCTCAGATCTTGCGCAACGCCGGCTGCGCCAAGATCGAGGTCATGACCAACCGACCAAAGCGCATCATCGGCACCGAGGGCTACGGCATCACCATCGTCGACCAGGTCCCGATCCCCGAATTCGATCTTTGACCCCGGTGAAAACCACGGTGCTCTCGCCAACAACCAGGACTGTCGGGTAGCTTCCCGAGCAACGCAGCGCGCCGTCCCCATTACCGACCACCTAGAACCTACCACCCGAAGTAGACCTATGCCCCAGACCATCGAAGGACATTTCGACGCCAAAGGCCGGCGCTTTGCCATCGTCGCCGCCCGTTGGAACTCCATCTTCAGCGAACAGCTCATCGCCGGCGCCACAGACACACTGGTGCGCCACGGCGCCAACGAGACCGATATTACGCTGGTGCGCTGCCCGGGAAGCTATGAGCTGCCCCAGGTGGCCCGCAGAGTCGCTCAGAAGATGAACGTAGACGCCATTATCTGCCTGGGTGTGCTCATCCGGGGATCGACCCCTCATTTTGACTATATCGCCGCCGAAGCGGCCCGTGGCATCGGCGCCGCCGGGATCGAATCGGGGGTGCCCACCGCTTTCGGCGTCATTACCTGCGACACTCTGGAACAAGCCATCGAGCGCAGTGGTTCTAAGGCTGGAAACAAGGGTGCCGAGGCCGCCACGGCGGCTCTGGAAATGGTCAACCTCTTTGATGCAATCGACGAGTCTAGCAATGGCTGATTCTCCTCTAAAAGCACGACGGGCCGCGCTGCGGATTCTCTATTCGGTGGATCTCGCCGATCTGAGCGCCGACCAGGCCCTGGAGAACGCCCGCCAGACTCTCGCCGACGCCGGCGACGATCCCGGGCCCTACTGGGACGGAGTGGTCCAACGGGTTCGCGGCGTCACCGGCAAAAAAGCCGAGATCGACGCCGAAATTGAGCGCCTCAACCCAAGTTGGCGTCTCGATCGCATGGCCTGCGTGGACCGAAACCTGCTCCGGCTGGGGATCTTCGAGATCCTCGACGAGATCACCCCACCCTTGATCGCGATCAACGCCTGCGTGGAGCTGGCCAAGGAATTTGGCACGGCCAGCACACCGGGTTTCATCAACGGGCTCCTCGACCAATTATGCCAGGATCACGACATCCAAATAAGCGCCGAAGACGCCTCGGCCTGATCGCCCTGATCGGCCTTGCCCTGAGCGCCATGGTCGCCGGTGGCTGTTATTACGGCCCCGATCACCCGCGGCGCATGGCCCAGGCCGAGCCGCCCTACCAGGATAACTCCACGCCGGGCACGCGGGTCATCGTCTATGACGGCGACGATCAGCCGCAGATGAAGCTGCGAGTCCGATCGCGGCGCACCCGGGTCTACGACGCCTCGATGATCCCCGTGGGACAGGTTCGCCCCGGGGAGGACTCTCTGGAACAGCGAAGCCGCGACGGCAAGTCCACAGCGATCGTCACAGGCGATGGGGGTGGCGGCGAACTTCCCGACACCTGGCGCTTGAAAGCCCACGGCCCTGATCGGTGGATCGTCGCCGACGGCCAGGGCTCGCCGATCGCCGAGTTATACCGCGACGATGATCGATGGACCCTGAATTTGAGCGACGATCCTCTGCGCCAGCTCTACGTCGATCGCCACCAGAACCCGCCGGTGGTGGTCACCGACGGGGGCGATCGCCTGTTGACCGTCCCTCGCCAGGATTGGAGCGATCCAAAATTACTTTTATTAACCCTCGACACCTTCTCGCCCCTCGATCGCTACACCCTGGCCCTTTTCGGCGATCAACGGCTCTAAAGGATCGCCCCAAAACCCATCTTTGGGCGTTGAAACGGCTGGCGAACTGTTTATCTTCTGTAGGAGTGACCGATGTGAGCGCGGCCTCGGCACGGTTTATGCAGACCCGGCACAGCAGTGCAATTCGCGAGCCATGCTTGTTGGGAACAAACTCCCCGGTTACCATGGTTCAAGATTCGGAGTCTTCGTCACAGCGATCAATGCCTCGCCGTAGATGAAGTGTTAACCGAAAGGGTGGCGGCTTATGGAAGTGCAGCAATTTGAACAAGCCATCTTGAAAATGGCCTTTGAGACCGACGCCAAGATCACCACCGCCTCGGTCGCCTATTATCTGGGAATCCCCTCCCGGAAGGCCAACGATCTACTCAATACACTGCTCGAACAAGGCGTCCTGGAGCTAGACAGCGACGACGAGGGCAACCTCTTTTATTTCCTGCCCAATCAGCGCCAGCACGGGGCCGGGGGCCTGCTGGGCGCCGACGACCTCGACGATAGTTGGGAGGCTCTGGAAGCGGCCGCCGATGCCGCCGCCCAGGGCGGCACAGCAGACGTCGACAAGGACCAGAGCACCGACAAACAAAAGCCCTCCCCCTTCGCCGATCATCTGTCCACCACCATCGACGACGAGGGCTCCACTCCCTTTTCGCCCAATGAATTCAGCCCCCATCAGGGAGCCGACGGCCGGAAGGGAGCTGATAGCCACACCGCCGATCAGGAATTTGGATCGGGCTATGGGGGCCAGAGCGGTTACGGCGATTTCAGGTCTCCCACGACCCCATCGAGCAATCGGTTCGGGGACAATCGATTTACCGACGACGATTGGTTTCAGCCCCAGCAGCCCTACGCTCCATCTCAGCGCCCGAGCTCTTATCGCGGCGCCCAGCGATCGCGCTTTCAGGGAATCCCCGACGGCATCACCAGCCGCCTCGGTCGGCCCGACGCCCGCCCCAGCCGCTGCGGCGACAATTCGGTGGTCGTCGACAACCGCGCCAGTTGCGAGTCTCGCCCCCTGGCCGACGCCAGGCCGACGATCACCTCTTGCAACGACGTGGACACCGCCAACTTCTCGACCCATCAGGACTATGGCGGCTTTGGGTTCACCGCCCCCAGCTCGTCGACCGCCCTGGCCACCACCTCGCAATCCGGCGATCTGGCGCTGACCGCCGACGGCCACCATATCGAACAGCCCGAACATCAACCGGGAATGGCCCTGCTGCTCAGCCTCATCCTCTGCGGCACGGGACAGATCTACAACGGCGAGGTCAGCAAGGGCATCATCATGCTGATCCTATGCTTTTTGCTGTGGTTCGTCTTCCTGGGCTGGGTGGTTCATATCTGGTCCATCGTCGACGCCGTGGTGGTCGCCGAGCGCATCAATCGCAAGAGCACCAGCAACGGATAGCCGGCGCCCCTGGCAGCTCATTTCGCCACGCTGGCAACCCACCCTTTAATCGACTAACCTCACGGGTCCTGAACTATTCGAATTCAGTGACCCCTGATGCACTGGTCGATGACTCGACTTCACACCAAATACAGGCACTCCACACGCCTCTCCATGGCGTTGCTCGCACTTGTGAGCAGCATCGCGTCCTGGAGCTGCTCTTTTACGGAGTTCGAGATCAGCCCCTACACCCCCAGGGGCGTCGACATCGTCTACTCACAACAAGAGGACCTGACCTTTGTTGTCTGGCGCATGGGCGACGTCGTCGACTTCGATCGAGTCCACTTCGAGATCAATCTGGACGGCCAATTCCACTCCCTGGAGCTCTCTGACGCCCCCTTTGCCAGCGAGCCCTATGAATGCGACCGCCTCTATTGGTGTGTCCAATACCAGATCCCCGGCCAATGGACGCCCCCGCCCCACCAACCGCCGCTGCGTGCCATTGACGCCCGCCATGGAATCTTCCGGGCCACTGCACCCAGAATCTACGAAGTGGAGACCACCTTCGACATCGACCCCGTGGGCGTCGACAATAATCGCTCCGCCCGGCCCGAGCTCTTCGACTGGTTCGACGAAGAAAACGTGCCCATTCGCCGCACCTTCCAATGGGGATTGGTTCCCTCCACCGCCGGCGATCCGCCCTGCACCGACCGGGCCCCCGAGCAGTGGAGCACCCTATCGTCGCGAGTCTCCTTGCCCCAGGATTGGATGGATCTCACTCCATGTATGGCGGTCCGCCCCCTTCGCTCGGACCGGCCTGGCGATGAAGTTCGCCGCCCCCTCATCGAAGGAGCCATGCTCTACACCGAAGAGGTGGATCGCCTCCTTCCCGAGATCGAACACCCCATCATGGTGGTCTTCCTCGTCGATCTGGAGGTCGTCAACGAAACCCGATGCCAGCAGATCGTCGACGCCATCGGCGGCCAGATCTTTACCACCCTCGACGAGGAGGAGATCACCTATCGGGAATTGGGTATTTACCGGCCCACCGAACCCGGGGGAGATCCTTATTCGGGATGCAATCAGCGCGAGGGCTCTCGCTATCCCGTCAATGAGATTCAGGTGCGCGCAGACCAGGTGGCGGCCACCTTCGAGGAGCCGTCGACGCTGCTCATCGTCTACCTCAACAACCTCCATCTTCCACCGTCGGCGGCCAAGTCCGAGGATCTGGACGCCCTCTTGCATGAGCAGGACGAAGAAGATAATCCCCAGCTCTTTCGCTGGGCCATCGGCTCCAACACGGTCAGCGATGCATTCGACTGGGACGACGTAAACCCCTGGGCACCCATCGAGGACGAGAATTTCATGCCCTCCATCGAATCCACCGTAAAATATAATTTCCCCCTGAAGAGCACCGACTTCGACGGCGAAGATTCGATTCCCCTCTTCAGGCCCAACGCCGCCCAGTCGCCACAGCATTTTCGGCTCTGCACCTTCAGTCCCGCCCCCGTCCTGGTCGGGCTGCCACCGCTGGCGCCTCAGCCGGCCCTGGCCGACACCTGGCCCTGGTCCGACGAACAACAGCCGGAGCTCTATTTCGACATCCCACCGCAACTCTTCGAGTTGAATAGCTATTTTCGAGAAACGGAGGTCACCGGAGTCTACGAGGTCTGTGACGCCTTTTGCGACCGCCCCTTCGAAAACCGCACCGGTCAGCTCCGTGACTCCTGGCTCGACGCAATCGGGGAGTGCCAGTGGTAGATCGACGACTCATCACCGCACCTCTGGCCGCTCTCATCCTGTGGCTGACCCTCGCCATCGGTGCGTCGACGGCCGCCGCCGACACACCTGCCAACGGCGAAGATGAGGAACCTGCGCCGCGGGCTGCCCTGCAGGAGCGCTTCGCCCCCAAGGAGGGACGCTTCTACGCTCATATCGGCGGCACGGCGATTATCCGCGATGATTTTTATCACTCCCCCGGCTACGGTCTCGACGCCGGGTATTATTTCAGCGAAACTTGGGGGGTCGAACTCAGAGCCTATAACCTGCACAGCCGTCTGGCCCACGCCGGCGAACGGCTTCGCGAAGAGCAGGGCTTCGTCCCCGATCTTCGCGCACCGGACGCCCTCTTCGGCCTCGGCATTCGCGGCTCCTGGGGTTATGGCAAAGTGTTGACCATGGAGCGATTCGTCATTCACTTCGATCCGCAGTGGATCTTTCACGGTGGTATCACACTTGCAGAAGAACGGGTCGTTCCCACGGTGAGCACAGGCATCGGTTTTTTGACCCACTGGCAGCACGGCATTCAGATAAAGCTCGATTTGCAGATGAATCTTCATTTTGAAAATCGCAGCCGCGGTTTCATCCCGGCCACGGGCTTCGTCCCCGTGCTGGCCGTGGGCTGGTCGCCCATGGGAGGCGACAAATGACCGAAGGCGCCTTCAGGCTGAAGTGGCGGTGCACCGCCCTGGTGCCCGCTCTGATGGGGCTATCGCTGGGAGCTCTGCTCGGAGCCTGCGTCCCGCTGCAGGAGAGCGCCCCCGACAGAGGCGATCTCTTCGCCCCACTCCACGAAGCCGATCTCTCCTCTTTCGAGCAAGGCCTGACACTGGACGAACATACGGGCCGCGCCGACCATTGGACCGCCCTGGGCCGGGCCTTTTTGAACCTCGCCAATTGCCGACCAATCGACCCGGCTCCGCCGGTGGTGGCCGACGACGCTGTGACGCTCTTGCTCTACGAGCTGGTTCGACTCGAAGATCGCCGCCGTCTTCGCCTGGTCCATCAATCCTTCGAGGCCGGCGTCGGCGCCTGGCATCGCGGCACGGTGCATACCCAATTTACGTCGCGCACCTTCTTCAACCGCGACGCCGCCCCCACCGACGACGACCTCATTCACTGGCCCCACGTCGAGCCCGAGGCATGGCCCGACGAATGGCCGGCCCCCGCAGAGGTTGAATTCCAATGCGGCCAACTCATGGCTCGCGACGATCCACCCGAGTTGGACGCTCCCTTCGACGAGATAGACGCCGCCACGGTGACCAGCCAGCTTCTCGACGAGTGGAGCCGCGCCGAGGCAGCTCTATCAGCAGCGAAAGCCCTGCCCGATGAATCAGGGCTTCGCCGGCGCAGCGTCGACAATCTGCTGGCCCACCGCGGTGATCTGGCATTGCTCATCGCTCAACGAGAAGACGCTCGCCACCACGCCGCCGACGCCATCGAAGAACTTCAGCGCCGGGCCATGAAGGACCTGGTCGAATCGGGCGTCCAAACCCGGCCTCTGCGAATCGCCAGGCTGGCCATGGAGCTCGGCGAGCCGGAGATGACCATCGAGGCCCTCTCGCACCTGGTGGGACATGAGGACGATCGGGTCGACGCCGTGGCCCGGTACTTCATCGTCAAGACCGCCTGGATGCAGGGCTGGTGGGAGATGGCCGCCGAGGGCGGTGAGGAATTGATCGACCGCCCGGCCTCGCTACGCTCGGCTCATGCCTATTTCGCCGCCACGGCCAATCGCTACGCCGGCCGCGAAGACGTCTTCTTCGCCATCGGGCGAACCGTTCTTCGCGATCGCCGCCGTGATCAGGGCGACCCCTTTCTGGGCGCATTATATCGCGAGTTATTGCGCGTGCTGGCGAGCTATGACGTCGACGAGCGGACCGACGAATTTCTCGAAGAACTCGGGCCTCGCCACCTGCTGGACGAACGAAAGATCGAATTTGCCGAGATCGCCCTCGATATGGGCCGCCCCGAGGTGGCCGACGAGATGGTTCAGCCCATCCTGGAGAGTACTCAAGACGCCCGACGCCTGCCCCGGCTCTATGCCCTCCGGGCGCTTATCGCCTTTATGTTCGATGACCGAGACACCTTCGATCACTATGTGGGGCGCCTGTCCAACCGCCCCGCCGAACTGCGCCAGGTCATCCCCCGCAATCGCCGGGCCGCCTTCTTCGCCAATCAGGACGCCGAATTGGCCAGGGTCCTGCGGGCGACCCTGCCCTTAATGGCCGAATGGGGCGATGACGACCACGCCCGTCAGTTGCGGCGGAGCTGGCTGGAGACGGTCGTCGAGCATACGCAGCGCTTCCTTCGCTGGGCCCCGGACAGCGTGGTCAGCAATGATCTGACCGAACTATATCGCCTGGCCGGCCGCCTTCTGGAAGACCATCCCCGGGGCTACGCCGAGCGCGTGGGCTCCACACAGCCCTCTGCATCTCCTCTGGTGCTGGGTACGATCGACGTCCCCCCGGCCCCGCCGCTTGATGAGGCGCCGAGCCCACGCCTAAGATGGCCCCAGCTCCGCTCACTATTGCTCATCCCCCGAGGTGGTCTGCCTCCGGAGTCCTTTGTCGACGTCCTGGAAGCCCCCGGGCCGCGGGAGGAATCATCGTGAACCCTTCCACCTCTCCATTTTTGGTCTTTGGACTGGCCGCGGTCACCATCTTGCTCGCCACTCTGGCGCTGCCATCGCCGGCCCAGGCCCAGAGCGCGGGACTGTCACAGGTCAACTTCTGCCTCTCCCCTTTTACGGCAAAGCGACAGGGCAGGTCCTGCACCTTCGATGATGACTGCCGTGGCACTCTGGTATGCTTTGAAGCTCAATGCGTACCTCCCCAATACGCCGACGCCTATGCCTGGCGGAGCTACGACCGCCGCGGTGAGCAAGCGCATCAACCGCAGCCACCGGCCGAATTTCGCGGCGCCGACCCCCTGACCGACGACGGCGGCGCCGACGAGGCCTGTGGCCAGGACCGCCGCTGCCGTATCGAACGCCTCGCCGCCCGCAACCGGGCCCGTCGCCACTACGATATCGCTCGCCAGGAACGAGCCACCCAACGAGAGGTGGAGCGCATCTTGAGCCAGCAGGGCTCGACCTTGCTGCGCGACGTCAAGCCCTGGTCGGTGGCATTTCAACGCCATCCCCACGGCCTGGGCCTTATGGGAGGCCGCACCTTCGCCGGCCATTTCCGCCTCGAGGCCAGCTGGGTCTTCCAGGATCGACGCATCGACTATGTCCCCGACGACTCCACGGCGCCCACTCTAAACGCCTTTCAGACCGCCGGATTCGGGACGGTCCACTTCACCTTCCTTCCCTCCAAGAGATGGCTCAGCCCCATGGTCTCCGCCGGCTTCGCCATGGGCCGAGGCACCTACGGCAGCGGCAGCGGCCCTCAGGTCCTCTACCATCTGGTCACCGGAGCTATCGGCGCCGAGGCACAATTCGAGATAGGATTGATGGTGCGCATGGCCTATCGTCACGGACGGGTGCTTTATAATCAGGTTCGCCATGGACCGGGTTCCTACGAAGCCGATACCCGTCGAAGCCTTCGCGAATATATGAATAACGACGGTCTTGGAGGCGTCGACTTTTCCATCGGATGGGCGTTTTGATGAGTATTGCCACAACCACCAGATTAGCAGCCGCCCTCTTCGCCATGGTCCTCCTGGCCGCCCCTCTGTGGGCGGCCCATGCTCAGGACTGGGGCGGCGGTGACGAGGTCACCGTCGAGATGGACGACGAGCCCCCTGTCGAAGATGAGGAGCCGGCTCGCCAGGAGCAACAGCCGTCGGCCGACGAGGAACGGGCCCGCGAACAAGAGCGAGCTGTTCAACGTCGCAGAGAAGCAAGCGGCGCCCTCCAGCGCCAGCTCGACAACACAACGCGCCAGATCCATATCTACCAACTGGCCGAGGAGATGATCGACGAGGTCATCGCCGACGTCAGCCGCCTCAACGTCCAGGCCATCGCCCCCGCCGCCCTTCGTCAGATGAGCCTGACCCCCAACCTGAGCGACAATTTCGGTGAGTTCGTCGAGAGCACCCTCCTCACCGCTCTGGCCACCCATACGGACGTCCAGATCAAGCGCTGTGTGGCCTGCAATTCCATGCGCTCCCGCGTCGACGGCGGCGACTGGGTCGTCACCCGCGGGCTGGTCCACCACGACGATCTTCGCGCCGAAGCCGAACGCCTGGGGGCCAAGACCTTTTTGGACGCCCGGTTTTCCTATTTCCCCGGCGCCAATATCGTGGCCATGCAGATCGAGATCTTCCGCGCCGACGACGGGGCCATCCTCTGGAGCGAGACCTACCGCTCCGACGCCACCACGGCGGCCATCTTGCGCACCGGCGACCGCATCCAGACCCGCGCCGAGCGTGTCGGTGAGCTGGAGCGTAAGTTGGAGGCCCGCCCCTATTACGGCCACCAGCTCACCGCCGGCTTCGGATTTATCCCCTACGACGCTCCCCAGGGGGGCCTGGGCGGCGGCATGATCGGCTACCGCCTCTATGAAAAATTCGGCCAGGACAACCGCTATATGTTCGGCATCGGCGCTGAAGGGTTCGCAAATTTGAGCGACGAAGGTATCCTGGGAACATTTATGTACGGTCTATTTCAGGTGGAGATCTTTCGTCAGAACCTCAACCGGCCCACCTTTCGCACCGGTCCGGCCGTGGGCGGTTTCTTCGCCGGCGACGAGGGCAACTCCTTTGTCGGCGAGTGGACCTTTGACGCCACCCTGCAATTTCGACTCGGCGCAGGGGCCAGTATCTTTTATTTCCTCCCCACCGAATTTGCGGGCTACGACCTGGGCGGATTCGGAATGAAGGGACGTATCTCATTTAACTGGTGACGGGATCGACGATATGCGAACGACCACAAAATATTTCAGCCCTGTCCTGCTGGTGGCGCTCTTGACGGCCTCTGTGGGCTGCGCCCATATCGACGAGCCCTCGGAGCCGGCGGTCATCGTCGTGCCCAGCGCGGCCACCACGGCGCCGGAATACCGCGGCGACGGCTCGATTCCCCATCAGCGATACGTGGTGCGCATGAGCGACGGCTATCGCGACTGGGAGGTCGAATTTCCCGAGGTGGCCCGGGGCTATGAGGTTCGCATTCCCCTCGATGACGACCGCCGCGAGGTCCGCGCCGGCCACCAATCGCTGACCCGGGCCGACAAGGAATTATTGGAGCATCTGCGCCGCACCGATCCCGACTTCGAGCGCTCCGGGGTCTATGTGGGCGACGAGCACATCACAGACCGTCAGGCCCGACGTGAGGGCGACCAGGTCGAGCACAGAGAGCGTGACCGCTCAGAGGCCGACCCGGCGCCCACTCGCCCCAGCTATCTGCGCGGCATCGAGCAAGTCCAGCGCCTCTTCGAGGCGGGCCAATACGAAGCGGCCATGATTCAGCTCTCCGACTTAGAAGACGCCTATCCCAACGACGTGCGAATCAAGTCCATGAAGGGAACCCTCTGGCTTCGGTTGGGCCGCGAACGGCTCGCCAGAGAGGCCTGGGAACAGGTCTTGCAGATTGATCCGGACAACCAGCCCGTTCAGGAGGCCCTGCGACGCCTGGACACACCGACTGACGACGATTTCGATGATTTCGAAGAATTCGGCGACGACCAGTTGGAGTAATCCTCTGCCGCCCCTGAGTATCCACTACCCCGCTTGACCCTGGAACGCGACCATGCACGTCATCCTCGGCGCCCTCATCGTAGTTGGCACCTTCTTAATGGCATTCCAGTATATTGCCCAAGACTTCAGTGGCTTTTTCCACGAATACGCCGCCATCCTATTGGCAGGAGTGCCCATCGGACTGGCGGTGTTGACCTACCGCTTCACCACGCTGTGGCGGGCGGTGAAGGGATTGTGGCTCGGCCTGACCCAGAACCCCCGAACCGAGCGAGACCGGCTCGTGGAGCGCCTGGTCGCCTTTGGGCGCGCCGTGCGCTCCGAGCGTCCCGGCCAGGCGGCGGCCATCCTGGACGGCGAAAAAGACCGGCTCTTTCGCCACCTGGGTCGACAGATCCTGGAGCAATGCGACCCCCAGGAATTGGAGCTCGACGCCCTCGTGGTGGGCCGACGCGAACTCTACGACTACCGGGCCGGCGAAAAGGTCTTCGGCAGCCTCGGCGACTTCGCCCCGGCCATGGGCATGATCGGTACGGTCATCGGCCTCATCAAATTGCTGGCCAATATGCGGGACTTCGAAAATCTGGGGCCCGGCATGGCCATCGCCCTGTTGACCACCCTCTACGGCTTGCTTTTGGCCCACCTGCTCTACTTGCCGATCGCCCGGCTCATCTCCGATCGGCGTGCTCAGCGTGCAGAAAACCTCAACCTCATCGCCGACACGATGCTCAAGATCGCCCGGCACCGACCGCTCCATGAGATCCAACAACTGGTGAGCAACGGCTCCGTGGGCTCCGGCGGCGCCGACGGCACCAGCGGCGGGAGGGCCACATGAACTGGCTCGGCGAACAGCGCTACAAGGACGCCGAGGAGGGAAACAAAGTCGGCTGGATGATCAGCTACGCCGACATGATGACCATTATCCTGACCTTTATGATCCTCTTGCTGTCGATCTCGACCATCGCTCAGACCAAATACGATATTCTGGTCGAGCAATTTACTGGCGAGCGGGTGGGTAATCTCCACGAGGTCCAGGACGCCATTGACGATATCGTCGACGCCCAGGCCCTCGGTGGTGAAGTGCGAACGGCCCTCGACGACGACGGGCTGACCATTGAATTTTCAAACGCCCTTTTGTTCCCAACGGGCAGTGACGAGTTGCGCGACGAGGCATTCCCCGTCTTCGAGCCCATCAAGCGCCACCTGGCAGATCACCTGGATCCGCGCTACGGCGTGATCATCGAGGGCTATACCGACGACGTGCCCATCAGCTCTGGACGATTTCGCTCCAACTGGGAGCTGTCCACCGCCCGGGCCATCCACGTCATGGAGCATCTGGCCCAGGCCGGCGTCGATCGCCGC
>SLJM01000203.1 GCA_007135085.1 Myxococcales bacterium
TCTTCGCCCAGGCCATCGGCAATACGACGGGCTGGCTCTTTATCTCCCAGGACCGCACCAAAGATATGTTCAAATGGGGCTTTATCGGCTCCGGCACGGCGATTGTCTCGTTCATCATCGGCCTTCCCTGGGGCGCCGTCGGCGTGGCCCTGGCTTATTCGGTGGTGGGCATCACCATACGCACCCCCTGGCTATTGTGGTATGTGGGCCGCAAAGGGCCGGTCAAAACCCGGGACTTTTATGCCACGGCCTGGCCACCCTTTGTGGCCGCTCTGGGCGCCGGAGCCGGACTATGGCTCTTTCGAGAATTTGCAGCCTTCCAGTGGCCGTTGCTTAACCTGGTGCTATCAGTGCCGATCACCGTACTTTGCCTGCTCGCCGTGACCGCTATTTTGCCACAGGGCAGGGCGATCTTGGCGGATGTGATGGTCCTGGTCGGCCACCTTCGAAAGAAAAAAGAAGAACAGGGCCAGGACGGCGATGTCGATAAGAAGGGCCGCGAGGCCAGGCTGCGAGAAATCATCGCCGGCGATGACAATACAACTGACGAAGATGAGCAGTAGGGAGTATTGATAAATGAGTTCCTCGGCTTTCCAACTCGGCCCACTGACCGTCTCCGTCGAGGGAGATGAGAGAGACCCCGTCTTTGGCGCCGTGCGCGACGAATTATCGGTGCTCGAGCCTGCCGATTCGGAGTCCGCAGATGTCGCATTTCGCTTCGTCGACGATCTGAGCTTGCCAAAGGATACGCTCCACGTGGGCCGCTGGCGGCTCTTCGACGGGGGGGTGGTGGGCCGAGGCGGTGGCTATCGCTTCGTGATGCGCCGCAGCGCCGATGGCTTTGACGTCGAACTGGACGCCTCGACTGGCCGGCGGGCCATCGTGGACCACTATAAGCGGGCCTGGAATTGGAATTTTCTGGCCCCCTGGGAGACGACGGCCAAAAATTTTATGTACGACCTCTTCGACCTGGTCACGGGCGCCGCAATACTCGAAAAAGACGCCTCTTATCTGCACGCCAGCACATGCTGCCGCGATGGTCGCGCCATTGCGCTCGTCGCCTGGGGCGGCATCGGAAAGACCACGTCCGTGTTGAAGCTGGTCACCGACGATGGCTGGCAATATCTAAGTGACGATCTGGGGCTTATCGACGGCGACGGCCAGGTCTGGCGCACGCCCCGCAGGTTGCAGATCTACGCCTATAATGTGGCCGGGCAGCCCGATCTCTTCGACCGCGTCATGGGCGGCCGCGGCCCCGTCGACCGGGTCAACTGGCATTGGCGCCTGTTTCGATTCGGCGCCAAGAGGGTGCGCCGGCGAATTGGCGCCGAGGAGTTATTCGGTCCCGAATTAGTGGGCGAATCAGCGCCCCTCGACAAGGCCATATTCCTGGAGCGCGCCGACGTGGACAAGATGGAATGGACCGAACTCAACGCCGATGAGCTGGCCCACCGCTCGGCGACGATCCTCATCGACGAGCTCAACACCCTGACCGACGTGGCCGTCGCCGCCGAGAGCCACGGCGTCGACGTGGGAATCCCCGGCGTCGAGACCATGCGCGCCAGTTCCCGGGATATCCTAAAGCGCGCCTTCGCCGACATACCGGCCCACTTATTGCGTATCCCCGTCGACGCCGACCCCGATGCGCTGGCGGCGGCGCTACGAGAGAAGATCTAGAGTCTAGTACTCATATCCTTAGCCACCGACAACTATGCTATATTGCTGAAATTATACAGCTCGGTGCTCCTCATAGATGAGATGAAGGCCATGAAGTTAAAATATAATTTTCTTATTTTCTGCGCGCTCCTCGCCGGCCTTTGGAGCTGCTCCTACGACAGTTCATCGCTGCAGCCCGTTCAATGCGACCAGCCTGGCGAACGAGACGGCAATAGAGAATGTCGTGACGGTTATTGGGTCGATTTTGATGCCGGCGATACCAACGATGACGACGACGCCGGACTCAACGTGGGAGAGCCTGACGCTTCGCCTTCTGAGGACACAGGACCAGCTGAGGACACAGGACCAGATGCAGATCCCTGCGAGCCAATCACCGCCGATCAGTGGTGCGATGACCAGGGTTATATGTGCGGAAGTTGGACTTTTGATGACGGCTGTGACGGCACGGAGACCGCTACCTGCGGAAGCTGTGAAGGGGAGGATGATTGTGACGAATTAGCCGGAGTCTGTGTCGGCCCCACATGTGACGACGGCGTCCAAAACGGGCAGGAAACCGATATCGACTGCGGCGGTCCCGACTGCGACCCCTGTGAGCAGGGTAGTCACTGCGAGGTAGGCGGAGATTGCCTCAGCGGCGTCTGTGGAGATCTGAGAACTCTCGACGGGCTTATCGCGCTCTATCATTTCGATGAGGGCAGCGGAGATATTGCCTACGACCAGACCGTTGATTATGTGGATGCCGCACTTTCCCTGGATCCGGTGCTCTTATTCGGTCAGGGGTTTGACGGACAGCAGCTGCTCGACGAGACGGGCAATGGCCACCACGGGGCCGTCATGGGAGGAACGGAGTGGGTCGATTTCGGAGGGCCGACCAACCGATTGCCCGGATACCTGAGCCACGATGCCGACGACAGCTCCTATACGGAGATCGCCCACGACCCGGCCCTCGATCTCAATGAAGCGATGACTATCGCCTATTGGCGGCGTCACCACGGGGATTGGGACGATAATATCGGCGTCGACCTGTCGAAGGGCAATTATGCCTATGCCATCAAAAACCGCGGCTCGAGCCAGCAAAATCTGGAGTGGGATCTTCGGGGCGGTCCCGGCGCCAACCACGCTCAGACCGGCGGCGGAGGCGTCACCCCCAACACCTGGCAATTCGTGGTGCTCACCTGGGACGGACAATATGCCCGGATGTTCGTCGACGATATGGCCGATCCTAAAGGGGGCCCCACCGAAATCGAGGGCCCCCTGGGCACGAACGAGCAAAACCTTCTTCTGGCCGCCCAGAATTACCCCGAAGACAACGTACGTCGTTATACCAATATCGATATCACCGGGCTCGCCCTCTTCGATCGCGCTCTTGATCTGGAAGAGCGACAGCTTCTGAGCACAGCGAGCCACGCCTTAGATCTGGGAGTCTATCAGGGGGTAAATTGGGGCGATGATTATGCGGAGTTTGACGGGGGCATGATGCGCCTGTCGAACTTCGCTCCGGTCTACGACCGAATCTTCGAGGGAGACCAGGCGTTTACTGTCGAAACCTGGGTAGAGGCCGAATCCACCGACCAGACTGGCCCGGCGAGGATAGTCTCGCTATCGCTCAACCCGAGCGAGCGTAATTTCACGCTCGCCGCCGAAGAGGAGCGACTAAAAGTTCGACATCGCTATGTGGGGCTGGGGCCCAACGGACTTCCTGCAATCTTCGATGAAGACCAGGGCGTGAGCACCGAACTCGAACACTACGTCATCACCGTCGCCGACGGTGAGGCCAGGCTTTATCGAAACGGAGAATTGCAGAATACGTCCACCGGCGCAGATGACCTGGACGTCTCTCAGCTTGTGGGATCCTGGGATCGAAATTTTCCCCTTCTTGTGGGTGGCGAA
>SLJM01000001.1 GCA_007135085.1 Myxococcales bacterium
GCCACGGGGATTTTGCCCGGCGGCATGGCCACCGGTAATTTCATCCACCTCGTCCTGGAAGAGCTGGACTATCAATGGGCAAAGAATTTTGAGCGCGATAAGTGGCTCGAAGACGAAGAGGTACGCCAATTCTTCGAGGCTCGCGCCAGGCGATTCGGCCGCTTCGACGACGCCGCCATCGGCCGAGCGATGGAGATGGTCTACGACACGTTGGCCGCGCCGATTGCCCTCAATGGCAAAAAATTATTCGACGGGATCTGGAGCCTCGATCCGGCCGGCGTAGCCAAGGAGCTGGAATTCCTATTTCCCGTGCCCGAGCAGGCCGACGACGGCATGTGGCAGAAGACCTTTCGCTCCGGAGCCGAGATAAGCGGCGGCTTCGTCAAAGGCTTTGTGGATTTGATGTTCGAATACGACGGAAAGGTCTATTTCGCCGACTGGAAGAGCGACCTCGCCGCCCCCTACAACGAGGAGGCGCTAACGCGGTTGGTCAACGCCCGATATGGCGAGCAAGCAGGGCTTTATAGCCTGGCGGTATGCCGCATGTTGGGCGTCGATGACCAGGCTGGATACGACGAGTATTTTGGCGGGTTTTTCTACTTCTTCGCCCGGGGAATGACGCCGGAAGCGCCGGGGCGCGGCGTCTTCGGGGGACGGTTGGAGTTTGATGAATTAGAGGCCTACGAGCGAAGTTTGTTTGAGGTTGTTCGAACCGCGAAGGTCGAGTTGGAAGGGAGGGCGCGATGAGCGACGGACAGCAGAGTCTTTTTGATCTTGGTAAGACATCTGAGAGGAGCAGCGGACTCGATCTTCATCCAGAGGTGGTGGCCCATCTTCTGGAGACCGGTCTGTCTCGGGGTCGAGTGGGGTTGGCTCGAGAGCTGGTGGCGTTGTTGCCCGAGCTCGAGGCGCCGGCTGCGCGGGCGCTCTTTATGGCGGTCATCGTCGGCCTGGAGGCTCAATCTCAGGGGAGCACGTTTGTGCCCCTGCCGTCGGCCGGCGATTATTTCCGGCGCCGCCTCGATGCATTGGTTCCCCGCCAGGTCTGGGAAGAACGTGCCGGCTGGAAGCCGGAGCGGCTCATCGCGGAGTGGGAGAAATTGGAGACCCGCGACGATGTGGCGCTCATCGGCGGGCCCGATGATTTTCGGCCGCTGATCATCGACGGGGGAAGGCTCTATCACCAGCGAATGATGCTCCACGAAGAGCGGCTCGTCGACGCCGTCTCCCGAAGGCTCGCCGCACCAAAAGCGAGCTGGGATTCCCAGGTGTTGGAAGAAGCCGTCGATGACGTGCGCCGACGCCAGCCCCCCGGTGGCGGCGGGGCGCCAATTCGCCTCAACGAGGAGCAGCAATACGCCATGCTCACGGCGCTCCATCAGCCCCTGACGCTGATCACCGGCGGGCCCGGCACGGGAAAGACCTCGATTGTAGTGTCGATCTTGAGGGCATTGGTTCGCCTCGGCGTGGCACCCTCGGCCATCGCCCTGGCGGCGCCCACGGGAAAGGCGGCCAATCGCATGGCCCAGTCCATCTACAGCCAGCTCGACGCGCTCGCCGAACCCACCGAAGAGGACCGCCGATTGGCCGAGGAATTAGAGGCGCCCCGCACGCTCCATCGCCTCCTCGGCTACTCGCCGCGGCGCGATAAGTTCTATCACCACGCCAATAATCCCCTATCCCAGCGGGCGGTCATCGTCGACGAGGCGTCCATGATCGACCTCTTCTTGATGGAGCGACTCCTCGGCGCGGTTTCCCCGGAGGCGCGGCTGGTATTATTGGGCGACGCAGACCAATTGCCGTCGGTCGATACGGGGGCGGTATTGCGCGATTTGATCCCCCGGCAGGTGTCGACGAAGGCGGAGTGGGCAAAGCTGGTGGACGGAGATTTTCGGGAGGTCGGTGGCGAGGGCCCCACCGCCGAGGCCGCCGTGCGGCTCGAGACGAGTTATCGCATGCGAAAGGAAGACCCGGCGGGCCGAGCGATCTTGAGCTTTGCTCAAGCCGTGCGGGACTACGACCAGGGCCGGTCTCTCGACTTGCCGGCCGTTGGAGAGTTGAGCGAGGTCGGCGACGGAATGGCCCGCTGGGAGCCCGAAGAGCCGGGCGAACTGTCGGCCTTCGTCGACTGGTGGTTCGACCATGTGATCCTGGACGGCGACCGCCAGGGCTGGAAGCGCCGCTTCAACGCTGCCCATATCATCGACGACGACCGCCGCCTACGCGGCGACGCCGCCCGAGACGTCCGCCAGGTATTGGACCACCTGGCGTCGGCGCGAATACTGACTCTGACCCGGGTATACCAGACCGGTTCGGAAGCCCTAAACGAGGCGTTTCATCGGCGAATGGAGGAGCTCGGCTCCGATCGAGTGGGCCAGAATTACCGCTTCCACCCCGGCGAGCCGGTGATGATGTTGCGAAACGACTACGAGCGAAACTTGTTCAACGGAGACCAGGGCGTGGTGGTCTGGCCCCGAAGCGCGTCGTCCCCCGACCAGGTCAGCGGCCAGCCCGTGGTGGTCTTCGCCCGCACCGACGGCCTCGTCGCCTTCCCCCTGGCCGAGCTACGCGACGACCTGGAGCACGCCTTCGCCATGACCGTCCACAAATCGCAGGGCTCCGAATTCGACCAGGTCGCCCTGGTCCTCCCCACGCGCCGCATGGCGCTGCTCAACCGCGAGCTGCTCTACACGGGCTTGACCCGTGCCCGCAGCTCGGTGCTCCTCGTCGGCGCAGCCGACATGGTCGCCTACGGCGCCGCGCACCGCAGCGAGCGCTTTAGCGCAATAGCCGAGAAACTCGGCGCCTGAGGCGCCGGTGTTATATGGTCCCCAGGGCATCCCTGCCCTGGTCGTATGGTCCCCAGGGCATCCCTGCCCTGGCAGTAGCAGTTTTATGGTCCCCAGGGCATCCCTGCCCTGGCAGTAGTAGTTCAATGGTCCCCAGGGCATCCCTGCCCTGGAAGTAGCAGTTGGAGTTTTGAACCATCTCGATGGTTCGGCGAAGGAGCGACCGTAAACCGGCCATGGTCGATCGCGCCTCCCCCTAAATTGTAGTCTGGGTCTTAAATAGGCGATGGTGGCACCACCTCGATCATCGCTCGCCCTGCCGAGAAACCTCGATCTTCGAATACGACTCAGAAATCGGGGTTGTTCTCACTTCGTCGATCACGGTGTTTGACCAACCATCGTCTATTTAGGTCGCCAAACTACAATTTGGGGGGAGGCTTCGTTTAAGCGCGGTGGTGGGCAATGATCCGAGACCGAATCACCCCGATGGCCGGGCCGACCCCTCAGTCGACCGCAAACGACGCGGTCGACAGCTCCCCACGGCGTTTCTCTTGTGGGGAGCATCAGTAGTGCTACCCACCACGCGGGCCCCCAACGGTCCGGGACCGAACCACCGCAACCCCCCAGAGCCGGGTCCCCCTCCTGACCCTCCCCGGACCGGGGGAGGTGGGCGCGAGCGCCGTTTGCGAGCGGCCGGAGGGGTAGATCCAACCATCGTGATGACCCGGCGAAGGAGCGACCGCAAACCCGCCATGGTCGATCAC
>SLJM01000312.1 GCA_007135085.1 Myxococcales bacterium
GCCCAAATATATCAAATACGATACGGAAGCCGAGGCCTGAGCCTCACCACGCTTCTGAGCGTATTTTTGCCCGGTCCCCTCAGATGGGGGCCGGGCATTTTTTTTAAGTTTTTTTTCCTTCCACCTCGATCCACTCCATCCCACCACCTCATTCCACTTCATCCCACGGGGCTGTATTCTTGCCTGTGGAAAACAGATCTAAGTGACTGAAAATGACGGGGAAATTGATCTGTGCAGGGGCTGTTTTTGGGGGTCTGGAAACCCGAGATCGTCCAGTATTTATGCGCTCTAAATAGTTTCTTGACGCTTCGCCACCACACCCTTATAGTGACCTCAGTGGGATAAATTCCCATCAGGTGGTACGGGGTGGCGCCAGGGCGTTACCCGGTGGAGCCAAGGACGGCTCGACCCGCTTCAAAATGATTTGCCATGGATGGCTCGTGGTCGGCGCTCTTATGGGAATGATGAGATGTTTCGCGGTCAGTACGAGCACACGATGGACGGGAAAGGACGCATCAGCGTACCCGCTCGATTCCGGGAGGTGCTGGCCGATATCGACGTCACCGGTGAGAGTGCTGATCGCATCATTTTGACGCGCACCTTCGAGCAGTGCCTGGTGGTCTATCCCGTCGATCAGTGGCTGAGCTTCGAAGAGAAGATACGCAAACTTCCCCAATTCAATCCCCACGTGCAGCGGCTCAAGCGAGTCTACGTGGCCGGGGCGGTGGAGGCTTCGATCGACAGTCACGGGCGTTTGTTGGTGCCCCGGTCGATGCGCGACTTTGCCGACCTGGATCGAAATTGCGTCTGGGTCGGTCAACTCGACACCGTGGAGTTATGGTCCGAGCAGCATTGGAAGGGCGCCGTGGACGCGGCATTACAGGATCCGCAGGAGCTGTCGCAGGCTATGGCCGAATTGGGTCTGTGATCGATTGGAGAGTCCTGCACAAGTGGGAAATAAAGCTCAAGGACGAGCGGGTCGCTCGAAGGATGGAGCGGCCAAGACTCACGGATGAGTCAACGGGAAGATACTTCAAGGATGAAGGGCGTCGTCGCAAGTTTTTGATGTGCGTCGGCCCATGGACGGGCCACTTCCCTTGCTACACCATCCGATGGGCCAAATCGCGCAGGCATGACCGAAGTGAGGTCCCGATTGGAAGGTGAACGTTACGCCACCGCATACCACGCCCCGGTGCTGGTCGAAGAAGTGCTGCACTGGCTCGACGTCAAGTCGGGCAAGCGCTTCATCGATGGCACCGCTGGCGGTGGGGGACATACGCAAGCAATCCTGGAGGCCAGCGCTCCCGACGGACAGGTGCTGGCCCTCGATCGCGATCCGGAAGCAGTGCGAGAGGTGCGTGAACGCCTAAAAGACTACGGGGACCGCCTGATCGTGGTGGAGGCCAATTACGGCGATGCCATCGAGGTGTTGGATCAAGTGGGATGGCCTGCCGTCGACGGCTGGCTCATCGACGCCGGAGTCAGCTCTCACCAGCTCGACGAGGCCCAGCGGGGCTTCAGCTTTCAATACGAGGGCCCCCTGGATATGCGAATGGGCCCCGAGGCGCCGACGGTGGCGGAATATCTCGATGATATCGACGTCGATGAGTTGGCGAAGGTCCTGAAAAAATATGGCGAGGTCCGGCGAAGTTGGCCGATGGCTCGAAAGATCGTCGACGCCCGGCGCGACGGCCAGTTGGAGACCACTCAAGATCTGGCTCAATTGGTATTGAGCGCCACCAGCGCAAAGCGGCGCCGGGAGTCGACGATTCATCCGGCGACTCTGGTCTTTCAGGCCCTCCGTATCGCCGTCAATCGCGAGCTGGAGCATCTGGAGCGGGCCGTGGAAGCTGTGCCCGACGTAGTCGCCAACGATGGGCGGGCCGTCTTTATCAGCTTTCACTCCCTGGAAGACCGGATCATCAAGCATGGGTTTCGGCGCCTGGCCGACCCATGCACATGTCCGCCCGATTTGCCCCGGTGCGGGTGCGGGCGCGTGCCTTTTGGCGAGGAGTTGACCCGAAAGCCCGTCATGGCTGACGAGGCAGAGGTCAGCGCCAACCCGCGCTCTCGAAGCGCGAAATTACGCGCTTTTCGGGTCACTAATTCGCAATACCAGGCAGCTACAGACGAAGATATTTCCTGACCCTCAAGCCCGCCAGACGGTGGAGACGTGCCATGAAGAATTGGCTGAAAAAAATGACGGCAGACGCGGCGATCGTCGCCAAGATCTTGATCATCGTGGCCATTCCCACAGGCCTGTTGGTATTTCATGTGTGGAACCAATATCGGATCACCGCCCTGGGCTACGAGATCGCCGAGGTGACCTCGGAGCACCGAAAGCTGCTGGAGGAGAATAAGAAGCTGACCGTCGAGGCTCGCCTTCAGGGACGCAGTGATCGGGTCACCCTGGTGGCCCAGGAGCGCTTCGGTCTACAGGAAGCGCGGCCCGAGCAGGTGATCACGGTCAGCCTCGACGATCTTGGCGGCGTTGAAGAGCATGCGCGCCTGGATGGCCCGGAAGGTCTGGCATCGTCATCGGTGACTCATTGAGAAAAGGGCCTTTTTTGGAGGCCGTCGAAGTATAAGAGGAGTCGCCCATGCAGCATATAGGGGACGAAAAAGCTCGTTTTTGGCTCCAGATCCGCCTGGGAGTGGTCGCCACTCTTTTTGCCATTGGATTCGTCGCCGTCGTGGGGCGGGTCTACTATCTGCAGACCGTGGAGGCCGACGCTCTCGAGGAGCGGACCTCTCACCAGTGGAATCAGGAAGTGACGCGTCAGGCGCGGCGCGGCGACATTCGCGATCGCCACGGCGTGGAACTGGCCATCTCCGTAGAAGTGCCCAGCATCTTCGTCCGTCCTCGAAGCATCACCGACGCCAGGCGGGAGGCGGCGCGGGTGGCCCAGGTCCTGGATATGGACGAGCAACGGCTGATCGAAATCTTCGAATCCGATCGAAATTTCGTCTGGCTCCAGCGGCAGGCCCATCCCGATACGGCCAGGGCGCTCGAGGAATTGGAGATCGCCGGCATCGGTACGGAAGTCGAGTATAAGCGCTACTATCCGATGCGCGAGCTGGCGGGGCAGTTGCTTGGCTTCGTCGGTATCGACGGCGAGGGCCTGGAGGGCCTGGAGCGCCAGTACAATAAGGAGCTGGCCGGTGGAACCTATCATCTACGTGTCACCCGGGATGCTCGGGGTCGGCCCATGTTGTTGTCTGATACTCCGGAGTTCGGAAAATTCGAGGGCAATAGCCTGCACCTGACCATCGATCAGGAGATCCAGCGCACGGCCGAACAGGCGGTCAAACGCCAGGTCGAGAAGAACGAAGCTCAAGCGGGAGTGGCTATCGTCCTCGACGTCGACACAGGCGACGTATTGGCCATGGCCAATTATCCCACCTTCGACCCCAACCGCTTCTCTCGACATTCGAGCAGCGACTGGCGTCTGAGGGCTGTGACCGACGTCTTCGAGCCCGGTTCGGTCTTCAAGCCCTTCGTCCTGGCGGCGGCGCTGCAGGAGGGGGCGACCACTCTGGACACCAAATACGATCTCGAGGGAGGGCGGATGCAGATTGGTCGACACTGGATTCGCGATATTATGCGTCGCGATGAATTGACGGCCGCCGAGTTGATGCAGACCTCGAGCAACGTAGGTTCCTATAAGCTGGCCCAGGAGATTGGGCGCGAGAAATTCTACGATTATATTCGTGCCTTCGGGTTCGGTACCCCCACGGGCATCGGCCTTCGCGGCGAACGCTCTGGGGTGGTCTGGCCCCACGAGCAGTGGGCGGAAATATCTTTCGCCAATATTTCCTTTGGACAGGGGTTGTCGACGACGCCCATGCAGGTGGCCACGGCGGTGGCGGCCCTGGCCAATGGAGGACGATTGTTGGAACCGAGAATAGTCGACGAAATACGAGATCGCCGTGGGGAAGTGGTTTATCGCAATGAGCCTACCATGGTGCGCCAGGTCATCTCGCCGGAGGTGGCGGAGCAGATGGCCTGGGCGCTGAGCCTGGTGACCTTGCCGGCCGGTACGGGCACGGCGGGGGCGTTGGAGCATTATACGGTGGCGGCCAAGACGGGTACGGCCCAGCAGGTTGACCCCGAAACCCGAGCCTATAGCCAGGACCACTGGGTGGCTGGCTTTGTGGGATTTGCACCGGCGGAGGCACCGGAGATAGCGGTGGCCGTATTTATCGACCGTCCCGACGGCGAAACGCGCTACGGAGGCGCCGTGGCCGGTCCGGCATTTGCCGAGATCGCCGGCGAAGCGCTGGCCCGTCGAGGTGTCTTGCCCATTCCCGCCGACCAGCGGTTTCAATTGGGCGACGAGCCCCCGGCGCCGCTGCAGGCCAATGTGTCGCCACCGGCGGCGGACAACGTAGTTGTCCTGCCGACGATGCGGGTCTTCGACCGCGATAGTCAACGCCTGTCCGGTGAGGGCAAGGTACCCAATTTTCAATCCCTGACCCTACGGCAGGCCCTGGAGCAGGCCAACGAGATCGGGCTGGTTCCGCAGATCAACGGCTGGGGGCGGGTCACCGACCAGGTGCCCTCACCGGGCACGCCGATTGAGGAGGTCGAGCAACTGGTCCTGGTGATGTCACCACAAACGGAACGCCAGTGGGTCGCAGACGAGCCCGGCCTGGCCGGTTCGCTCGAGGAGGAATAGGGCGTGGCCACCCTCTCAGATTTAGTGGAGAACCTGGAGGGAGTGGCGCTGGAAAGGGGCGATCCCTCGACGCCGATCACCGAGATTTCCCATGATTCGAGAGCCGTAGGGCCGGGGACGCTCTTCGTCGCTTTGCGCGGTGAGAGCTTCGACGGGCACGCCTTTATCGGCGATGCCATCGCTGCCGGCGCGGCGGCAGTGCTGGTAGACGACCAGTGGGACCGTGATGTGGACGCCCCGGTGCTGCGCACCTCATCGACGCGGCGAATTCTCGGGCCCCTGGGAAGCTGGTTTTTCGGCTATCCCACAAGATCGATGACCGTTGTCGGCATCACCGGCACCAACGGAAAGACGACGACCTCCTATCTTCTGGAGTCTATTCTGGAGGGAGCAGGTCGCCATGTAGGCGTCATCGGCACCATCGACTACCGGTGGCGGGGAACCCGCGTGGCTGCCCGAAATACGACGCCCGATGGGCTGACTCTGCAAAAGACCCTTCGCCAGATGGCAGACGCCGGAGTGGAGGTTGCCGTTTTGGAGGTCTCGAGCCACGGATTGGCCAACGACCGGGTGGCCGGCGTGGAGTTCGACGTGGCGCTCTTCACGAATTTGAGTCGTGACCACCTCGATTTCCATAACTCCATGGATGAATATCGACGCGCCAAATGGCGGCTCTTCGAGTATTTTTTGCCGGCTTCGGCAGTCAAGTATGAGGATGGCGAACTTCCCACGGCGGTCATCAACGTCGAACGCGACGAGGGACGTCAACTTGCGGCGTCGCTGGTGGATGCAGATGGGCTCAGTCTTCGAACCTTCGACCTCGGTGCGGGGGAGCACCACCGGGGCGGGGCAGGGCGGTATATTTCGCGCCAATTGGCAGTCACCCTCGACGGAGTGGCCATGACCGTTCAGGAGCCCGGTGACGGTGAGTTTTCTGTATCTGCACCTCTGCCGGGGCGATTCAACGCCGAGAATATCCTGGGGGCCGTGGTCGTGGCCCGAGAGATTGGCGTCGAGCCCGACAAGATCACCCGGGGGTTGAGGGAGCTCGATGGAATTCCGGGCCGCATGGAGCGTGTGGAGGCCGATGGCAAAGGACCTGCAGTATTTGTGGATTACGCCCACACTCCTGACGCGTTGGAAAAGGCGTTGGCCACGCTGGAGCCGCTGGTCGAGGGCCAATTGTGGGTGATCTTTGGCTGCGGCGGCGACCGAGATGCCACCAAGCGGGCGCCGATGGGCAAAGTGGCAGCTCGACTGGCCGACGTGGTGGTAGTCACCAACGATAATCCCCGTCGGGAAGACCCTGAGGCCATCATCGACGACGTGGTCGCCGGAATCGAAGAGGCCATTGAGAAGGAGCGATGCATCGTAGAGTGGTACCGCTGCGCCGACCGGCAACGGGCTATTGAAGAAGCCATTTGGCGAGCTCACGGTGATGATGTGATACTGATCGCAGGAAAAGGTCATGAGACATATCAGGAGCGTCATGGTGAGCGGCGTGATTTTGACGATCGCCAGGTGGCTCGTAGTGGATTTCGGCGCCTAGGAGACAGGTCGTGCAGCGATTGAGGATCCAGGATTGGTCATTGGGGAAGGTGGCGCGGGCAATGAACGGCCGCCTTACGGGCCAGACGATCGGCATGGTTTCGCCCAGGTTGGTCACCACCGATACTCGAGCCATCGAGGGTGGCGAGATCTTCTTCGCCCTTAGAGGTGAGCGTTTCGACGGTCATGATTTTTTGGAGGATGCGGTCGATGCCGGCGTTTGCGCCGTGGTTGTCGACGACGAATCGGCGATTCCTTCGGGCAGGGCAGCAGCGATCATCGTCGACGATACGATTGAGGCGTTGGGGCGGCTGGGACAGGCTTTATTTCGAGAGGCAACCCAGGAGGGCGCGCGCGCCGTCGCCGTGACCGGCTCCAACGGAAAGACGACCACCAAGGAGCTGCTCGCCACCTTGTGGTCCACCGTCGGTGAGGTCTGGGCCACGCCGGGCAATCTCAACAATCATATCGGTGTGCCCCTGACGCTATGTGCCATGCCCGCCGACTGCGATCACCTCATCGTAGAGATGGGCGCCAATCACGGCGGCGAGATCGAGGAGTTGATCAAGCTCGCTCCCGCCTCTCATCGGATCATCACCTCCATCGGCAGCGCCCACCTCGAGGGGTTTGGTTCGCTTGCCGGGGTGCGCAAGGCAAAGAGTGAGATTTTTGGCTCATCGAGCCGCGCTACCACGGCGATCGTACCCCACGGGGAGCGCGAGCATGTGATCCCGAAGAAATTCACAGGCCATGTCATCACGTTTGGAGATCAGCCCGAGGCGGACGCACGAATTGTCGAAGCCAGGACGACCACCGTGGATGGCAGAATCGGTACTCAGGTCGTTATCGACGCCGCCCGCAGGAAGTGGCATCTTTCTCTTCCGCTGGTCGGGGCCTATAACGCTTGGAACCTCGCCGCCGCTCTGTCGACGCTGCTCTCCGAAGGAGTGGATGTCGACGAGGGCGAGCTCAACGCGGCCCTGGCAAGTCTCGAATTGCCCGGGGGCAGGCTGCGGGTGGTCGAGATCGATGAATTGCAGATATTGAATGATGCCTATAACGCCAACCCCTCGAGTATGAGAGCTTCTTTTGGAGCCTTTCGGGATTGGTGCAGTGGAGATGAAATTCCCGGCGACGCCGTGGCCGTCATCGGCGATATGTTCGAGCTCGGCGAGGTGGCCGATAGAGAACACCAATCGCTGGCCCTATGGCTCGCCGAACAACCGGGCTTGTCGGCTCTGGTCTTTGTCGGTCAATATGGCCCGGCAATGGCCGAGGCTGCCTCGGGGCGGCGCGTCGACCAGGTGTTGGACTGCTCCGATCTGGATGAAGTGGCACAATGGCTCGCCGAGCGCGGACCGACCCGTGTTTTCCTCAAGGGAAGCCGGGGCAATAAGTTGGAGCGTTTGCTCGAGAGACTTAAAGCAAAATCGCAAAACGTCATGTCGTAAGTAGGACTGTCGCCGCAAGTCGGCGCAGCATGGAAGGCCGTCGATGCTCTTCGAACTCTTTTTTTGGCTCCGCGATTCGTTCACACCGCTGAACGTCTTTCGCTATGTTAGCTTCCGCGTCGTGGCGGCCATGCTGACGTCGCTGCTCATCAGCTTCATGCTCTACCCCTGGTTTATCAAGAAGTTGCAGAGCCAGCAGATAGGGCAGGTCATCCGCGATGACGGCCCGGAGTCCCATTTCAGCAAGGCCGGCACCCCCACCATGGGTGGGGTGCTGATCCTTTTTGCGGTGGTGATCTCCACGCTGTTGTGGGCCGATTTGAAAAACCCCTATGTGGGCGTGGTCCTGGGGGTGACTGTCTGCTTTGCCGTGGTGGGGTTCTTCGACGATTTTATGAAGATCCGCGCCAAAGATACGGCGGGAGTTAGCGGCAAGACACGGCTCTTAATAGAGTTCGGCATCGTCTTCGCCTTGATGATGATCATGTTCATGAGCGAGGCCTTTAGTTATTCCACCGAGCTCTATCTGCCCTTTGTGGCCACCGATCGATTCAGCCTGACCCTTCCGCTGTGGATCTATGTGCCCTTTGCGATGTTGGTCATCGTCGGCACGGCCAACGCGGTCAACCTCACGGACGGGCTCGACGGCCTGGCCATCGGTCCGGTCATCGTGGCGGCCGGTACCTTTTTGGTCCTGGCCTGGGGCGCCGGCACGGTGCTCCACCAGGAGGTGATGATCGACGGCGTCAACCACGTTCAGCGTTTCGACGTCGCAGAATATCTCATGATTCCCAATGTGGAGGGCGTCCAGGAGTTGGCCGTCTTCTGTGCAGCTATCGTCGGGGCGGGAGCGGGGTTTTTGTGGTATAATTCATTTCCCGCACAGGTCTTTATGGGCGATGTGGGAAGCCTGTCGCTCGGCGGGGCGCTGGGCACGCTGGCGGTGGTCACAAAGCACGAGCTGTTGTCGACCATTATTTTCGGCATCTTTTTGGTCGAAGCATTGAGCGTCATCACCCAGACGGTGAGCTATAAACTGACGGGCAAACGGGTGTTCAAGATGGCTCCCATTCACCACCACTTCGAGATGAAAGGGTGGCCGGAGCCAAAAATTATTGTGCGTTTCTGGATTATTGCCATCATGTTAAGTCTGGTGGCGCTCATGAGCTTGAAATTGCGCTGAAGTTGCACGTTTTACCGCGACGATGCTCCAAGGATGGAGTTAGCGGCCATTTAGCGGCCACGGAGGGCCGATGAGTAGCGACGTACTCTCCAAATTGACGAGGCGACCGGAACCGGTGGCCCGTCCTCTCGACGATAGCGGTCCCGGGTGGGACGTGGGCCTTTTGGTCGCCGTCTTCTCCCTGATCGGTGTCGGCCTCGTCATGCTCTATTCGGCGAGCGCCGTCATGGCCTCCCAGCGCATGGCCGACCATCACGTCTTGCTCGGCGGGCAGGTCAAGAATACGATCATCGGCGTCTTCGCTCTGCTCGTGGCCCTCCAGATCGACTATCGGTGGTATAAGAGGTTGGTCTACCCGATTCTCGGGGGATGTTTTCTCTTCCTCGCCCTGGTCTTGATCCCCGAGGTGGGGACCATGCAGCACGGCGCTCGACGCTGGTTGAGCATCGGTCCAGTGGGCTTTCAACCGGCGGAGTTGGCCAAGCTCACGGCCGTGATCTTTCTCGCCTATTCGGTCAGCAAGAAGGGCAAGCAGATGGGGAGCTTCACCATCGGCTTTTTGCCCCACCTGTTCATCATCGGCGCCATGGTGGGCCTGTTGATGCTCCAGCCCGACTTCGGTACGGCGGTCATGCTCATCTCCATGATGCTCCTGCTGCTCTTCGTTAGCGGAGCGAAGTTATCCTATCTATTTTTGGTGAGTATTGGCGGATCCCTCGCCGGATATGCGGCCATCAGCGGCAGCGAATACCGCATGCAGCGTATCCTGGCCTTCTTGGATCCCTGGAGCCACCGTCAGGATATCGGTTATCAGATCAGCGAATCCCTCATCGCGATCGGCTCCGCCGGATTGTCCGGTCGAGGCCTCGGTGAGGGAGCCGGTAAATTGGGTTATGTTCCGGAGTTGTGGAACGACTTTATCGGCACCATCATCGCCGAAGAGCTCGGCATCGCCGGCATCGTCGTCGTGGTCAGCCTCTTTCTGGTCATCCTCTGGCGCGGGTTTCGAATCGCCTTTCAGTCCGAGACCTCCTTCGGGATGTACCTGGCCTTCGGCCTGACGTCGCTGATCGCACTTCAGGCCATGGCCAACCTCTTCGTGGTCACCGGCATGTTGCCCACCAAGGGCCTGACCTTGCCCTTTGTCTCTCACGGCGGTACGTCCATGATCGTCGGACTATTTTCCATCGGCATTTTGCTAAATATCTCCAAAAACGAACCCGATTATTGGGAGATGAAGAAAGCCGAGCGGGAGAGCACAAAAGAGCGCAAGCGCTGGGAGAAGAAGCGCCAACGAATTTTGAAGCGACGAGATGATCTGCAACCATGAGTGATTCCAACGAAGCACCCCATCTTGTCATCGCCGGCGGCGGCACGGGAGGTCATCTCTTCCCCGGCGTCGCCGTGGCCGAACAATTCGTGGCCAAGCGTCCCGATGCTCGCGTCACCTTTGTGGGCACCGAATCGGGAATCGAAGCCCGGGCTATCCCCAGGACCCCCTTCGATCTGGAATTGGTCAACGTCAAGCCCCTCAAAGGGGGGAGCATGATGGCCCGAATCGGTAGCCTGGCGCGCCTTCCCGGAAGCGGCATGGCGGCGCGGCGATTGCTCAAGCGCCTGGACCCGGACGTCGTGGTCAGCGTCGGCGGCTACGCCGCCGGGCCTGTGACCATGATGGCCGCCTTCGGCAAAACCCCCACGGCTTTGATGGAGCAAAACTCCTATCCCGGTCTGACCAATCGAATGCTCAGCCGCGTCGTCGACCACGCTTTTTTGACCTTCGAAGATAGCGCCGAGCACTTCCACGACGTGGAGATGTCCGTGCCCGGCAATCCGGTACGCGCCGATCTGTTGGAGCTGGCTGAATCCTTTAGCTATGAACCACCGGAGCAGGGCGGACCTTTTCGAATCCTGATCATTGGCGGCAGCGGCGGGGCCGGTAGTTTCAACGATCATATTCCGGCCTGGCTTACCTCGATGGGGGAGCTGGCGCCGCGGTTGGAGGTGCGCCACCAGGCCGGTCGAGACCGCGTCGACGAGGTGGGCGGTGGCTACGACGAATTTGCAGGCAAAGCAGAAGTGGTCGAGTTTATCGACGATATGGCCGATGCCTATCGATGGTGCGACTTATTGATCTGCAGGGCCGGGGCATCGACCATCGCAGAAGTTCTGAATCTGGGCATCCCCGCCATCTATATTCCCTTCCCACATGCCGCCGACGACCACCAGACCGCAAATGCGCGCTCTGTCGTCGAAGCCGGGGCGGGTGTGATGATCGACGATTCGGAGATCAACTCCGATCGCTCCCGAAACCTCCTGACGGGATTTATGAATAACCCCGTCGCGCTGGCCAACCTGGCCGCTCAGGCCCGCACCCTGGGCCGCCCCAACGCCGCGGGAGATATCGCCGAGGCTCTGTTGGCGATGGTGGATTCGTCGTCATAAATACTTGCCGTTGCCACATCGTGCACCAGAATTAAGTATAGTTCGCAGTATTAGCAGTGTTTGGGCTGATAGTAGCCGCGCCATCGACGGCGTTGGTTGATGTAGGAATGCTCTGGGCAGCCAATCAGTGGAGGGGGATGCATTATGTTGAACCATCTGAGGATATTATGTCTCGTGCTTGTAATTTCCCTGGCCATGGGCTGCGGGGAGACCGGCGGCGACGAGAAGACGGGAATTCAGATGTCCGTCCTGTTGGCTGACGGAAGCGAGGTCACCCATATTAAATACACCGTCTTCGAGGTGGACTGCCCGATATCGAGCGAAGAGCAGGCGACGGCCGAAATACCTCCTGCCCAGCCATTGCTGGAGAAGACGAAAGCCCTCAAGGATATGAAGTTTCCCACGAGGACCTCCACCTTTTATCGAAATCCCTTTGACGAGGAGTCGGTTCATCGATTCGCCGATCTCTTTTTGACGCTGCCCGTCGGGTGCTACCAGGTGCATGTGCAGCCGATGGCCGACGAAGAGACGCCGCTCAAAAAGTGTGTGGGCGGGCAGGTGACGACCGAGGTCTTCGCCGGGAAGTTGACGGAAGAGGTATTGATCAGTCAGTGCAAGCCCGATGGACCGGGCAGAGGGGTTCACGATGCCATTACGGCCCTCAATCACCGCCCGGAGATAAAAGAGGTCGACGTCGATCCGGAAATATTCGACGGTTGCCCTAAGGAAAACGAGACGGTGACTATCTGCGTCGAAGCTGTGGACAGCGATCGGGATCCGATGCATTTTGAATGGTGGCGCGCAGACCCGGAGGGCGATCCGATCTTGTCCAAGGGCAACGGCATAGCCAAAGGAAAGCCCATTCCCTTTGAAAAGACGCCGGGGATCGCCTCCCTGACCCCATTGGAGGAGGAGACCTTCCGCGCTCCGGGCTACTTGCGCCAATGTGTGGAGGTGGCCTTTACGCAACCGGTGGTACTGGATGCGAAGTACCACGGGGTGGTGGCCGTCTTCGACAAGCTCTATGACGATGGCGAGCCGATTACCTTCGAGCAGTGGTATGCCGACCGGAAGATGACCGTCGATGGCCAGCCCATTTTGTCTCGCCATCAGGCGCCCTTTAAGATCGTCATCGACGATTGCAAAGAGGGTGAGTTGCTGTGCAACGAGACCCGGGGCTATTGGAAGCATTTGCCCAACGATCGGGTGGTTCGCCAACGGTGGGCGCCGCTCGACTTCGAGCCCTTTGATGAGCCCCATGTGAAGGTGCTCTGTCCCGATGATAATGCGGACAACGACGATAACTCGGAGCGGTGGATCGACATCCTTCGCTACCCGGGACAGTTGAGGGGGCTGTATTATCGACTGGCCCGGGGCTATATCGCGGCGAAGCTCAATTACGTCGCATGGGAATGGGAGAACACCGAGATCGCTGCCCTGATGGCGGCGGCCGAAGAGATCTTGAACGACGAAAATACATGCCAGGAATACGGTCCCGGAGAGCGCGAGATCGAGGACAGGCTTATTGACGTCAAAATTGGCGAGGAGACGCTCACGATCTATATCTCCGAGCTCCAGGACAGGCTCGACAAATTCAGTGAAGAGGAATGTCTCCTCGTCTACTGTGGCAATAAGTTGAGCACTTCGACAGACGCAGATTATACGCCGCTGATGGAGGATGCCTGCCCGGTGGTCTCCGATTCGGACGATTGAGAAAGATTAGAGGGGGGACAGATCATGATGACGCGAGGCCTGGCAGTACTTTGTTTTTCAGCGATTTTGGCCGGGGCCCTGGCCTGCGGTGAATTCGATGAGGGCGCAGATGAGGGGGAGCCCACAGGAGCAGTGCTGACCCTGGAGCTTCCGTCGGGGAGCGACGTGGAATATATCAAATACAGCGTCTACGAGAGGACATGCCCGCCACCGGAATATCCCTACGGAGTGGGGGAGGTCGAAGACATGACGGGCCGGGTCGTCAAGGAGACGGTGGCGGTGAAAGAGATGACCCTTCCGGCGCGGCTTTCGGAGTTTTCCAGGCGTCCCCTTCACGAAGATTCAATGCA
>SLJM01000056.1 GCA_007135085.1 Myxococcales bacterium
ATCTTCCGCTCCTTAGCTCTCAGCGCCTCCGATTCTCCGCTCCTCCGCTCCTCCGCTCCTCGTCGGACTTTTCGGATCGCTCCTCACTCCCACCGCTTGCCCGGGCGAAATCGGTTGGCGAAGCCATCGTCCTGGAGAGTGCACATCAGCCTCGGGTGGAATTTATATTTCGCCCAGGTCTGGCCGATGACCTCGTCGTCGACACAGACGAAGCGGCCAAGATACATCCCGTCCCGGGGCTTTGTGGAGTATTTGACGCCGTAGCAACTGGGCAATTGGGATAATTCGTAGAGCACCTCGATGAGGAGTGCTTTGTCGGTCGCGACGAAGCAGACCTTCCTCTTCGGATGGACCGACATGGGGTCGTCGGACTCTATGAAGGCCTCGCCGAGGCGCTTCATATAGACCCCTTCGAATTGCGGTTCGAAATATTGTTCCAATTCGTGGGTGGTGTCCGTGTCCATGACCTGCTCCTTCGTGAGGGTATGTCCAAGGTTGTTTGTGGAGAGTATCAACAACTTCTACCGCCAGGCCAGGGATGGCCTGTGGACCAAACAGCGGCCCCAATAGCCTTGCGCTATTGGGGAGCAAAGACTGAGCAGCTACCGCCAGGCCAGGGATGGCCTGTGGACCAAAAAGACGAGTGCCACAAACCTCGGTGGTACTTCGAACCTCCCCTGAAATTGTAGTTCGGCCACGCAAAAGGATAGGTAGCGAAATTAGCTGAGCAGCTGAGGAGCTGAGGAGCGAAGAAACGAAACAGCGAAACACGGAGGAGCTGAACGCGAAGCAGCGAAAGATTCAAACGGATGGCAGCGGAAAAGCGAATTCACTTCTCATCGGGGTTGGTCGAGAGTGTTTCTACGTACCCACCAAATAACCTCGAGTTCTATGGCTAATCTCCTGGATGACCGAACCACATCGATAACCGCCCCCCCTCGATGCCGCGCCATCTTCGCTTCTTAGCTCTCATCCGTTTGAATCTTCCGATCCTTAGCTCTCAGTTTCTTCGTTTCTCCGTTCCTCCGCTGTTTCGCTCCTCCGCTCTTCTACGAACTCTTCGCACCTCCCTTACTCCGGAGGCCCCTGCACATCACTTGCACAATTTCGCCTTAAACTCGCATCATCTCCGTCACAGCCAGACAATATGGGGCTTTGTTCTACTTAGCATCCCCGGGGGAGTTCGCCCGCCAATAGAGTTTAAGACGCGAGGATGCTGCCATGAGAAAAAGCCCACTAGCCTATTTGACCCCTGGAATCGCTCTGATTCTGGGCGCCGCTCTGCTCACCACCGGCTGTGATCGCAGTCCGGAGTTTGTAGTCGACGTCAATACGAGCGCCGCCGACGAGCGGCCCGAGCCAGCAGAGGACCGTTCTCAGTGGGACGACGACCAGGAGGTCGATGAGTGGGGATGGGACGGCGGCTCCGACCAGCCCGACCCCAATGAGTTGGCCGGGGAGTTCGCTCGTGCACTGGCGTCGGCCTCCAGCGACGGCACGGCGTCCCGACAGTTGTCGGACTTCGCCGTCGATTCCTCGCCGCTGGAACTACGCGTGGAGTTGCCCTGGCAGGGAAAGGAGCCCCATCAGGTGAGCGCCTCCTATCCCTCGCTCAATGAATTTGCCCGCTGTCTTCCCTGGAATCAGGGCGGTCACTCTCAGGACTCGACGTGCGAGATGAACGACGCCATGAGCTCTGCCCTGCTCGGCTTTCAGGGATCCATCGCCGACAACGTCAGCTACTGCTCCAACGGCTGCTGCCGCTTCTCCGTCTCCGGGCCGGTCTCCAATAAGCTAAAGGTTCACGAGCTCTGCTACGACAAGATCGACGACGGTCGACTGGCGCTCACAGAGCTCACCCTTGCGGCACAGTGAGACCCTCCTCTCACCCCGCCGCGGATGGACCGGCGGACAGAACTCGGCATCTCTCCCAAAACCGATCTCTGTCCCCGGTCCATCGACATTTTCGCACACTGTGTTCGCATGTAAGAAAGTCTGCGGACAACCACATACAGAGACCTACAAAAACCCACATAAAAATCCTCATGTTACATCTTTTCACACAAAACACCTTCCCAGAACAACCAGAAATCTCTTAAAATCCCCGCCCTAAGGCGGTTCAGAAATAAAACTTTGGGGGTTTTCGACTTTTTGCGGGTATTCTATTTGACGGGCATCGGGGCGGCCGTAATCATTTTGTGCGCGGAAAATGATGTATGGCGCTAATTTAATGCGAATGGAGAATCCCCGGACCGATGCGATTTCGACGCCTCCTGCCCCTGCTCGCCACGCTCACCTTTCTCCAATTTGCAAGCGCCTGTGGAACGGACGACTTCCACGACATCGAGGGCGAAGAAGATTTTTTTGATGACGCCGATCAGGACGATGATCGAGCCCCTGAACCCCTCCCGAGAGTCACCTATGATCGGGATGGCACCGTCGAGGTCGGCCAATATACCTTCGAGTCCATCGAGGACTTCCAGACCTCCGAACAATTCTGGGACGGAGGGCACCGCTGCGCCACCGAACATGCGATTAATCCGGAGGCTATGATCGTCAACGGCGATGCCGCCGACTGCTCCTTTAATTTCACCCATATCGACCCCAGATATAACCCGGATACGGTCTACACCATCCCTGTGGTCTTCCACGTCATTCGACGTTCCAACGGCCAGGGGCATATCTCGGAGTCCCTGCTCCAGAGTCAGATCGATGTGCTCAACGAGGACTTTCGCGCCATGGCCGGCAGCAACGGCGCCGGCGGCAACGACGCCCGCATCGAATTCGTGCTCGCCACGCAAGACCCCAACGGCAACCCCACGACAGGCATCAATTACCACACCAATAACCAGTGGTTCTCCGACCCCGGCCCGGGCCGCCACAATCCGATGAAACAGCAGCTCAACTGGGATCCCAGCCGCTACTTAAATATCTACACCAACGACTCCGCCGGAGCCCTGGGCTACGCCACCTTCCCCCAGCAATCGGCCGGTGATTATCGCGACGGCGTGGTCCTGGCCTGGAATACGGTGGGCAGGAACAATCCCAACGGCGGTCAGTTCAATCAGGGCCGCACGGCCACCCACGAGGTGGGCCACTACTTCGGCCTATTTCACACCTTCCAGGATGGCTGCGGCAGCTCGAATAACCCCTACGGGTCGGGCGACCGCATCGCCGACACCCCGTCGCACCGCAACCCCGATCAATCCTGTCAGACCCGTCAGAGCTCCTGTGGCACGGGCGCCACGCCGATCCACAACTATATGAATTATTCGCCCGACGCCTGCATGTACGAGTTTACATCGGAGCAGATAAACCGAATGCGCTGCTCCCTGGTCAACTACCGAGTCGATCTCATCCAGGTCGACGGCGGCCAACAGAGCTCGCCAGGCGCCGCCCAGCCCCCGGAAGCCGACTTCGGCGGCTCCATCGACGGGCTGACGGTCCACCTCCAGGACCAGAGCAGCGGCACCGACGCCAATATCGTCCAGTGGCATTGGGACTTCGGCGACGGCAACACCTCGTCGCAGTCCTCGCCG
>SLJM01000324.1 GCA_007135085.1 Myxococcales bacterium
TCCGGAAGGGCAAAGCCGAGCAGCATGGGGATGAGCTCCTCGAAGGTCTCCACGTCGGCGTGGACGAGCTCCTTGTTGATCACGCGCATATTGGAGATCGACTCCTCCACATCGCCCAGCACGGGCAGCAGCCCCTCGTCGTCGGCCACCAGGGCTACCGGCAATTCGAGATCGATTCGCAGGGTGAACATCCGGGCGAAGCGCTCCTGGACGAAGCCGTACATATGGATGTCCAGATCTTCCCAGATCACATTGAGCAGGCCGTCGACGACTTCTCCATCATTCATCACATTATCGCCCAATTCGACGACGGGCATCGTCTGAGGGCTGAGGCGAATCTCGACAGGGCCCTGTCGGGTGGCGATATCGCCCACGCCGTCGACGAGGGTGCCGATGGCGGTGGTGGTGAGCATATCGACCGTGTCGGCGCCGACCTGGATGCACAATCCACCGGTGGCCCACATGGACCACAGAAGGTGCTGGATGGTGGTGCGGTGAATCCCGACCCCCAGCATGAAGGGGTCGCCGTTGGGCTTGACGTCGGCGTTGATCGTCGGCGAGGGCTCGATGGCGTCGAAGGAGGGCCGCATGGTGGGGTCGACGGGCACGCAGGTGCTATAATATTCGGGCTCAAAACCAGAACGCATCGCCAGGGTCAGCCCCGTGTCGGCCACGGCCCGGTCGGCCAGCCGCGTGGTCAGGTGGACGTCGGCCGCCCCGCGGGCGGTCATATCACCGAGCAACTCGCCGACCTCCAACAAACCTTCAATGCCCAGGAGCATGGCCACGCAATTATCTTCGTCGTACATGCAGATCATAGCGTCGTCGTCATTTGGCTCACAGGTGGCGTTGCTCGGGCAGGCCGGCTCGCCATCCTCGCAGCTTCGACACAACATCTCGTCACCCATGCTGTCGACCATCCCCTCGATCTCATCCTGGAGCATGTCCCGGATCATCCCGTCGGCGAAGGTCTCGACCGCCCACCCCAGAGTGACGCAGGTGGCGCTGTCGGTGACCCGGTAATCCAGATCGCTGTCGTCGAGTTGGACGTCGACGATCTCTATCCGGGTATCATTGAGGGCGCTCTGGGTATCGACCTCGAAGGCGATGATAGCGTCCACCGGAATCTGGGCCGGTACGTCCTCGCTGCTTCCATATAGATGCAGGGTGCAATCCGAGCTCCAGAGGTGATCGATGGTCACCGGCAATTCCTCGAGCAGATCGCCGATGGTGATCTCCACAATCAGTCGATTGGGCGCCTCGGCGCGAATCTGGGCATCATCGATGCTCAGGTCGAGCTGACATCCCAGGGAGCCATCGTCGCAATAGGTGTCCTGGTGGCAGATATCGGCCTGATCCGTATAGGTAGGAGGAATACAAAAGCTCAGCCCATCCTCCAGAAATTCACCGATCAGGTTGTCCACCTCGCTGGACAGAAATTCCAGGCCGTGCGAGCTGAGCCGTATCTCGGCGCTGCCGGCGACGGTCTTATTATAATGGGCCTCCGGATAGGGCTCGTCGGCGAACCCGCCGCATCCCGTATCGCAGCCTCCATCACAGGCTGCGACCCAGAAAAAGAGGGCTATCAGCACCAGCCCTCGACCAGACCACCGACCAGAATCCAGCGTTGTATTCGCCATTTCTCTATCCCATTGGAGTGACCGATCCGCCCGCCGTCAGATCGATGATTCAACCTTGATTTCCACCATCCGAGCCGTCTCTCAAAAAATCGGGAGGCGATCGTCTCAGTGCTTCGACATAATACTCGGCGCTTTTGGCACTTGCTAACTTGCCGTCCATGATACGCTCTTCGAGGACGTCCTTCAACTCACCGATTAGAGGTGACGGTTTTAGGGAAAAAGCCTTCATCAACGCGTTGCCCAGACCGGTTGGCAATTCAGCGCGAAGGGAGTGCTCGGCCTCCAATTGCTCGACCCGCTCGGTCAACTCTTCGACGCGCTCCATAGCCTCCTGCCGGCGTTCCTCGAAGCGAGTGGTCACGTCGGCCCGTGCAAAATCGAGGATGCTCTCTAGATAGGGATCCATATCGCGCACGAATCGGCGCACGGCGGCGTCGCTCCACTGGGAGTTGTATTGAGCGGGCCGGCCGTGATTGGCGATGATAAATTCCACCCGTTTTGTAGTGGCCCGATCGAGCTTGAACCGTCTGGCGATTCCCTCAAAGAGCATCGCCCCCTGTTCTTCATGGCGCCGAAAGGTGACGGTCTGGTTTTCTTCGTCGATACGCCGCGTCCAGACCTTGCCGATATCGTGGAGCAGCCCCGCCCATTTGAGCCCGTCGTCCTCCGGGGTCTGCATGACCACCTGGATGGTGTGGGCCCATAGATCTTTATGGTGGACCGGGCTGGAGTCATGGAAATGGCGCATCACCGCCACTTCGGGAAGCACGATTCCCAGGATTCTGACGTCATAGAGAAACTCCATGGCCTGTTCGAAATAGGCACCGCGCAAAATCTTGGTCATCTCCTGGAGCCAGCGCTCGCGGCTGATGTCCAGAATATGCTCCGCCCGGTCATAGCTGGCCTGGAAGAGATCGTCGTCTACGTCAAAGCCGAGCCGTCCCTTGAATCGGGCCACCCTCAGGATTCGCAAGGGATCTTCGGCCAAGGTCTCCCAGGGGTCACCGACGACCCGCAGCAGGCCGGCCCGCAGATCTTCGAGTCCGTCGTAGGGGTCGATGAAGTTGCCCGCCCCGTCGATGGCCATGGAGTTGATCGAAAAATCGCGGCGCCCTAGATCCTGCTCAATCGTATCCCCGAATTTGACCTCCGGGTGGCGGCTTCCGCGCCGATAATATTCCTCGGATCGATAGGTGGTGACCTGACAATCCTTGGGGTAGCCCTCTTCCTGCGGCCCGTGTAATACGGCGCCCACCGTGCCGAATTCGATCCCCATATCGTAGTGGGGCAGGTTGGCATCCTTGATGATCTGAAGGGACTCCTCGGGCCTTGCATTGGTGCAAAAATCGAGGTCGTCCAACTCCTCTTCCGGAATCCCCAGCGCGATGTCGCGCACGGCTCCTCCGACCAAGAATAATTCCTTTCCCGCCGCCTCAAACGCCTCGAACAATCGCTGCATCATGGCCTCATAAAGGGGGCTCCATTGCCTTCGCCGGGTGTACCGAAGGGCCCGCAAAGGCGCAACCTTTGAATCTGTAGATCACCTCGGGAGCGATGAATTTCGATGGTGATCTTCTACAGGGCTCTTCCCTTTTTGACATCCACGCCACTTTTCTGCACATATGCCCGAATCGCAGTCAGAGGCTGCGAGGAGATCTTTTTTTCACCAACTGGCATTTCTCGATCATTGGAGTTTAATGATGAAGCGAACCCTGCTTGCCCTCCTGACAATTTTGTTGGTCGCCGTCGGCACCGTGGCCTGCGGCCCGGAGTCTGGAGAAGTGGACAACGATGACAATCAGTCCACCAACAACGACACCACCAACAACGACACCACCAACAACGACACCACCAACAACGACACCACCAACAACGACACCACCAACAACGACACCA
>SLJM01000201.1 GCA_007135085.1 Myxococcales bacterium
GAGGACGAAGATGCGATCCACGCCGGTCAGGGCGTTGAAGCGATGGGTAAGCAAGATGCTGGTTCGGCCGGCCATGATGGTCTCCAGATGGTCGAGAATCTGGCGCTCCGTCTGGGTGTCCACGCTGGCCAGGGCGTCGTCGAGAATGAGGATTCGCGGATCGACCAGAAGAGCCCGGGCGATGGTGGCCCGTTGTTTCTGGCCCCCCGACAGGGTCACGCCCCGCTCGCCGACCAGCGTCTCCAGGCCGTTTTGGAAGCCCTCCATATCGCGTCCCAGAGCGGCGACCTGGACGGCCTCCAAAATGCGCTCGTCCTGGGTGATGGTGCCGTCCACACCGTCGGGGCCGCATAAGAGGGGGACCTCCGGGGGAAGCTTGGAGATCGTCGAATCATAGGCCAGGGCGTCGACGCCAAAGCGGATATTCTGGCCAATGGTCATAGAGAATAAGAACGGCTCTTGAGGGACGAACCCGATCTCGGAGCGAAGTTGGCGAAGGGCGATCTGGTCGGTGGGCACGCCGTCGATTCGAATTTGTCCGGAGTCGGGGTCGTAGAGGCGGGCCAGCAATTTGACCAGCGTGGACTTGCCGGAGCCCGTCTTGCCCACGAAGGCCACCGTCGAGCCCGCTGGAATGGTAAGTGAGATATCTCTGAGGGCCGGTCCTTCGTCGTCGCCATACCCAAATGACATATTTTCGATGACCACCCCGCCCACATCGTGTCCCTGGTCGGCGGCAGGCAGCTCTCTGGGCTCGTCGGGATCGGTGAGCTCCGGGGGATGCTCCAAGAGCTCGCTGATCCGGTCGAAGGCGGCCAGGCCGCGGTGCCAGATGGCGAAGACCCAGCCCAGTGCGATGGTGGGGAAGACCAGGGCCACCACATAGCCGTTGAATTCGACGAAAGCGCCCAGGGTCATCTGGTCGTTGATGACCCGCTGAGAGCCCACGACGAGCACCACCAGAGTGCCCGTGCTGGCGATGAGGACGACCAGGGCGTTGAGCAGTGCGCGAATCTTGGCCAATTTGACGTTTTCGGCGAAATAGATCTCGTTGGAGTCGCCGTAAGTGCGCCGTTCTCGGTCCTCTAAAACGTAGCTCTTGATGACGTCGATGCCGCTGAGGTTTTCCTGGACCCTGGTCGACAGATTGGACAGCCGAGCCTGGACGATCTTGGTCTGCAAAAAGAGGGCGTGGATGACCCGGCGCACCCCGAATAATAAGAAGGGGTAGGGGGCCAGCGAGAGGACGGTCAAAAACCAGTCCACACCTGCCATGCGATAGACGGCGATCGAATAGGCGACGGCAGCGTTGATGATATGCAGGTAGGTGATGGCGTAGAGGAGCCGAACGTAGGTGACGTCGTTGGTGACCCGGCTGGTGACGTCGCCAGTGGGCATGGAGCCGAAAAATTTCGGGGTCAGCCGGGCCAGGTGGGTATAGAGGGTATTTCGGATGTCGAATTCAATATAGCGGGCGGCGTTGAAGATGGTGATGCGGCTAAAGACCCGGGCGATGCCGGCGCCGATGGCCAGGGCGATGATGATCATTGCAAAGGTGACCACCTGTGACCGGGCCTGGTCGAAGTCGACGGCCTCGTCGGCCAGCCCGTCGCGCAGGGCCTGGATGGCGTCGCCCAGATAAGCGGGGATGGCCAGGGCCATGACGTTGGTGAGCAGCAAAAAGAAGGCCCCCGCAGAAAACAGCCCCAGGTAGGGGCGAAAATAGCTCCACAATCGACGGCGGCGCAGGGCCGGATCGAGGGAGTATTCCCCGGAATCGTCTGGGTTTTGAGGCGTTAGAGCCATAAACGTCGTTCGTGCCTGACCTGGAGATCGGTCGCCTGGACGGCGCCGCTGGACGGCAAACGTTAGGCCCTATGGGCTGCTAATTCAACAGCGATTTGGTCGTGGGGTTCGTAGGGATTCGATTGGTCAGTGGACGGGAAGTCCGATGCGATCCCAGCGCGTGGTCTTGTCGTCGGGGCTGGCCGACCAGGCCACGTAGGTGGGGCGGCCGACGATGCGCGAGCCGTCGACGGCGCCGAAATGTCGGCTGTCCGACAGGGGGGGCAGGGTTTGGAGATCGCCTGTGCGCGCAGCGCGGTTGTCGGCGAGGACGAAATATTGATTGTCGTCGAGGGCGATATTTCGCTCCAGGGTGGGCGGCGACGCGCCGGGAGCGAGGGAGATGACATATTGGCGGTCGTGGTTTTGCTCGATCCACAACTCGATATCCGCCATTTCCTGCGGCGGTGCGCTGGCCGTGGCCTGTGATTCCAGCGGTGAATAATGGGCCACCTGATCATTGATCACCACCGTAAAGCCGTGGACCGAGACCTGATCGCCGGGCAGGGCGACGACTCGCAAGATGGCCAACTCCTCGGTTTCCGGCAGGCGAAGGGCCACCAGATCGCCTCGTTGAGGGGCGTCATTGCGATAAATGCGCCGGTCGATGAGCAATCGATCCCCGTGGTGGACCTGGGGATACATCGTGGGCTGTTCGATGGGGACGACGGTGACCAGATTGCGCCAGGCGAAGTTGGCGGTCACTGCCAGTGGGCCCAGAAAAGTCAGCAGCGCTACCAGGGCGTACATCAATGGGTGATGGTAGGCCCGCTCCCGGGTGGGTTCCTCGTCATTGATGATCTCCAGGCAATGCCAGGCGGTGAGACTGCATAATACGAAGCCCCCGGTGGCGACCACGAGGGCCGGAAAGACGGGGAAGAAATCAAAGACCGTGGCAGCGATCAGAAATAGCAGGGCTATCAGCACGCACATTGCATGCACGACCAGGCCGGCCACGGGGCGCCCCACATAGAAGAGCCCGAGGCCAGGGGCAGCAAAGGATAGGAGCACGGCGGGCAGCCGCCGAGCCGGATTCTCCCCGGCAGTTGTCAGGTTGTCGTCGTCCATGGTGTGGTCCTGCAGTGACCGAGGCTATCCCGGCGTCTTACTGCCAAGAAGTGTGAGCGCCAGAGCGACCAGTGTCAACTGGTGTGATAATCGCGAGTGCGCTCCACGTCGATCTCCGGAACGTCATCGAATTACCCTGTGAAATCAATCAACAAGCCAGATAGAGAGTTAACGGGAACAATTCAGTGCGTTCGTAAAATAACGGTATGAGCCTTGCAGGTTATAGGATCCTTGAAAGAATTGAGGATTCATGGCCATCTGTGGCCAGAGAGTGCATGCAGCCCCCCGAACGCGGATGGATGATGAGTCGTGAGATAAACGGTCTTTCAGTTTCGACCTTGTTGGTATTGGCCATGACGGCCGTGATGCCCCTGGCGGTGGCCACGGGATTTTCCAATTTCGAACGGCCTCGTCAGCTGGTGTTGGTGGTCATGGCCGGTCTGGCGTTGGTGGCATGGGGCATCGGCGTCATCCGCCAGGGCAAATTATCGGTGGCCTCGCCGGGCACCTTGATGCTGGGCCTTGCGTTTACAGGATTTGCGGGGTTGTCGCTGATCTGGTCGGCTGTCCCGCTGGCCGGGGCGCCGAGCGTGCTCGTATGGCTTGGGTTGGCGGCTTTATTCCTGGTGCTCCTGGCGCCCGTGGGGCGGGGAGCGGGGTTTTTGGATTGGGCCACCGCCGTGGGAACCGGGGCCATAGGCGCCGGCGTCCTGGGTCTCTACGAGCTCTTTGGCGGGGAGGGGCTTATGCCCGTATGGGAGCCCGTGGGAGTGACCGGCGGGTTTGACGCCATGGCCTTCGGAACCGCCTATTATGTGGTGGCTCTGCCCGTACTCATCGGTGGATTGGCGCTGTCGAAGGGCTTGCGGCGTTGGTTTTTCGCCGCGGCCCTCTTGCTGGGCTCTCTCCACCTGGGGCTGATCGTCGACGGCACGGCGCTGCTGATCCTGGTGGTCACCATGGTCGGGGCGGCGATCTCGGTGCAGCTACTGTCGGGGGATCCCGAATTTGGTGGCCGAGCCACGAAATTGGCTATGATCGGCACGTCGATAGCGTTGATAGTCGCCGCGGTGGGGCTTTTCGGCCCCGTCGCCGAGCGGCCCGACAGGCCCACGCCGGCCGTCGATCTTCCCCGGACCCTGGACGCTCAAGATCTAGAGTCGTTGATTCGCCGCGGCGGTGAGGTGAGCTGGCCCTATTTTGCGGCGGACAGAACGGAGGCCCCCCTTGATTATCGCTACAGAAGCTATCTCAACAGCGTCGCCCGAGGGCTCTGGGAAAAAGAAGCCATGGTCGGTCATGGCGCCGGCGGATGGTGGCTGAACCAAACCGACGTGGTCCACGACGGCGACCCCCTGGTGTCATCCATCTTCGACCGCTATCCGGCGTTTCGATCACCGCATAACGATTATGCTCGGATCCTGGTGGAGCAGGGCGCGCTTGGCTTTTTGCTCTTTCTGCTATTTTTGGCCGGGATTGCCACGGCGTTGATCGGTGGCGCCCGAGGAAAGCTGGGACAAAGCGAGGAGGGGCGCATCGAATTGTGGGCACTGTCCACGGCGCTGATCGCCGGGGCCGTATTTATGTATTACGCGCCCGTCCTGGAGTTGAGCAGTTCGGCGGTGGTCTGGTTCGGGGCCGCAGCGGTGGCGGTGGCGGCGGTTTGCCGCGCCGGCGGCGCCGGGCGGTGGTTGAGCGAATACGAGATTGGCGAAGGCTCGCCGGTGGTGCCCTACGCCGTGGCGTTAGTCGCGGTGGTGACCGCCGTGGTCGCCGTCATTCCCGCCGTCGAACATGCCCGGTCGGCCCTCGACCGGGGTCACGCCGATCATCTCATGCTCAGGGGCCATATGGCCGAGGCAATTCCCCTCTACAAGAGTGCCCACGAGCGTTATCCGGCCTACGGCGAGGTGCCCTATAATGTGGCCCTCGCCCACTCCATGCTCGGTGATTTTATGGAGGGCGAAGAGGCCATCATGGAGGCCCTGGAGCTGCGCCCCTACGATGCGCGAATTTTGAGCCACGCCGCCCTGGTGGATCTGCGCAATCAGCGCACCTCGTCGGCGCTGGAGAGGGGTAGCGAGGCCCTTCGCACGGGCCCGAATTATCTCGACGGCTACGAGGTCTACACCTCGGCGCTATATCGCCGCGGCAGAGACAGCGATATTGGGAAGGTCTTCGAAGCACTTCTGGAGCGCGATTTGCCCGACGAACGGCGCCTGAAAGTGCGCCTTCGCTACGCGTCGTTATTGGCCAATGAGCTCGACGATCCAGAGGCAGCAAAAGAGCAATACGAGTTGGCCCATCAGGAGCACCCGCCGGGGCCGGAGCGTCAATATATCGCCGACTCCATCAGCGAGATGGACAAGCGAATCGAGCGCCAGCGCCTCGAGGAAGCAGGGATGCCCATTCCTCCAGAGTTACAAGACCTGGGACCCCATATGCACGGGCCCTTCGACCATCACCATGGTCACGACCACGATCACGAACAGGGTCATGTGCCCAGTCCGCTGGAGCATTTGATTGAAGAGCATCAACAGCGAGACGATGACGTCGTCGATGGTCATGACGGTCACGACCACTGATAGAGTGCTCCCTCCCCGGGAGGGAGATCGGTACGCGGCCTCGCGGTCGGCCCTCCCAAGTTGGGTCGCGCTACTGATCTCCCCTTGTCGATCCTCGCTACCAACTCTTGGCTAATAGTCAGAGGGAAAGTGAGCGGGGAGGGAGTCAGAGTATTATTCTTTCCAGAGAATGCGCCAGGGCTGCTGTTTGATGATGCGCATCAGGTCTTTCATATCCTCGTAGAGCTCGCGCTCGACGAGCAATGCGCCCACGGTGCCCTCGCCATCTTTGACGTGTTGCATCAAGGCCACGGCGTCTTCGGAGATGATGTGGAGGTTCTCAGTGCTGGACTCTACGTTCTCCAGGCTGGCGACGATGCGACCCTCGTTGTCGATGAGGATCCGTTCCGTGATCGCCGTGATATCTCGGGCCGACGTGGCGGCATGAGAGACATCGTCGAGCAGCGGTCCGAGCTCGCCGTCGACGCGACGGGTGATACTGCGGGCGCCGCGAGTGGTGGCCTCCAGATCGGAGAGGATGGTGTCGAGGCGCTGCCCGTCTTCGCCCATGGAGGCGTTGAGCAGAGCCAGGAAGGTGCCGGCCTCGTTGGCCGTATCGTCGAGACCGGCGATGGCCGAGTCGAGGGCCTCGCGGTTGTCGCCCACGGCGCCGCCGACGGTTTCGAAGAATTGGGCGGCGTGGACCACGAGATCGCTGATCTCTTCGTAGTCCTCGTCGAGCATATCCACGATGGACTGCAAGACCGAGGAGGCCTGCTGCAACAAGATCTCCATACGGGGCGGATCCTGGCCGCGCAGGATGGCGCCGCTGGCCACCTCGGGGCGCTCAAAGGAGTGAGTGGTGATCTCTACATAGGGCTCACCGAGCACACCGCGGGTGGTGATATAAAATTGGCTGTCTTCGCGGATGGAACCGGCGTAGGTATCGTCGATGCGCAACGTGGCCTGCACGGCGACGGCGGGAAGATCGTCGTCGGGATCGGCGTCCTCGTTGGTGATGAACTCCAGGCGGCTCACGTTGCCCACTTCGATACCGGAGATGGCCACGTCGGCGCCGGGTTTTAAGCCGCCGCCCGTTTCGAATTGAACGTGGATCTCGAAGTGGTCGCCGAAGCGCACATCACCGAGCAGCAGGACAAAAACGACGAGCAGGCCTGTGGCGAAGAGGACCAGGGCGCCGACTTTGACCTCGATGGCGGTTTCTTTTTTCTGCATCGGTAAACTTACCCGTGCTTGGGGTACGGCGGTCGAAGGAGTCGCCGCGTCAACATCAGATATTGGCGAGCCATTTTGGCCCGTCGCCCGCGGTTTTTCAACTACCGTCAGCGATCGACGTTTTAGACCTCCATCGGCCCCTCTGGCAGCCCCTGGATGAATTGCTGGACGATGGGATCGTCGGTGTTCTTAAAGTCTTCCTGCGTGCCGTCGAGGCGCAGTTTCCCTTGATAGAGCATGGCGATGCGGTCGGCGATGCCGAAGATGCTGCGCAGATCATGGCTAATGACGATCGAGGTCACGCCCACGTTGTCCGAGAGGTGGCGGATCAATTTGTCGACCATGGCCGCCGAGATGGGATCGATGCCCGTCGTCGGTTCGTCGAAGATCACGAACTCCGGATCGAGCGTGAGCGCTCGGGCGATGGCCACTTTTTTGCGCATCCCGTCGCCGAAGTCGGCGGGAAATCGGTCGGCGTAGCGCAGCATTCCCACGAGCTTCAATTTCTCGCTGGCCATCTCGCGGGCCTCTTCCATGGTGACGTCCATATGCTTGCGAATGGGGAGAATCACGTTCTCCAACAAGGTCATGGAGTCGAAGAGGGTAGAGTTCTGAAAGACCATGGCGCACCGCTTTCGGACTGGATAGAACTCCTTTTCCTTCAGGTCGGTCACGTCCTGGCCGTCGAGGTAGATGCGACCGCCGTCGGGACGCAGCAGCCCGATGAGGTGCTTGACGAGCACGCTCTTTCCCGCCCCGGACTGGCCGATGATGAAGAAGACTTCACCGGGGTCGACGGAGAGATCGACCCCACGAAGGACGTGGTTGTTGCCGAAGCTCTTATAGATGTCGTGGAATTCGATAGTACCCATGGGGGGGCGCTCGTCCTGGCACGGCGTAGATAGAGGAGGTTGAAAGATCTCCAGAGGTCATTGTTACGGTAAGTCTTTGAATTGCTCAAGGCAGGGGAGGTTCTGCGCGGCGAGGTGGTTGGCGAACGCTGTTCCCGCGCCATCAGTTCAGGCGCTCCATCCCGGCGCCAACGGCGCCTCCACCCCGGGCCCTAAAGGGCCCTCCACCCCGGCTGCGCAAGCAGCCTCCACCCCCGCGCGAGCGAAGACGAGCGCGTCAGAATGCCCATTGGATGCCGAGGGTGGCGGCGGGGTACATCCACTGGTCGGGGATGGGCTCGGGTCCATCTTCATCGACGATAAATTCGGAGGGCAGGCTTACGCCTTCGATAAAGGGTACGTATAGGCCCAATTCGACGATCATGAAGCGCTCGTCCGAGGTCCACAGGCGGTAGCCCAATCTGGTGTCGGCGCCCAGTTGTAAGAGGGCTCCTTCGGACAGGGAGGTGCGGCGGTATTGGAGGCCGCCGGCGACGGTCAGGCCGCGCAGGGTGGCCACTGGAAAATAGCGTCCAATGACGGCCAGTCCCCAGTCCAGGGCGAGGCGAGAGTCGCCGTTTCCGCCGGGGGCCATGGGGTGGGCGGTGAGATAGGAGGCCCCGAGGGCGATCTCTCCGTTCATGGAGAACCGCTCAGAGAGGATATGGTGCAGCCCCAGCCGGGCCCTGGGCCCGATGGTCGGCGAGTAATCCAGGGAGTCGCCGCTCCAGTCGACGACCGAGCCCGTGCGGACTTCGGCGCCGACGACGATGAATTGACGGCCCACAATGGGCAGATGGACGTCCGATGCCTGGGCGGCAGGCGGACCGGTGGGGCCGATAAAGACGGTCAATCCCACCAGGAAGACGACGAGGGCGAATAAGGTGCGCGAAATAGTCACTCAGGATACCAGGCTCAAGATGACATAGCCGATGCCGGAGATGATGAAGTCCAAAATGACCACGGCCAGGCTGGCGTTGACCACGGCCGCCGTGGTGGCCCGGCCCACTCCCTCGCTGCCGCCGAAGACGTTGAGGCCGGCGTGACAGGCGACGATGGGAATGGCCATGCCGTAGGCCAGGGCTTTGCTCAGGCCCAAGAGGACGTCGAACCATCCGATGAAGCTCATATCCACAAAGGTACGGACGTTTAAGCCAAATGAAAGATAGGCCGTCAGGGCCCCGGCCGAATAGGCGACGAGGACGGCGAAGATGGTGAGGACGATCATCATGATCGTCGTGGCGATAAAGCGGGGGACCACCAGGTAGTCGATGGGTTGGGCGGCGGACATGCGAAGGGCGTCGACCTGTTCGGTGACCACCATGCTGCCGATCTGAGCGGCCATGCCCGTGGCCACCCGGGTGGCGATCATCATGGCCGCGATCGTCGGCGCAAATTCACGCAATAGGAGCTGGAGGAACAGCCCGCCGAGCATCTGCAGATCCCCTGTGATCTGCAGGGCCTGGAAGCCTGCCAGATAGATCAGGATCGCCCCCAGAAAGCCCAGGGTCACGGCGATGAAGACCACCGAGCGGTTTCCCACCTCGTGGAGCTGCTCGAAGATGGCCTTCCACCGGGTGCGGCCGCGCACCAGGTAATAGAGGGTCAGCCCGAAGACCGAGAAGATCCCGCGCACCGTGCCGCCCACCTCGACGAAGGGGCGGCCGATGGCGCCCAGAAATTCCCGGAAGTTGGTGGGTTCCCGGCGCGGCTGGGGGGATGTGGTGGTCGGGGCGTCCATACGGCTCAGCTTGCTAGGTAGACGATGACAAAATCGATGACGAAGATGGCGATGGCGCTGCCCACGACCGAGGCGTTGACCGAGCGACCGACGCCGACGGCGCCGCCCCGGGTGGAGAGTCCGAAATAACAGGAGATGACGGCGATGGCGAAGCCGAAGCACACGGATTTGATAAGCCCGTGCCACAGGTCATCTAGGAGGACGTAGCTGATAATGCTCTGGTAGAAGAGCATCATGTCCACGCCCAGCAGGTATTGGCTGGTGATGGCGCCGCCGACGAGGGCGGTGAAGTTGCCGACGACGACGAGCAAAAACATCATGACGATCATCGCCAAAAAGCGGGGGATCACCAGATAGGCCACGGGGTCGATGGCCAGAGCGCGCAGGGCGTCGATCTGGTCGGTGACCTTCATGGTGCCCAGCTCGGCCGTATTATTGGCGCCCACTCGCCCGGAGAACATCAGGCCGATGAGGATGGGCCCTACCTCGCGAAGGATGGAGTAGCCCGCCCCCCAGCCCAGCAGTCCGTGAGCCTGGTATTGCTCGATATACAGGCCGCTCTGGATGACCATGATGGCCCCCACCAGGATGGCGGTGACCACGACGATGGGAAAGCTCTGGACGCCGACGCGGTACATATTGCGCCAGATCTCGGGGCCGTCGAAGTCCCAATTCCAGGGCATGAGGCATAAAAAGATATGCCAGATCAGCAGCACCAGGCCGCCGATATGGTGAGCCCATTCCATGAGCCGGGAGCCCAGCAGGTGGAAAGGTCTTTGAATCTTTGATGCCAGTCGGTGCATAGAGCCCATCAGGTGCCGAGTTCGTCGTCACTATAGCCTTGCCAGAATTTCTCGACGACGGGAATGTGGCAAGCCTCGATTTCTTCGGGGGTGCCGTTGAAGACCAACTTTCCTTCGTCGATGAGGGCAAATCGGTCGCAAATGCCCTTGATGCCTTCGATGTCGTGGCTGATCGTCACGGAGGTGACGCCTCGTTCCTCTTTCATCTTCTGGAGGAGGATGAAGATCTTGGAGCTGGTCACCGGGTCGAGGCCAGCCGTGGGATCGTCGTAGAAGAGAATCGGCGGCTGGCGGATGACGGCCCGGGCGAAGCTGACCCGTTTTTTCATGCCTCCGCTCAATTCGTTGGGAAAGAGATGAGCGATGTTGGGCAGGCTGATGTCGATGAGGGCCTCTTTGACCAGCTTTGCGATCTCCGCTTCGGAGTAGGTGCCGGCCTGTCGCAGGGGAAAGGCGATATTCTCACCGACGTTCATAAAGTCGAAGAGGGCATAATTCTGAAAGAGCATGCCGATGCGAAAGCGCAGATCCGCCAGCTCCTGAACGCTCAACTGGTGGACGTCGATATCGTCGATGAAGACCTTCCCCTCCTCGGGGGTGACCAGGCCGCAGATGATCTTGAGGAGCAGCGATTTGCCGGAGCCGCCGGGGCCGATGAGCCCCAGGTTGGTGCCCTCGCCGATGGTCAGGGAGATGTCCTGGAGGACCGGGCGCCCCTGGTGGAATTTGGTGATATTCTCGACGCGGATCATGTGGCTTCCCCCAGACGTTGCTGGGCTGTGGCGGCCCGCCGGCTTCGCGGGTAGTCGTCGATAAAGCTCTGCAGGGCCCGTCGGTAGGAGCGCTCCGTGCCGTGGAGGCGCTCGATTTCCACCAGATGCCAGGCCACGTCTTCGCTGAGTCGGTGGTCGGGAAAGTCGCGCTGGAGTTGACGGAAATTGCGAATCGCCGCTTCGTGATCGTCGCGAAAGAGCAATTCCAGGAGGGCCAGTTCGTAGCGAGCGTCGGCGGCGCGCTGGGAGTGATAGGTGCCCACGCCCATGGAGGGGGCGGTGCGGCCGGCGACCTGCTGATAGGCGCGAGCTGCCGAGTCCCATTGCAGATGACGGGCGTAGATCTGGCCCATCTGAAAGAGGGCCTCATCGGTGGCGGCGCAGTCGTCGCAGCGTCGGTGGGCGGCTCGATAAGATTGGAGGGCGTCATCGGGGCGATCGAGGCGCTCGTCGAGGATTAACCCCCGCTCCAGGTGAAGCTGGGAGGCCATTCGGTCATCGTCGGATTGCTCGGCCATGGCCGCCAGCTCGGCGGCGGCTTCGTCGAAGCGCTCGCTGCGCCGGGCGTCGAGGAGATAGAATTTGAGCGCCAGCTCGGCGCCGGCCCAGGGGGGAGTCTCCAAGATCGCCTGTGTGGCCAACTGGCGGGCCCGTTGGGGATCGTCGTCCTGCTCGTAGGCCATGCGGGCCAGCTCGTATAGGGAGCGGCTACCCACGGCGTCGTCGGGGTCATCATCCCACAATTGCTCAAAACGCTGTCGTGCCAGCTCGATATCGTCGCGCTGGAGGGCCAGGCGGGCGCGCTCAAATTGCATATCCCGCGCCTGTTCTTCGGTGGGGGCCGTCTCGGCCAGCCGCGCCAGCTCCCGGTCAGCGGCCTCCGAATCCAATCGCATAGCCTCCAGATAGGCCTGGACCCATTCGTCGTCGTCGGGCCGCTCGTCGGTCATAGAAGAGCAGCCCATCACAGCGGTGGCCACCACAACGAATAGGGCCCACCCAAAGGGGCGCCAGAGCGATGTTGGGAAAGTCGACTTTCTCAAGGCACGTCCAAAAATCACTGTTTCTGTCTACTAGCCTGTTGGGAAACACAAAAAGGTTCGCTCGATACCTTACCGATTTATGCCGAGAAGACCAGCGACCTTGACGGAGCAATCGGATTGCACTAAAGACGGGCGCCCCCAATGGCGCGGTCTGTCGCGCTGTGGGGCAACAAGCTTCGCCCCCGAATCGGTTCGCCGATTCTCGTTCCGCTGCCCATTTTAAGAGGTATGAGCGACGAGGGGTATTTCTCGAATGTCTTAAGGAGGCATGTGATGATCAAAGGACTGCTAGGCAAAAAAGTGGGGATGACCCAGGTATTCGACGAAGCGGGCAACCGTGTTCCCGTGACCGTCGTCGACGTGTCGTCCAACGTGGTGGTGCAGAAGAAGAGCAGCCATGGTAAAGACGGCTACTCGGCCATCAAGTTGGGCTTCGGCAAGGTCAAAAAGCTCGAAAAAGAGGGCAAAGAGCCCAAGTGGCGCCTCAACAAGCCCCGGGTCGGTGTGTTTACCGAAGCCGGAATCGAGGAGCCCCGACGGCATGTGCGCGAGATTCGCGTGCCCGAATCGATCCTCGATGATTTCGAGGTCGGCCAGGAGTTGGGCCCCGAATTGTTCAGCCTCGGTGACTGGATCGACGTCACGGGTACCTCCAAAGGTAGTGGTTTTACGGGCGTTATGAAGCGCCATAATTTCGCCGGTGCCAAGGCCACTCACGGTACGCACGAATTCTTCCGTCACGGTGGTTCCATCGGTATGTCGGCCACGCCGGCACACGTCCTCAAAGGGATGAAGATGCCCGGCCAGCACGGCAACCGCCAGGTGACGATCCAGAACCTTCAGGTCATGGGCGTCATGGAAGAAGACGGGGCGCTGCTCATCAAAGGCGGCATCCCCGGCCCCAACGGCGGCATCGTGCTCATCCGCACGGCCACCAAAAAGGTCGCTGTCTGATTTGTTGGACAGACCATTTAGAGTTTAGAAAAGAGCCGATGGCCAAGAGGTCATCGGCTCTTTTTATGTTTTTGTGCAGTCAGCGCCGAAATCGGTGTCGAATTGACAGTTTCCGGTGGTGAGCGCTATTATAATCGGCTGTGGGAAAATTTTACTCGTGATCGCCTCAGCGGTCAGCCCAAAGCCCCTTATGTCCTCGAAAAAACTTCGGAAATATCTGGCGTATTATCGGAAAACGCTCAGCGACGATCCCGAGAATATCGAGGCTCGTTTGAGGCTGGCAGCGTTGTTCCGTGAGATGGGGCGTCATCGACATGCCATCGAGGAGTACGGTACAGCGGCCAAGCTGCTGGCCAGTGAGGGATTGCCCCTGGAGGCCATCGC
>SLJM01000442.1 GCA_007135085.1 Myxococcales bacterium
AGTCGCCGAATAGTGACAGGTTTGCCTCCGCCGGCTCGGCGGCGGCGCCCCCATCGCGGGCGCTATTGGTCGCCTCTTCGACGACCTCCACGATGGACCCGTCGTCACCGGTGGTGGGCGCAAGACCGGGGCCCTGAGCCAGATCAGGAGATGGATTGTCGCCCCTCCAGCGGCGGGCCTCGTCGTTTCCAACATAGACGTAACCACCGAGAGGACGCTCATAATCCGTCCATGATTGTCCGCCTCCCTCCGTCTCGAGAAGGTCGCGACAGGCGTTCCAGTGCATATTCATGCGGCTGTCTACCATATCCAATTGGTGGAGCATCATCGCTTCCGCCGAGCGAGGCGTAATGGGCGCCCCGTACTCCTTCTTTCCGTGGTGGCTCAATACCAGGTGCTTGAGCTGCATCTCCAGGTTTTTGTCGAGTCTTGGCGATAGAGACTCGGCGATTCGACCCACCAATTCACATCCACCGGCAATATGTCCCACCAGCCGACCTTCCGTGGAGTAGTCGAAGGACCGACGGTAGGTCAGCTCGTCGATCTTGCCGATGTCGTGGAGGATACAGCCTGCGACGACCAGGTCGGTGTCTACCAATCCCGGATAATATGCCTCGTAGTGGCGCCCCATGCTCACCGCCAGGCGGGCCATGGACAGTGAGTGTTCGATCAACCCGCCCAGATAGGCGTGGTGGTTCGAGACCGCCGCCGGCGCTTGAAGATAGGCCCGGCGTCGATCTTCATCTGCGAAGAGGGCGTCGAGAAAGCGGCGCACCTCGTCACTTGCGATCTCCTGGGCGATGAGCCGCTGAAGTTTGTCGAATAGATCGTCGCTATCCCACCGGGAGTGAGGCAAAAACTTGTCGAGCTCCACCTGGTCGTCAGAGATCTTTTCCACGTCCGTGACCGTGAGCTGCAATTCACCGCGATAACTGCTGACGCGGCCGCGAAGGGCGACAAAATCATCGACCTCGAATCGGCCCTCGAGAGCCAGGGCGTTGTCCCAGGCTCGTCCCTCGATAGTTCCCGTGCGATCCTGGAGGGTCAGACAGAGATAGGGATCGCCGTTGCGCGTCTCCCGCACCACCTTGGAGGCGACCAAAAAGATCGTCTCCACCGAGCTATTATCGCTCAATTCAGAAATGAAGACCTTCGATGAGGACATTATAAACTCCATAGCAGTTTCAATTCCTGATCTCTGCTGTAGCATAGCAAATCAGAGTCGGGCCAGCCTGCAAAACCTCTCGTTACTACGACTTGAGCAATAGTTGATGATGCGCCTGCGCGTCGACAACGACCTGGACTTTGCGATCATCAGCGCCAACTACTCATCAAGCCGTCATACGGGGATGAAACCAAGTGCCTTATTTTGTTGTGGACCGGCGGACCATGGTTTAGTTGATTCCAGGCGCGTCCGTGGCAGAATGGCACAGCATAATACCAAACCTGCTCATCTGGGTTGATCAAGGAAGATCGTGAGTCGCGACGACAAAAAACAAGATAAACCAGAGGACGAGGTTCTGCGAACAGATCCCATCCACGGCCCGGGCCCTGGAAAGGAGACCGCCGAGACCATGCCCTCTGATGAGCCCCAACTGTTGGCCGACGAGGAGTCGGAGCGCATCGTCAAGATCTGCAAGACCTGCATGGTTTCCCAGCGCGGCGGCGGCGGGTTTTGTGTTAAATGCGGCGAGGAATTGGTGCCCATTCGCTCCGTGCGCGATTCCTGTATCGGCGAGGTGGTGGGCGACAAATATACGGTGGTCAAGACCATCGGATCCGGGGGAATGGGCGATGTCTACCTGGGACTCAACGAGCCTCTGGGCCAGCAGGTAGCCATCAAATTTCTGAATAAGAAATTCACCTCCGACGAGCGCATTGTATTGCGCTTTCTCAACGAGGCGCGCTCCTACTGCAAGGTCAATCATCCAAACGCGGTCACCCTTCTCGAATACGGCCAACACGACGACGGCGCGCTCTATCTGATCACGGAGTTCATCGACGGTGAAAGCCTCACCGACGTGGTGCGCACTGTCGGTCCTCTGCCTACAGAGACCATCGTGTCAGCAGGCGTTCAGGTCTGCGAAGTCCTCTCGGCGGCCCACGGTCAGGGGATTATTCACCGCGATCTCAAGCCGGATAACCTGATGCTCATCGCCGGGGCGAGGGGACGCTATGCGGTGAAAGTTTTGGATTTCGGTATCGCCAAGATCGCCGACGACGACCGGGAAGGTCCGATGACCGAAACGGGATCGGTCTTCGGTACGCCGGAGTTCATGTCTCCCGAACAGGCCCGCGGTGACGTAGCCGACCCTCGATCCGACCTGTACGCCGTGGGAGTGATCCTCTTCTATATGGCCACGGGTAAGCTGCCGTTTCGTGGGAAGAATAAATTCACCATTCTCAACAAGCAGCTAAACGAAGAGCCGCCGGTTCCGTCTGAATTCGCGGAAGTTCATCCTGAGCTTGAGGAAATCATAAACCGATGCTTGAGGAAGTCGCCGGAGGAGCGTTTCCAATGCGCCGATGATCTGACAGAAGCATTGGAAGCCATCGACTTGAAGAAGCCCTTCAAAGGGGCTGACGCGGCGGATAAGAAGAAAAAAGCCGAAGAATCTGAGGAGTCCGAGGGGACGCAAAAGCAGGATGGGGAAGAGACGGGGGAAAAACCTGCCGAGGAGCTGTTGGTAGATGGTGGTGGAGAGCCCGCTCCGCTGAATATGTCTACCTTTGATGACGACGCCGATAGCCCGCTGGGGATGACCTTCGATGACGATATCGACGATGAAAGGGTAGGGTTCGGCGATGCGATCATCGACGACGAGGCGGCTGATGACGCTGTCGATTCGCCGCTGAACAGACCGATGGAGTCGGAAGGACCGCAGAGTGAGCCCTATTTTGGCGCTCCCCCCAGGAGACGAACTGCTGGGAGGGGGCGGCCGATGATCCTCGGCCTGGGAGCGATGTTGGTGGTCATCGCCGCCGTCGTCATCTGGAGTTCGGGAGATGAAGATGATGAGCCAGGGACGAATGGGGCATCCGCAGGGGAGGTGGCCGAGAGTGACGTAGATGAGCGGCATCAGAGTTGGCTCATCAGTGTCGCCGAGCATATCGACTCCGGGGATTTCGAAGAAGCAAATGCCTTACTCGCCGATCTGGAGCGAGAGTTGGAGGACCAGCAATTACAGGATCGTTACGAAGAACTGCTGCGGCTGGCGAGCAGGGCGCGAAATACGGAGATGCAGGTTCGCTCGGCCCTGGATGCTCGGCGTTGTGAGCGAGCGGAGTCGCTGTTGGCTACATTAGAGGAGTTGTCGACGGGGACGGCGGCGCGGTTGGCAGAGCCCGTCGAACAATGCGTTGTCGGAGGAGTGGTCGAGGAGGAGGATGAACCAGAGGTAGCAGAAGTCCCCGAACCAGAACCGGCCCCAGAGCCCGAACCAATTCCAGAGCCCGAGCCGGCCCCAGAGCCCGAACCAATTCCAGAGCCCGAGCCGGCCCCAGAGCCCGAACCAATTCCAGAGCCC
>SLJM01000297.1 GCA_007135085.1 Myxococcales bacterium
GACGTCGAAGATCTGACCGTCGAGGTGATGGGCGCCGCCGGAGCGGATGGTGCTCATGGCCAAGACGTCTCCATCGGACAACTTCACGGCCCGCTCCCAGGCCTCACGCATATCCGGGGCCGGCGTCCAAGACAGCGAGGGGGGATGGAAATATTGTACGGTGTCCAGATGGAGGGTGCCGCTGCCGATGACGCGGATGCCGCCGATGGCCAGGACGCCCTTGCTGTCGAGTTGGACCACCGAGGGGTTGCGCCGCTGCTCCTCGAATTCCTCGAATTTCACAATCTCACCGCTGTGAACGTCGACGACCTCCCAGGACTCAGCGCGGCTGCTGGCGTGGCTCTCGGCGCGCTCCGAGCCGCCGTATAACAGGGCCAGTCCGTCGTCGAGCAAAAGGGTGTGATGGCCGTGGCGACGAATACTGAGCGCGAAGCCGTCCTCATATTCGGCGCATTGCCAGGACTCGACGTCGCAGACCTGGGGCTCTCCGTTTTCATCATTCTGGTTGTCGACGTTCTCTTCCTGGTTGGCTTCTTCGCCCGGGTCTTCCGAGCAGGCGACGCTGATCAGCAAGATCGCACAGAGGGCTGCGAGCCAGCGCGGGCTTTGGTGGACAAATGACTTCATATCGGAGCTCTCCGTCGAACGGCGTTTCGGTATGTTTTAAGAATCGCAGGGATGCGAGACAGCATACAAATACCTCAGCGGCCGGCGCGATTCAATATGGGCGCCTTCGGCGCCGGGGGGGAGCGCGAACGCTGTTGGTGAGCGCTCGGAGGGGAGGTCGAGTGATCGTGGTGGTGAGCCGTGCTAGGATTGGTAAGGCTAACAACGAAAGGTCATTTGGTGGGCCATGGAAGTTCTGATTATCAGCCTGATCGTGGTGAGTGCGGTCTGCGGGGTTGCGGTGGTCGTCGGGGGGGAGGTCCTATTTCGGCGCAGCCCATGCGGGCAGCTTTGGTTGGCGATGCGTGGGGAGGAGAAGCAGCTTCGGTGCGTGGTGCGTGACGTGGGGCGGCGGCTCGGGGAGGCGAAGGGGGAGTTAGCGAACGTTGCCGCTCAATATGAAAACGCCTACGTGGACGACCAACTTCGGAGACGTCCTATTCGTGATCTGCGGTCATATATCTCGGTGAGTATGTCATGGGCGGCGTTGGAGCGGGCCGGGATTGATAACGTGGCCCAATTTCTGGCGTTTCGCGGCGATTTCAGGCGCATTCATGGCATCGGCGATGCGCGAGCGAGCGCCCTTGTCGGCGCAAGGCAGCGCGTGGCCGCCGAGGTCCAGGGGATGACCGTGCCCATGCCCGGCGTGAGTCGGCCCGGGACCCTGGAATTTCAGACCGTGACGGCCCTGATAAAAGTGGTGCGCGGCCAGCAGGAGGTGGCGCCCGGGCTCGAGGAGCTGAATCAACATCTTCAAAATATTTGCGATCAAAGGCCGGCAGCGATCGCTGTGAGATGGCGCTGCCTGGTCGGTGGCGAGGCCGGTCGTCGAGAACTGGTAGAGGTGCTCCGTGAGCTTCATTCGGAGCTCGAAGAGCTCTCCCGAGGACAGGTTCAATCCTTATTGGATAGCCTGGAGGAAGCGCAGCGAGTGCCCGCCTCAGTCGAGGAGCTCTCCGCTCAATATGCAGAGTCCGAGGGCCGGGCAAAGGGGATATTAGATCAGGTCACGGCCCGGCGACTTCGCGGAACTCTGAGGCCCTTTGGGTTGGCCGCCCTGCGCGCTGGCGAGGGCTTTGAGAACGAGGAGGATTTCTGCGACCGCGTCCTCGAGCCCTTCGTCGCCAAATTGGGTTATGACCACGTTCGCGAATTCAGCATGGAGCGCCGCGTGGGCAGCCGGTCTCGCACCATGTACGTCGATTTCTTGCTCCTCGACGATCATGGCCGACGAGTAGGGGTCCTGGAGGCGAAGCATTCGATCCGAAATGACCGAGAGCTCGACGATGCCCGGGAGCAGGCCAAATCCTATGCTACCTTCAAAGAGCTCGTGCCCTGTCTGGTGGCCGCAAAAGAGGGCTTGTGGATCTACGAGCGCCGCGGTCAGCGGCTCACCGCACACGGGTCATATTCGATGGAGGAGGCCTTTGAGAAGACCCGTGAGATTCGACAGATTATCGAAAATATTCGGTAACGGATCATCTCGATCGCCCCGGGGCGAAAGGCGTCATCCATCGTCTCTGGGCCAACCCTCGACATTTTCCAATGTGCCCGCCGTTTCGTCCTCATCGAGACCGTCACCGACGGGCACAACACTCAGGTCGGCGTTAGACTCCAGGACCACGGCGAGCACTTCGCTCAAGTCGACAAACCCCTGAGAGCGCATCGCCGAGAGGATATCTTCTCTCGTCACCCGTTGGCGAGCCATTGGTTTGTCGAGAAATTGGCCGCGAAAGAAGACCAGCGTCGGCGTGGCGACCACGGCGTCTCGAAAGAGCGGTAGATTTACGGAGAGTTTGGACATCAAAAATTGCAAAAAGACCAGCAATCCGATGCCCATCAGGCCCTCGATGATCGACACCTGAGGCGATAATGACGCGGTGGCCACCATAGAGCCCACGGCAACGGTGACGATCCAGTCGAAGCTATTCATCTTCGACGTGGTTCGCTTGCCCGTGACACGCAACAGGGCCACCAATAGGACATAGATGACCACCGTGGTTAACACGACCTGCAGTAGCGACTCACCGTCGTCGATAATCATTCTTTCCTATGTAGTTCCCATCCGGAAATGGCTCCCGTCAGGTTGGGCGGCTAATTTCGTGAACTTCAGATTCTCTCACCGCTCGACATAACCTCCGGATATGCCTCGGGATTCGAGAAATCCGAATTTCATCAAAATTTTCTCGCCCCCCTTCGGTCCGCCTTTTCCGGAGGGGAACTATGTAGCGAATCGGGATGTGGCGAGTGAAGGGCACGATCAGTCGACCTACCTCCCCACGCGCAAAAAGCGCTCGTGGGGAGGGCTCCGGGGCTTCGATAGCTCACCGAGATCCTCAGCGCGCCGTTTCCCCGCGCCGCAGTTCAGGCCCTCCACCCCGGCGGCCAAGCCGCCTCAGATCCGATCCCGTAGGCCCGAAAAGCCGGCCACCCCGGCGCAGTGGGCGCTGCAAAAGATCTGCCCCTGCGCTTCGTCGCCGTGGCCTAAAATCCGGGTGCCGCAATTGGCACATTTGGGGGCCAGGGCGGTGATGGCGCATTCGAAACAATCAAAGGTGTGTTCCTGGCCCTGGTATTCGATGAGAAGGGGCTTGTCGTAGTCGTTTCCGCAGACTTCACATTCCATATTTGTCTCCTTCGGGCGGCCTCGCCGCCGGTGTGGAGCGCCTCGCGGCGCGGGATGGAGGACCTGGACCGCGGCTCCGTCTATCGCCGCATACCACCGAGCTTCATCGAAGCCCTCCCGACATCCGAGTCTCTAAATCTACGCATTCAGATGGATCGCCCAAGTCCGTTTGACCGGGCCTTCGGGGCACGTAAATTCATCGCGACTTTGGGAAGAAGGGAGGCGCTATGAGGA
>SLJM01000388.1 GCA_007135085.1 Myxococcales bacterium
CACGACAACCCTCACCAGATATGGTCCTCAGGCCATCCCAACTGCTTACTGCCAGGCCAGGGATGGCCTGTGGACCATACGACACGACAACCCTCACCAGATATGGTCCTCAGGCCATCCCTGGCCTGGCTTTTGCCGTTCTACTGTGGCGCGGTGGTCGGCGATGATCCGGCACCGAACCACCTCGATGGTTCGCTACCCCATCACGCAGTTGCGCTGTCGTTTAGCGCATTTGCTGACCCTCTGTAGCCCCAGGCTCCCGGGCACCTCCCCCACCAAGATCGAGAGCTATCTTGATACGTATCGAGTGGGCCACGGGGGAGAAGACCGGAGAACGGCCCCCCCCGCCGTGGCGGCTCTCCGTTCGGAGATAATTCTCACCGCCCAAACCCAAAATGGGCCCAGTCGATCTCGGGCACCGGCAGGTGGGGCTCGAAGAAATAGCCGTGGCGAGAGTGGAGGCCGTAGACGTAGACGAATTCACCGTCGAAGAAGTCTTCCGGGATGGCCAGGCCAAAGGTGTCGTCGTCGATGGAGCCCTCTCGTAAGCCCTGACGGATATCGCCCATCGTATATATCCTTCCCCTCCGGTCGACACCGAGCAGGGGATCGATGGACTCGACGACCATCCACCCCTTCGAGGTCTTGACCTCCGACAGGGCGTGGCTTCGGATGCCGGGCTTGAGATAATTGAGTGGCGAGGACTGGGACTTGAAGATGGCCACCCGACGAACGTCGAAGCCGTAGTGGCGAAGGGCCTGCTCGATAAAGGTGGCCCGATCGTAGCAGCTTCCATAGCCGCGGGCGTCATAATCAGCGACTCGGTGGTCGGTGACCCCTTTGACGAAGGCGTCTCTGGTGCTGGGATAGCGCTCGTAGATGGCGGCCTGCACCTGTGAGATGCACTCCATTTCATCGCCGTGGTCGTCGATCTGGCCACAGCTGTCGTCGACCCCCAATTTGGCGATGATCTCCCGGTCCTGGTCGGTCACCGTCGTATCGACGCCGTTGGCGGACAGGAAGACGGCCACCATCAAAAACGCCCCCATCCCCAGCAGGACACCCCAGGGCCAGATCACGCGGCGAAAAAGTCTCGTTCCCCTTCGAAACATAGTAATGCCCCCCCACTTTCAGGCTGATCTATCCCCTGGTCGATCTGTCGAATGCGCCGACGGATTCCCCGATGCCGATCTGGATCGGTAGCCAGAAGAGCTCGGGGCGCCGCGTCTCCTATGAACCTAGATCCCGGAGAGCGTCGAGGAAAGGCTCGGTCGAGATCAACAATCCTCGGGATAGCTACACACCGCTCCGGAGGGAATGCCGAAAATAATGCAGCATATCTGGCCTGAGGAGCAGTCGCTGCCGCTGCCGCATTCGCAGCCCCCAAACCAGGAGTCACATGATTCGGAGGGGCATTCCTCATCGTCGGAGCAGACCGCCGTACCGGCCGGGCGACACTCGGTGCCCACGCAGAGTTCGTCGGAGGCGCAATGCCAGTCGGCGGTGCACTGGACGCATTCCTGACTGACACAGTGGGGATAGTTGGCCGACTGGCAATCGCCGCTATTCATACACTGCACACATTGGCCGTCGTAATTGCACACGTCGTTGCCGGCGCAGTCATTATTACTGCTGCACTCCACGCATTGATTCTGGGAGTTGCAATATTCACTTGCCCCACAATGGAAATCGAATTCGCATTGGGCACAGAAATAGGGCTCGCTGGCGGTGACGCAAACCTGGCCGGTGCCACAATCGTCATTCTGCACACATTCGCGGCAGACCCCGGGCCCCGTATCGCAGACTCCGGAGCAATGGGAGTCGTACAGACAGCTCACGCAGGTCTCGTCAGACTCTCGGCAATAACCGCCGGGGCAATCGTCGTCGTGCTGACATCCCACGCACTGGTTGGTGTCGGTATCGCATTCCTCTTCACCGGAGCAGTCGTCGTTGTCGACACAGCCCACGCATTGACCCTCGTGGCAGATGGGCTCGTCGCAATCGTCGGCGCTCAGGCATTGGACGCAGTCGTAGATATCGAGATCGCAGACCCCGGCGGGACAATGGCCGTCGTTGCTGCAGCGCACGCAGACGTTATTCTCCGTATCGCAGGCCGGGGTGGCAGGTCCGGGGCAGACGCTGTCGTCGAGACATTCCACGCACTCCCGGGTGTCGGGATGGCAGATCAGGCCGTCACAATGGGCGGTCTGAGTACATTCGACACAGGCCGGCACCTCACCGCTCGTATCACAGGCCCCGTCGTCACAATCGTCGTCGTTGGCGCAGGGCACGCAATGGCCAGACGCTGTATAACAGACCCCGTCGTCGCAGTGTTCATCATCGGTGCAGGCCGGTACGCACTCACCATGGACGGGATCGCAGACCACGCCGGCCTTATTGCAATCCTCGTCCTGGGAGCACTCCGGGGGCAGATCGATGACGTCCGCGTCTTGTTGCCCGCCGTCGGGATCGCCGCCGCCGTCGGCGTCTTGCCCGCCGTTTTGATTGTGGTCGACGTCATCGCCGCCGGCGTCCAACTCTCCGTTGCCGCCATTTTCGCCGTTGTCGCCGTTGGGATCATCGAGGGTTCCCTCGGCACACCCCATGGTCAACGCGATGACCATGATGACCATCGCCAGCACTGCCTGCACCCGGGAAGTCATTGTTTTTCCGTTATTCATCGCCTATTCCATCTGAAACTATGGGCCAATTGGCGCCCATTGTGACGGAATTGGACCCACGTGACAAATGGTATAGGGCAAATGCGTAGGATCGGTGTCTGTCGGCAGTCCGATGACTTTGCCGAGACCGACGATCCGGGACTCACCACCGGAGGCTCCGAAGGATGACAAGGTTTTTTGAATATTCTTTGCCTATTCCCGTCTCTCGGCAGAGTTTCGACGAGCGACAAAGCTGCTTTTACCCCGACCACTTCCCAAAAAAACAAGATTAAGAAATGACGAATTGGCGTAGAAATCTGATGGTTTCGGTGACACTCATTTTTTTGGCATCCGTCGGTTGTGGCGGCGACGACCCTGTGCCGATTATCCTCAACACAGATAGCCCGGTCGATGCAGGCTTCCAGGACACCGACGTCGACCAGGACGAGCCGGACGCCCAGCTACCACCAGAACCGGCAGAGATCGCCGTCACCTCGGGACCGATCACCCTTGGCGAGGGCGACGAAATCTGGCTCGACGCCTGGGTTATCGGCGATAATGGCGAGGTTCTCGACGAGCTGACGCCCACCTGGCAGCCCGCGGAAGGGACCACCCCCGAGGGGTTTACGATCAGCGCCGACGGCCATGTCGTCGCCGTCGGTCCGGCCCCGGGCGGTGGCTCGGTGGAGGCCGTCTACGACGATCTGACCTCCGCGCCGGTGGCCATCGAGGTCGTCGATCCCACCGTCTGCCCTGAAGTATGCACGGGAGGACAGATCTGCGACGTCGACACCCAGCAATGCGTCTGCCCCGAGTTGACCCACCTCTGCGATGATGTCTGCGTCGACTCCACCTCGGTGGAACATTGCGGCACTCAATGCTCGCCATGCCAGGCAGACAACGGGTTTACGCCGATCTGCGAAGACCTTCAATGCCAGGCCATCTGCGAGGCACCGAAGATGGCCTGCGACAACATCTGCACAAGCTGCCCCGACGTCGAACAGGCGGTGGACTTTGGCTGTGACGGCCAGCAATGCGTAGTCACCGCCTGTGAGGCAGGCTTTGAAGTCTGCGACCAGGGATGCTGCGATGAATTTGGCGCCGAGCTCGTCGAGGGCGGGGGCTCCCGGGTTCGCGGTCGAATCGATATCGCCATGGACTCCGACAAGAACCCGCACCTGGTGTTCTTCGATCGCATCGATTCAATGCTCAAATACGCCCATCATGACGGCGCCGACTGGACCGTGGAAACCCTGGATTTCATCTACGAGCCCACGGGCACCACGCCGGAAGGGTCATCCGATGAGGAGGGGCGTATTCACCCCTCCATCGCCGTCGACTCCCAGGACAACCCCCACGTGGCCTACCGAAATGCCGACGAGGGCTTGAAATATGCCTATCATGACGGCACGGCCTGGACGTTGGAGCTCATCGACTCCACCACCAATAACTGGGGCAATGTCGTCGCCGGTCAGGGCAGCGCCATTGTGCTCGACGACGATGACCACCCTCATATCACCGCTTTTTCCTACGGCAGCGCCGACGCCGATATCCGTCTGATGAGTTTTGACGGCACGGAGTGGACGGCCCACGATATTGGCGAGGGCTTTGCGGTCGCCACCGCCCTGGCCATCGACGACGACGATCGCTTCCACGTGCTCTATCGTCGCAACGCCGAGGGCTCAAACCACGAATTGGTCTACGCCCACCGACATCTCGAAGACGACCAGGAGTGGGAAGAAGAAAAGACCTTTGAGATTAACTGGAATCGCCGCCCCTTCGATATGGCCGTCGATTCCAACGGCACGGCGGCCATCGCCTTTTCCGCCAATCTGGACACCAGTGAGATCGAGGTCCACGAAAATTCTCAGGGAAGCTGGAACTCTACGATTATCGACGGATCTAACGTGACGACCAACTGGGCAGAAATAAACGCCGCCTTCGACGATCAGGGAGAGATCCTGGTGAGCTATCGCGGCAACGATCCGGACTCGGACATGCGGGGCCTGATTCTGGCGCGACAGGTCAGCGGCCAATGGCAGCGACAATTCGTCGCCGAGCTAGATACAGGGCCGCCCACCCCCTATCACGGCCTGACCGTCGACGAGGACAACCGTTTGCACCTGGCCTACCGAGACTCGGCGTTCAGCAGCGTGGTCTGGACTCACCTCGACGATAGCCAGCAATGGCAGAGCGACGTCGCCTACTCACCGGAGCCCCTGGTCGGTACGCGAAGCTCCCTGGTCCGCCTGGGCGACGGCACCGTCCACGCCCTTTATTGGGACGCCTCCAATGAGCGTATTCGCCACGCCCGACGCATCGCCGAAGACAGCTGGCAGATCGACACGGTCTCGATCACCGCCGAGGCATTGGCATCCATGAGCCGCCTACAGCAGGGCAGCGACGATTCGCTTCATTTTGTCTATCGCGAAGATGGCTCCCCTCGGCGGATGTTTTATATGTGGTACGACGGCAGCCAATGGCACGAAGAACTCATCGAAGACAGAGTCCAGGCCCTGGGGCCGAAGGCCTTCGTCCTCGACGCCAACGACGAGCCCCACGTGCTCTACCAATGGTCGCTGTCGCTCAGCAGCCCGACGGAATTGCGCTGGGCCCATCTCGACGGCGGCGACTGGGTCATCGAAGAGCTCGAAGCCTCGATCCACCTGGCCAATCAAGCCATCCTACAGGTCGACTCCCAGGGTCATCGACACTTCGCCAGCGCCCTGGGCGCCGATCTTTATTATGTCTTTCATGACGGCGCTGAGTGGACCGAGGAGGTCGTCGATAACCCGGGACCCACCATTGAGGAGCTGACCTTTCTCCTCGCCGACGACACGCCGATCATCACCTACGCACGCACCTTTTCGATCAACTTTAGCGCCACCGGAGCGATCTATGTGGCCCAACGGGACGGCGCGGACTGGGAGATCGAGGTCCTCGACGACGTCTTCGCCCCCGATCGCAGAAATATGGTCATCGGCGACGACGGCACGCTCTACCTGACCTATTACGATGAGCATACGGGCCACTTGATGCTCACCACCTGGGACGGCGCCCAGTGGCAATCGGAACAACTCATCGTCGACGCCATCGCCGGCGGGCTGGTCATCGATGAGGACGGGCAGTTGCATATCGGTTTTTATACGCCCGAGACACGGGGCTATTATTACCTGACCTATTGACCGGTGCCCCTTGAGCGAAGTAAACGCCGCCGTCCCCTCTTCGGGAACGGCGGCGTTTTGTCATCTGGGGGGACTTCTGCTTTGCCTTGACGCCGACGCCGACGCCGATGCAACGTTAACCGCACGGTGTTCACTGATTGAAGTACGGAGTAGACGTCATCGCGGAGAAAAAGTTACGTCGAGAACTCGGATTCTGGGACGCCCTGACCATCGGGGTGGGCACCATGATCGGCGCCGGCATCTTCCTGCTGGCCGGCACCGCCTTGGAGCTGACCGGCCCGGCGGCCATCCTGTCCTTCGTCGGTGCCGGCATTGTCTGCGCCATGACGGCGGCGAGCACCGCTGAATTGGCCACGGGGATGCCCAAGTCGGGGGGCGATTATTATTTCGTCTCCCGCTCTCTGGGGCCCATGTTCGGCGCCATCAGCGGCGTCGGTATCTGGCTGAGCCTGACCTTTGCCATCGCCTTTTATCTGGTGGGCATGGGCGAATATATCCTGCAGGTCTTTCGCGAGATCGGCGCCCGGGTGGAGATGCTCGATTTCCTGACGCAGACGCCGGTGGCGGCGGCCGCCGTGGTCGGCGGTGCCCTGCTGGTGCTGCTCAACGTCATCGGCGCCAAGCAGTCGGGACGGGCCCAATTCTATGTGGTCATCACCCTCCTGGTCATCCTGGGAGTGATCACTCTGGTGGGCTTTACCCACGTGGACCTGAGCAACCTGACCCCCGTCTTTGCCGAGGGTACGACGCCCGTCTTTTCGACAACCGCCCTGGTCTTCGTCTCCTTTTTGGGGTTTGTAAAAATCGCCGCCGTCTCCGAGGAGATCGAAAACCCGGCGGTCAACCTGCCGCGCACTCTGATCGGCTCGGTGATCATCGTCACCATCCTCTATGTCTCGATCCTGATCGTCTTGGGCGGCATGTTCAGCCACCGCGAGATCGGCGCTCTTAGCGACCCGCTGTCGGAGGCGGGCAATATTATGTTCGGCCCCCTGGGGGCTCTGGCGGTCATCGCCGCCGGCCTTTTGGCGACCATGTCATCGGCCAACGCCAGCATCCTGGCCGCCTCGCGGATCAACCTGGCCATGGCCCGCGATCGCATGGCGCCGGGCTTTTTCGCCAAGATCCACCGCAATTTTTTGACCCCTCATCGAGCGATCTTGATCACCGGCGCCCTGGCGCTGATCTTTATCACCCTCGACGATCTGGCCCTTCTGGCCAAGATCGCAAGTGTGTTGCAGCTCTATAGCTACGCCGCCCTCAATATCGGCTGTGTCATCCTGCGGGCCGCCGATCCGGACTGGTACAGGCCGGCCTACCGGGCGCCGGGCTATCCCTTCGTGCAGCTCTTCGCCGCCTTTGCCTGCCTGGTCATCATCTATTATTCCGGCTTTTGGCCCATCATGGCCGTCGTGGGATTGGTGGTCATGAGCCTGGCCTGGTATTTCGTGGTGGCTCGCAGCAACATCGACATCATCCACAGCCTTCCCTTTATGAAGGAGCGCTGGAAGTCGATCGGCCTGGCAGCCTTCTTCTACCGCCCTCCCACGCCGACGGCCGAAGAGGCAAAAGAAGAAGCCCCCATCGTGGCCCGCCGCCGAATCGAGCCCTATTCGGCGCGAAACGTGGTCGTCGCCATGGCCAATCCGAAACACGAACGGGATCTTCTCGAATTGGGCACCCTTATCGCCCGGGGCGTCGAAGAACGGGGCAAGGTATTTGGTCTCCACGTGGTGCGCGTGCCCCTTCAAACCACCCTCGATGCAGCTCGAACTCAGGTGGAGAATCAAAAATCGGTGCAGCGTATCCGCGGCGTGATCGACGAGGTCAGCGTCGCCACGGCCGACGATCCCCTGATGCCCGAGATCAAAACGGTGCCCACCGTGGCCCACGATCCCTTCGCGGTGATGCTCGACGAATCAAGAGATCTGGGCGGCGATATGCTGCTCATGGGCTGGGAGGGCGGCTTTAATATCGGCCGCATCTACGAGAGCCCCGTCCAGGGTCTGATCCGAGAAGCCACCTCCGATATGGCGATGCTAAAAGATCGAGGGCTGGAGCGGCTCGACAATATCTTGCTCCCCTGGGGTGGCGGGGTCCACGCCCGGCTGGGCCTGGAGATCGCCGCCCGCATCGCCCGCTCCACGGGCGCCAAGATTCATCTCTTGAGAGTGGTCAAGCCCGAGGTGGACGTGGAGGTGGAAGAACAGAAGGTGGTCGCCGCCGCCATGGAGATCGTGGATTCCGTCGTCGAGCGCGGTGACGTGGAGGTGGTCTATCACGTCCAGCGGGCCCGCCGGGTCACCGAGGGGGTCAAAAACCAACTGGACACCATGGATTACGATCTGGTCATCATCGGCGCCTCTCGCGAATGGCAGATGCGAAACGTCCTCTTCGGCTCCATTCCCGACGTCATCGCCGACCAGGCTCCCTGCTCGGTGCTCATGGTCCGTCGCTACCTGCCCCAGCACTGGTCGTTTAAGGCCACGGAAGGCATCAAACGCCTGCGCGAGGGGGCGGGCTTTACGACCTCCCCCGAGGAGAGTTGAGGAGTTGTCCGGCGGCGGGCAGTTCGTAGATTTAATCGAAGAACTCACGCCACCGCTGAGGGGGACGAAAGTATGGACATCAGACTCCACGAATTTCACGCCATGTTGACCCATTTTCCCATCGCATTGCTCCCCATGGCCGTGGGCGCCGACCTGGTTGGTCGACTCACCGACAGCGACGAGCTGCGCTCCCTGGCCAGGACGGCCACCCCCGTGGCCACGGTGGCCCTGGCCACCGCCGGCAAGGCGGGGCTCATCGCCGAGCAGGCCGTTCGCGCCGAAGGCGAAGCCCAGACCCTGCTTGCCCGCCATCGAAATCTCAACCTCTTGGTTTTGGATACGGCGATCGGCATGTCCCTCTATCGCCTCCGCCGCCACCGCCCGTCGACGGCCTACCTGGCCGTCGGGCTCGGCGCAGTGACCATGATGTTTTACTCCGCGTATCTGGGCGGAAATATCGTCTATCACAAGGGAGTGGGCGTCGAATCGGCAGGAGGCGTAAGGACCGAGCGCTCTCCCCATTTTCGCTGGTCCAAGCTCGGTCGTTTTGCAGGCGCTGCCATCACCAACCTGAGAGACGAATTCAAATATCTGGCCCGCCTCTTCTCCCCCCGGGGAGCGAGGCTTCCCAGGGCCGATGATTTCGGCGAGGCCATCGAAGAGGAAATGGACCGAGGAGATATTCTGCCGGCACCTCCTCAGTCATAAACCTCCCCTACTCGCCGACGACGCGCACCATCTCCGAGGCGCTGCGCCCTGATATCTCGGGGTGGCGCATCTCCTCCACGCTGGCAGGCAGAGCGATGAACTCCCCGGGGGTGGTGGCCTGGATCAGGTAGCGATACGAATGGGTCCCCTCCTCAATGGTCAACGCCTCGATCTGAACTCGATCATCGCCGAGTTGTGAACTGACCGTCTGTTTTGGTTGGCCCCGTCGCTCCCTGGCGCTGACCGGCCTTCCCCTGTCGACATCGCTGCCCTGGGGAGCTGGATTGATCACCTCAAACCCGGCGGGCAGACGGTCGACAAGACGTACATCACGGCCTGTGGTCGGCGTCGCCAGAGTGAGCACAACTTCCACCCTCGCCCCCAGTTGGATCTCCCACCCGTCGTCGGCTCGGCGCACGTCGTCGGGATCGTCGACGGCTTCGAAGCTGCGCTCCACGGAAAACCCATGGGACCGGGCGTCGAGACTCTCCACCAGCGGCAGATACTCCAATCCCAGGCGATAAGATAGGCGCCCCCTGCCCTGGTGCTGGAGAATGATCGTCCCCTCCTGCTCGGCCAATAGCGTCAAGGGCAGATGCGTGGTTTGAACCCCGGCGCTTCGCCCCTGAAACTGCTCTTCCAACAGATGCTGTTCTCCCACCCAGGCCCGGGCCTCAAAATCAGGATCCTCACCTTCGTAGACGTCGGCGTAGGCCCTCAGACCGAGCAGGGAGAACACGTCGTCTCCCCAGCGCCGCCATCCATCTCTGTCGACCTCGGTGGCCATTCGCTCTACCAGCCGCTCCACCAGCGCCTGGTCCGCGCCGGTGGCCACCAGGCCAGTGAGCCACGCCCCTTCTATGCGCCCCTGAACATGACTACTGATTTCCTCGTCGGTCTTCATCTCGACGTGAGCGGCCGTCTCCGCCAGATGGTTGTGGATTCTCTGGCGAATAGGTTCCACCCAGTCGGGATGGCTGTCCGCTGCCGCCGGCAAGAGCCACCCCAATCCCTCCAGGGGAATCTCGTCGACTTCGAGGGCCTCTACCAGGGCCTGCAGACGCACCTGATAGGCCGGCTGTTCGAGAAGATGAAGGACGTAGATCAGATAGGCCTCGGTGTTGATCGCCTTCGCTCGGCCCACGATGGCAAATTCCCCTGGCACCTCTACCTGCCTCAGATATCTGGTCATCCCCCGCATCAGATTCGCGGCCCGTTGTTCGCTGCCCCCATCCGCCAGATCGGAGCGCAAAAAGCGCCACAGGGCGTGCATGGTGTGAGCCGTGGCATAGGAGGATGAACTTCGATGTTGAGGAGTAAGGCCGATGCCCCGATCGCGCTGGACGAATTGCTCGAGTTGAGCAACCCAGCGCGAGACCACTTCTCGGTCCTCACCTTCACCAATCGTCAACTTCCCGTCGCCGACGGTCATCAGGTCACTCATAAGGGAAGCGGCCAAGATTCGGCTGGCCACGTCCCTGGAGGAACTGGGATTCCTGTCGGTGATCGACAAAAAGCTATTGTATAAAGGCCCCAGTCGGGTCGATGAAAGGGTCACCTCCAGGCCGCCCAATTCGTGGTAGATCTGATCTGGCAGTTCCAGATGATAGGTGACCAGATCGTCTTCTTCGGACAGGGAACCATAGGTGGCGAAGAACTCGCTCATCGACGGGGCGAGCACGGGAAAGTGTGTCGACTCCCCGTCGCTCGTATCACCATGAGCGGCCAGGGCCTGCAGATGAACCTGGCCGGCGTCGACCGCCCGCGCGGCAAAGTGCAATTGTCGATACTCCCCGGCGCCCACCTCCACGCGGCGTCCCGGCTTCTCCAGCCATTGCAACCCTTCATTGGCCCGAAGGGCCACGTCGACGGTCACCGCCTCGTCGCCGTTATTATGAATCCTCACCGGCAGATCGACTCGATCGCCGACGTTCAAGAATCGGGGTGGCAGTGGCCGAACCAAAAGCGACCGGGTGGTCTTGACGGAGTGCTCCGTCTTTCCAAATCGCTGCTCCCCGGCCATGGCGAGCGCCACGATTCGATACCGGGAGGGGCGCTCCGGCAGGGGTTCGGCGAAATTGACCCGGCCCTGCTCATCGGTGATGAGATCGCTGCGAAAGAAAGCGCTACGCTCCAGGCCTTCCCGCACTGGAATCGAGGGCAACCGCAACTCCTTGTCCTTATTGACAAAACCATATACCGCCCTGCCCTGATGGCCCCCACCGAATTGGATCGACCCATGGGGATCTGCCTGTTGTGCCGCCCTTTTTTGGTCCTCCGCTTCCTGGCTCTCCAACACCTGTGGCCATCCCTCCTCAAAGAGCAACCACTGTCGGCTTCGGACCTCATAAACGTGTTGACCTCGATGGGGAAAAAAGCGGGCCACCGGGTCGGGAAATTCAAAGGTCGAGAGCCCGAGGATGGACTCGTCCACGGCGACGACCAGGACCTGTGCATCCGGCACGGGCACTCCCCGGTCGTCGAGCACCTGGAGAGCGACCTCGAGGTCCTCACCGGGTTCGTAGGTATCGCGGTCGCTCTGCAGATTGACCTGGAGAGTACGTGAGCTGCGACTGACCGGCACGTTGAGCGTCCCCGACAAAAACCGATGAGGGCGAAATGCCTCGTCGGCGCCCAGGCCCCGAACCCGAATACGGACGTTTGGAATCATCGCCTCTTCGATGGTCACCGAGATCAGGGGATCGTCGGCGCTCAGTCGCTGAAATCTGCGCTCGTAGAGCCCGTCCTGGCGCACTTCGACGACGGCGTCGATCGGGTAGTAGGGAGCCTGGACGAAGAGCTCCAATTCATCACCGACGTCGACCTCATCGATATTGGGGATGAGCTTCAATGAGGCCTCCTTTGCGGTCAGTCCTTCCCGGGCCGCCGCGGCCAGAGGACCAATCACCTGAAAGGTAGTGATCGTGCGAGCCATCCGGCCCTCTTCGTCCTCTACACCAGCGACCACTCGATAGGCTCCCGAGGAGAGCTCGTCGAAGAGGCAGCGCTGCGGCTCCTTCGTTGAGTTGTGGCTGCACCGATCCACCTCCTGTCGCTTCCCCTCAACCTCCTTTGACACCACGACGTCCAGGGGCCGCCCCTCGACGAACTGACCTTCGAGATCGACGACCACCGCTTCGATCTCGAAAGGCTGGCCTGGCCGGACAAAATTGGTTTTTTTCCGCAATCCCACGTAGATCGACGCCGGATGAACCAGGGCCGATACCCGGGCGACGCGGCTCTGGCCACCTTCCACATCGAGGCTGGCCCGCGCCGTCACCCGGCGGGTAGCGCCGCCTTCGTCTTCGTCGTCCTCTGGCGTTATCTCCACCACATGCTGCCCATCTCCATCGGTGACCCCCTGGTACTCATCAATGCCGGAGTCGCCGGCCCCTGTGGAGATTCGCTCGATGGGAATCCCGAACATCTCCATTTGCCCACCCGCCTCGGGGTCTCCGAAGAGCCAGCCCTCCCACCGCGGGGGATGAAAATGAACGGCCTCCTCTGAGAACTGCCAGGTAATCTCTGCATTTCGCACCGGTAATCCGGCATCGAAGAAGCTGCTCGCCACCCACTGACTGACGTCGCCGAAAAAATAGGGCTGCCCCCGAGCTTCCACCTCCACCTCATGTCGCGGCGGTCGAAATTCCTGGATAGAAATCGGCCACTGCTTCTCAGCCAGCGCCTGGCCGGATTCGTCCTCCAGCTCAAACTGCAGGAACGCCAGTCCCAGAGAAGCGTCGTCGGGAATCTCAAAGCTGAGCTCAAAACTACCCAATTCCGACAGCGGCACCTCTCCCTCCAACAACGGCTGTGATTCACGGGAGCCACGGGAGCCACGGGGGGTGACGGAATAGCGCAGATTAGCCCCCAGCCCCTCCGTGCTCGGCGACTCTTTCGGCGTCCGCTCCAGCTTGCGCACCACCCCCTGAAGATGAACCACATCGCCCGGTCGGTACAGGGTTCCGTCGCTGATGATATACCACAGATAATCGGTCCGTTGTCTCCAGGGGCGCCACTCATCCTCTGCAATCTGCGACTGTCGAGGGGGCATCAGAAGCTGGTCCTCTGCGGCGGTGATCACCAGGGGCCGGCGACGGTCCTCCTCGGAGGGGAGCTCCATTTCAGCCCATCCCTCCTGGTCGGTGACGACCGGGTGGGCAGCGCCCATGGTCAATTCGGCGCCGGCCACGACTGTCCCGTCGCTCAGGCTCGTCACCTGAGCTGCCAGGACGTTACCGCTCACGGTCAGATCGACGGCCAGATCGGTGCGTTGAATCCAATATCCCTGACGCTGCTGCGGCGTCGAGCTGGGCCGGGGTTCGATCTCGTCGATGATCACCAGCGCCTGGCCGGGGCGATCCCCGGAGAAAGCCGCCGAGGCGTCGATCTCGACCAATCGATTTGACATCTGCCCCCCCTCATCGAGGACCAGGACCTCTTCTCGCACCGGCCTGCCCTGCCACTGCTGCCGGGAACCGGGACCGGCAAAGGAATTCCACTGTTCAAAGGCCTGCCAATCATCGGTGTCCACGGAATAGACCCGCACCCGCAACTGCTGGGCGCCGCGCACGACCAGGGGCAACACCATCGCCGAGCCCGGGGGCCGAAGAACCGTCGGCGACTGAGGCCCCTTGACCCGGCTTCGGACCCGCCGCCGCTCCGTATTCACCGGCGGGGATTGGCGTCGTCGCAACCGCTGGCCACAGCGATCGCGAATATCTCCCCCGATCACGGCGCGATAGGTGGTGTCGACCTCAAAAGACCCCTCCAACAACGCGCTTGTCCCCGAGGGACGGATCGTCACCGAAAGATCGTCGACGGGAGGTCGCATCTCCACCTCGAGATCGGCCGATGGGTCCGCCAATTCGCTCGTAAAATAGAGGTGCATCTCCCCCCTCCCGGCACAACTCATAAACGAACAATCCAGGCGCTGAATATTGAAGGCGGGACAGATATTAAACGATCCCCGCTCATTGATGTGGCTCTTCGCCTCTCCCCGTTGAGAGTGAACGAGCCCCTGCAGATGAATACGATAGGTCTGATTTTTCCGAAGCTCTTCCACCGGCGCCGCGGCCACGACACGCCCCTGCCGGTATTCTTCTTCCACCTCCCAGAAGCGGGCGGCCGCCGCCAACTCTTCTCCCTCCAACGGTCGGTAAGCCGCGACGCGATCCCCGTAATTCGTTCTCACAGTCAGAGCATCAAACCAATCGGGCTGAACGGGCTGGTCAAAGACGAGGACGATGGGAAGATCGAGCTCGAAATTATTGAGGTCCTCCGGCAGAAGACGCTCCAACTTCGGCCCGGCGGTGACGAATTGGAACTCGAATTCCTCGGCCATGGAGCTGCCGTCGACGGCGGTCACCGTCGGCGGCACCTGCACCCGATAGGAGGTGCCCCTGGCCCATTCGTCGTGGGCCTCAAAGACCAATGTGCGCGTCCCGACCCAGCGCCATTGTCCATCCAGGGCGGGCTCGATCGAGATCTGGGGGATGGCCTGCCCCTCGAGATCCCTCAGGGAGGCCACGGGTCGATCAAAGGTAATCGCAGGCTGGCCGGGGAGATCGATCTGCCCCGACGGCCGGTAGGTCATCACCGTCAACGGGCCGTCCTTAGCCGCTGCGTCTGCTCGGCGGGAGCCGAGGTTCACCGCCGCTTGCCCGGCTTCGATTGATGGGGGCCTGCGCTGGTTTTGCGGGAAAACGAAAGGCTGGCGGGGCTCCTCATGGGGATCGAGTTCCCCCGCGCCGGCCACCAATTCAAGCCATCGCCGAGCGCTCAGCGGTTGACCGTCGTCGTGGATCAGGGAGAGCTCGTCCCACCGCTTCGCCACTTCCAGATCGCCGTCGCTCACCTCACCGGGAGCTTCTCCATCCCACCAGGAATCCTCGCCGGCGCGATGAGATTGGCAACTGATACCGGCGCTGACGACCAGCGCAGACCCGACCACACCGAACACAACCAGAATCGACAATCTCATCGAACCACTCACGAAGCTCCTCCCAACCATTGGACAGGACATGAGTAGAACTTATCAGATTCTGGTCATGGCCGTCACGGATCGACGACGCGCACGATCTCCGAGGCGCTGCGCCCGAAGGTCTCGGGGTGGTACATCTCCTCGGCCTTGGCGGGCATGGCGATGAACTCCCCGGGGGTGGTGGCCCGGGCGACGTAGCTATAGGTGTGGACCCCTTCGGAGACCAGGGAGGCGAAGGCCTCGACGCGCTCGTCGCGCATATTCTGATGCTCGAACCAGGGTCGGCTCCACCACCAATACCACTGGCGGCGATCGGTGCTGCCGCCGACGAGGTCGCTCTCCACGTCGCTCACCGCCAGGGCGGTGTTGACCGGCTCAAATCCGGCGGGGAGCCAGTCCACGAGCGCCACGTGATAGCGCCTGGCGGGAATGGTCATGGTCAGAGCCACGCGCACCCGGGCACCGGCGCGGATCTCCCAGCCCTGGTCGGTGCGCACCACGTCGTCCGGGTCGTCAACGGCCTCGTAGGTGCGCTCCACCGTAAATCCCTCGTTGTGGGCGGGCAGCATCCGCGAGCGCGGGGCGTAGCGAATACCGAGGCGATAATACATCCGCCCCGCGCCGTCGCGCTGCATGACCAGGGGCAGATTCTCCTCGCCCTGAGCGGCCAAAAAGCTCATGGGCACCTCCACGTGATGGCGCTCGGTGGTGCGGCCCTTGAACTCATGCTCGGCGATATGGTCCTCGCCGAGCCAGGCGCGGGCCACAAAATCGGGCTCCACTTCCTCGTAGGCATCGAAATAGGCGCGAAGGGCCTTGAGGATAAAGACATTCTCCTGAGTATTGCCCCATCGCCCTCGCGTTCGGTGCGCCATCAGGCCCCGGGCCACCTTCTCGATGAGGTAGTGGTCCGGATCGACGGCGATGAGCCCGGCCAACACCACCCCGTCCGTGCGCCGCGTGGTATGCAAGATGCGATAGGCGTCGGACTCGTAGGTCTCCTGAAATTCGGCGGTCGCCGCCGTCTCCTGGACCTGGTTGGTGATGCGCTGCAAAAAGCGCTGCTCGAATTGGGTGCCCTGGGCCATGGGCAACAACCATCCAAGGGCCTCCATGGGCATCTCCTCGATGCCCCGGCGGGTAACATATTGATCGAGCTCACGCGCTGAAGCCTGACCCATGCGATGGCGCACGTGCAGGGCGTAGGCCTCGACGGCGGCGGCGGCCCGGGGATGGTATTGGTGAATATAATTGGCCACGTTGCGCAGATAATTCTGCGCCCTCTGCAGCCGGTAAGACGCCACCTCATAGCCGGCCTGCTGGGCCTTCCACAGCGCCAGCGTAGCGTGAGTCGAGGTGTAGGGCGAAGAGAGACGGGAGCCGGACCAGAATCCAAACCCACCGTCGCTGCGCTGCAGCGCCTCCAGATCGCTTATCCAGCCGGCCATGGCCGCCTTCAGAGCCTCTTCGTCGGGCAGCCCCTCGGCCTCGAAGGCGTCGAGCACATCGTAGAGGGCCAGTACACTCAAGATGCGGCTGGCGAGCTGCTCGGAGCATTCGAAGGGATAGCTCGTCAGGTAGATGAAGGCGTCGGTCAACGACTGCATCTGGGTCGACGAGGTCATGACCTCCAGGCCGCCAAATTCGCTATAGGCGTCGTCGGGCACCTTCAATGCCTGCAATAGAGCGTCGGCATCGCCGTCGCCGATGGAGCCGTAGGTGGCGAAGGCCTCGGTCGTCGCCGGGGTGAGCACCGGGAGGGTGACCAATTCGGCGTCGGCATATTCGTCGTCGGCCACCCCGACCTGAATGCGGGTGGTGCCGGCGCTGGTCACGCGGGCGGCAAAGCGAACCTCCACCCGATCGTCTGCCGGCACTTTGACAGCTCGCCCAGGGGTCTCGATCCACTCCAGAGCGGACGTGGCCCGAAGGGCGACCTTTACGGTGCGCTCCCGGTCGCTTCGGTTGTGGATGACCACGGGCAGATCGAAGCTATCGCCGACGTTCAAAAACCGCGGCGCCGAGGGGCGCACCATAAGCGGCCGACGGGCCGTGACGTCTTCCTGGCCGGAGCCGAAAAATTTGTCGCCGGCCACGGCCACGGCCATCACCCGGTAGCGGGTCAGGCTGTCGGGCATGGTCTGGGTAAACGACACTTCTCCGTCCTCGTCGGTGACGCCGTCGCTTCGAAAAAAGGCCAGGGCGTCGAAGACCTCGCGAAGGGCGATGGCCTCCTGGGCGCCCCCTCCTCCCATATCGGCGGCGCCGAAAGCAGCGTCCATCTCAGCCGGGGCCGACTCCATCCTGGCCATCATCGGCGCCGGAGCAGATCCTCGGGCGCCGCTGGCGCCCAGGGCACCCATCGGTGCCTGCTGGACTTCATCGATCACCGCTTCTTCAGCCTCCAACTCCTCCTCGCCATCGAGTAATAACCAGGCCCGGCTGCGAATATCGCTCATTCCCGCGGCGCGAGCGCGATAAAAGACGCTCAGCGGATCGGCCAGCTCGTAGGCGCTCAGGGCCAGCACGGACTCGTCGACGGCGAATAATAAGACCTGGGCGTCTTTGACGGGCGCGCCTTCGGCGTCGACGACGCGCACCGACGTGGTCAGGTCGTCGCCGGGGGCGATGACCGAAGTCCGGGGCTCGACGGTGACGCCCAATTTTCGCGGGCCCCGATCGACCTGGAGGTTGATCGACCCGGCGGCGAAATGATCGACGCCGTAGCCCTCGTCGCTGCCCAGGGCCAGCACGCGGACGTGGACGTTGGGGATCATCGCCTCCTCGATGTCGATCTCCACCACCGGATCATTGGCGCTCAGCCGCACCTCGCGGCGCTCGTAGCGACCGTCGCGACGAAGCTCCACCACCACATCCAGAGGATAATAGGGGGCCTGTACGAAGAGTCGTGCCTTATCGCCCACGGCGAACTCCTCCTGCTCGGGGATGATGATGAGCTCATCTTCTTCGGCTGTCTCCGCGCCGCTTCGATCCTGGCCGGCGACCCAGAAATTGGTCTCCGTCTCCGACACCCTCCCCTGCTCGTCGGTGACCTTCGCCACCACTCGATAGGAGCCGGGCACAAGCTCGTCGAAGGAGCAATTGAGGTGCTCGGCGCTCGAGATCTGCTCGCAATCGTCGACGTCCTCAAAGGTGTTCCACGTGCGCCGGTGCTGCAACTGCACCTGCACGGGCCGCCCCTCCACGACCTCGCCGTCGACGTCGACCACCACCAGGTCCACCTCCCATGCTTCGTCGCGGGGAATGAAATTTTTCTCCGAGCGAAGGCCCACATAAACTTCGGCCGGGTGGACCAGCACTGCATCGGTGGCCTCCCAGGTCTGGCGGTTGACGTCGGTCACCGACGCCGTGCCCGACACGCGGCGGGCGAAACCTCGCTCGGGAGATTCAAAGACCATCTTCACCCGATCTTTTCCGTCCGCCCCGGTCTGGTGACCCGAGAAATTGCGAAGCTGGTCGGGTACGACTTCAAAGGTGGATCCCGACACTCCCCGACCGGACCAGGGCGACCACCAGGGCGTCCATCGCCCAAATGTCCAGCCCGACCAGCCCGTGGGCCGATAGGTGGCCTCGCTCTCATCGAAGCGCCAGTACACGGGGGCGCCGCCGACGGCGCCGCCGGCATAATAGGCGGCCTCCACCTCCCAGGTGGTCTCCTCGGCGACCCGATGGGGGCCCTCGTCGGTGGACATGGTCACCTCGTATTCGGGGCGACGAAATTCCTGGAATTGGACGTGGTGAGCCGTTCGTCGATTGTGGGCAGCGATCCCCTCCTGGTCGATCGCCAGGTGGATGGTGGCCGTGCCCAGGTTGGCGTTGTCGGGCACGGAGAAGCTGAACTCGAAACCTCCGAAACTATCGGTGCTCACCGTGCCACTGGCGATCTCGTTTCGCCTCGGCTCGAGCACCGAATATTCGATCGTCCCCCCCTGCCCGAGACCGACGAGATCACTCTTCGGTGATCGCTCGAGTTGGCGTACCCAGCCGCGTATCTTGACCTCTTCGCCGGGTTTATACATCTGCCGGTCATCGACCACGTACCACAGCAGGTTGGTCTGTGGGGCCTGATATTGCCAGCGCTGGTGTTGATTAAACCAGTGGGTCTGCCCCTGTGGGGGAATAAGCAGGGTGTCGTCCCCGGACTCCACGACCAGGGGATCGGTGTGGCGAAAGGAAGCGGAGAGATCGACTGTGGCCGATCCGGTTGAATCGGTGCGCGCCATCGACCGGTCGCCGAATTTTATGGCCGCTCCGCCAACTGCATTTCCCCTGCCAAGGGAGGTGATATTGAGGGCCAACTCGCGGCTGTCCGTGGTGATATCGGCGGCCAGATCGGTATGCTGGACCCAGTAGATCCACCGCGGCGCATGATATTGATTGGGCCATGGTTGGGGCCGATCGACGACGATGACGGCGTGGCCCCTGCCCCCATCGCCGAGGGCGGCGGCGTAATTGACGGCGTGCTCCATGGGCTGATGGCGCTTTGATTCATCGAACCGCACCGTCGTCTCTCGCACAGGCCGCCCCGAGGGGCCGTCGGCCCCGTGGGATTGCCACTTCACAAATTCCGACCACTGCTCGGGATCGGCTCTGAAGAGGCGCACCCTCATGCTCTCCAGCTCGGCGACCCGAAAGGGAATCGCCGGCTCGCCATGTGCAGGTCGCACCAACAATCGCTGGTTCGGCCCGGCCACAAACGGATGGTGAGAGCCGACCTCGATCTGGGCGCTTCGCCCACCCTGGATGGTCTCCCCGAAGACATCGGTCAGATCGGCGGGCAAGGTGATCGTATAGGTGGTGCGGGGCTGAAAATCTCCGCGAAGCCACAGATCCTGACCGCGCGTCGACTCCAGGGCCAGGGCTTCCACCGGGGGATCGACGTCGATGTCGATCTCCCCGTCGGTGGCGTCGACGGGGTTGGTCATCAGGATGCGGATCGGTGAACCGGGCCGGCAGTCGTGGCCCCAGCCGCATTCCATAAAGCGCAGCTGGAGGGGACCGTGGACATTAAAGGTCGATCGGTGGGACGCCTGCTCGATGACCGGGCCCTGGGCCGACTTGAGGGGGCCCTCGATGCGAATCGTGGCCGACTGACCCATCTCGTAGGGCTGCCGTGGCGCCATGGCGATCAGACGCCCTTCGTCGAGCACGGATTCCAGATGTCGCTCTTTTGCCTCCTGGCGCAGGGCCTCACCTTCGAGAACCTCCATCGGCACCTGGGTTCGCCCCTGATAGACGCTGATCGCCTCAGCGCTGGCCTGGTCGATGGGCTGGTTGAAGACGACGATCACCGCCGCGTCCCGGGCCTGGGGACCGTGCTGGGGATAGACCGTCTGGACCCGCGGACCCGGCGTAGAGAAGGCAAAGCGAACCTCCCCGGCGAGGCCTTTGCCGTCGACGGCCTCCAGGTCATCAGAGACCCCTATCGAAAACTCCGTAGCCATCGGCCACGCCTCTTCGGGCTCGAAGACCACCGTCTGAGTGCCGATCCACCGCCAGCGCCCCTCGATTTCGGGGGTGATGGAAAAGCGCTCTGTATCGTGGGTGCCCACCGCCGCCAATTCGACCACTGGTCGATCAAAGGCGATGGCCGCCTGGAAGGGGGGATCGACCTCCCCCTCGGGGCGAAATGCCTGGACGCGAAGGGGCCCCTCCGGGGTGGCCTGAGCGACGGGGCTGCTCAAATCGGGGGGCCAATCACCGTCGACGTCGTCTCCGCTAAGGGGTGGCGCCATACTCGCTTCGCGACGCTTAAACGACACCTGGTCGGCCTCGTCGGCCACCAGCGGCGGCAATCGGGCCAATAGAGCGTCGATCTCGGCCTGCTCCAACTCCTCGCCGGCCACGGCGCGCATGGGCTCCCAACTGGACTCGCGAACCTCTTCCATTGCCACATCCTTTTCGTCCGGTGCCGAAGGACACCCCCAGAATATGCCGACCATCGCCAGCAGCAGAACACTTACGGCTAACTTCTTCATCGTCGCCTTCCATCGAAACGGTCTACCAGTCGCACGAGTATGCCCGCTTCGTACAAACGACGAAACTTCGGAATCGATCTAAATTCTTTTGAGATTCTTTGAATCTCCCCGCAGACCTCGCCGGGGTGGTATCTCGTGGGACGTTTCTTCCCCCCCTGCCCACTCGATACGAATCAACTTATGGCCGCTTGAAATAAAGGGAATCTGGCTACGGGGAGGTTGAGATGGTTCGGTCCGAGGGTATCGGCGATGGTCGGTTTTTTGGGACGTTCGGGATCAGGACATGGGTGGTTTTCTGTTTTCTTCGTTGTAGATTGGTCGATAGCTCCACCGTCTCTGCGGCCTCGGCGCGTAGTTTGCGAAGCTTAGTTCGCGTCGAGGCCACAGAAACGTTCCGAACAACCGACCAACGTATATCTGACGATCGAAGACCACCTAAGTACCAATCGCGGACGACTCAACAACCACCCGGTCCCGATCGCGGACGACCAAATAACCACCCTCATTGGATTTGCCGCGACCTAATCCCTACGGGAATTTGCGTTTGACCGCTAAAGTACACACTGAAAGCTGATTCGTATCGAGTGGGCAGCGGGGGAGGAAACATCCCACGAATTATCGGACCTCGTTTAGCCGACCTGGTCGGGACCGGATCTCGTTGGTCTTCGGTGGGACGCCCCACCGAAACCTCTCAACAACTGGTGGTGCAGTAGGTGTCGCCCGTAAAGGAATCGTAGCAACAAACCTGCCCCGCCGAGCACTGGAAGTGGCCCTCGCAATAGCAGTCATTGAAGGTGGCGTAGCACAGACCGGAGGGGCAATCCGATCCGTATTGGCAGGTCGAGGTATCCGGATTTTGCACGCACATCTGATTCTCGCAGATCTGGCCGTTGATCGGGCAATGGAGATTGTCGTTGAGGCAATCGACGCATTCGTTGACCGTGGTATCGCAATAATCGCCGCTGGGACAGCCCGCATCGGAGGTGCAGCCGCCGCAGGTATTATCCGAGCGACATAGCTGGCCGGTGGGGCAATCCGTATTGTTGAGGCATTCGACGCAGACGTTGTAATTGGTGCAGACTTCGTTGGCCCCGCAGTGGGAATCGTATTGGCAGTCCACGCAGGTATTATCGCCGGTGCAGACCTGGCCGCCGCCGCAATGACCGTCGACCTCGCAGTCCAGGCAGGTGTGGTTGGAAGAACAGATCTGGCCGGGGCAATCGCCGTCGCTCAGGCAATCGCGGCAGACCGCATCGCTCGTATCACAGACCTGTCCCGGACAGTGGCCGTCATCATAACAGTCCACGCAGACCGAATCAGTGGTGCGGCAATAGCCCTGGTCGCAGTCACCGTCGGTGACGCAGCCCACGCAGAGGTTATTGGCGACATCACAGGTCTCGTTTGCTCCGCAGTGGGACTGGTCGGTGCACTGGACACATTCTTTTTGTGCCGTCAGACAAGCCCCGCCGTCGCAATCGCCGTCGCCCAGGCATTCCACGCAGGTGTCGCCGTCGCAGACACCGTCGGGACAATCGCCGTCGGTGACGCAGCCCACGCATTCGAAGAGATCGGTATGGCAGACCTCGCCACTGGAGCAATGGCTGGTCTCCAGACAGCGCACGCATTCCTCTCGTGCGGCGTTGCAAAACGGGGCGTCCGGATCGGGGCAATGGCTGTGGGTGGCGCAGACGACGCATTCATAATTGGCGTCACAGACCAGGTCGCCCTCGCAATGACTGGAGCCCAGGCACTCTCTGCAGATATGACCGCCGCTCTGATCGCAGACTCCCGCCTCGCAATGATCGTCCGTATGGCAGGGGCGGCATAGGCCGCTGTCGGGATCACAAAATTGGCTGCCGCAATCGGCGTCGCTCTCGCAGGCCACCACGCAGACCTGGGCGGCGCTGTCGCAGACCAGGGCGTCGCCGGGGCATTCGTGACTCTCCTGACAGCTGTCGGGGATCGGCCCGTTCGACGTGTCCTCGTCGCCGTCAGCGTCGGACGTGGCATCGGGCATGGGTCGACTCGTATCGTCACCGGCCTGCTGAATATCGCCCTCTTCCACGTCCCGATCTTCTATCCCGGCGTCGCCTTCACCGTATTCCTCATGAACCAGAATCTCGTCGCCGGCACATCCCCAGCCGACCAACAGAGCGAACGCCAGGGCTATCAACCCCCATTCTAACGCCCCCTTTCCACCGCACCACTCTTGATAGCTATTCATGTCGCCAACCCAGATGAAGCGCCCGGCCATCGTAGCCCCGAGTCTTCATTGTGTCGGATTTCAATCAGAGACACAAGAAATGCGTTTCCTGCGGATGTGATCGGATCCTGTCGATAATCCAAAAATTTCCAAGAGACCAATCGCGGTAGTCTCCGTGCCCATGTCTTGAGTCTTGAACTACACTGCACCCTCCGCGGTTCGAGGGCGTCCGATACCACAAATTCATCGCAGGGCGCCGTTCAAGACCCACGACCCAGGACTCAAGACTCAATACCCTCGGATGGCGCCGTCGAGGGCCTCGAAGCCGCGATGAATCTCATCGACGGCGCCGAAGGCATGGGCGGCGCTGTCCATATTGATCGCGCTGGCCCGCCAGATGGCCCGCTCCAGATCGGCCCACAGATCCTCCACATGCTCCAGCCCCACCGACAGGCGTACCAGCTGTGGCGACACCCCTGACTCGTCGCGGGCCTCGGCGTCGACGATCTGGTGGGTCAGCGACGCCGGGTGCTGGATGAGGCTGTCCGTCGATCCCAGGCTCACCGCAGGGGTGATGAGCTCGACGCTCTCCATGACGCCCCGCGCCACGTCGAGCTCTTTGACCTCGAAGGCCAGCATCGCCCCGGGGCCGCGCATCTGACGATCGACGACGATCTCCGGGTCACATTCGGCCAGGCCCGGATAGAAGACGCGCTCCACTCTGGGGTGTTCCGACAACCTCTCGGCGATGATCTGGGCCGAGCTCTGGGCGGCCTCCACGCGAAGGGGCAGCGTCGCCAGCCCCCGGCGCAGCAGATAGGCCGCCATGGGGTGCATCAGACCGCCTGTGGCGATGCGGATCTGTCGAAGCTCGGCGGCCCACTCCTCGGTGGTGGCCACCACGCCGCCGATGACGTCGCCGTGGCCTCCGATATATTTCGACGCGCTGTGCAGCACCAGAGTGGCGCCGAATTCGGCCGGGTTTTGCAATACCGGCGTGGCGAATGTGGAATCCACCAGTACGGGCACCCCGTCGGCCTGGCGCACCAATCGCTCGATATCGATGAGGTTGAGCGTCGGATTGGCCGGGGTCTCGCAGATAATCAGCGCTGTATCGTCGTCGATGACCTCGCCCACCGTGTCCGCCGTCGCCCAGCGCACCTCCACGCCGGCCAGGCCATGGCTGAGCAGGTGGTCCGTGCCGCCATAGAGAGGCCGGATGGCCACCACGTTGGCCCCGCGACCGGCGGCGGCGAGCAGACAGGCCGTGACGGCGGCCATGCCCGAGGCGAAGGCCACCGCCGATTCGGTGCCCTCCATCTGAGCCATCGCCTTTTCAAATTCAGCGACCGTCTCGTTGTGCAGTCGGGCATAGACCGGGTTCTGGGCCGTGCCGGCGCCCTGAGCCAACTCCCCCAGACTCTGCGCTGCCACCCGGGGATCGTCGATGCGCGCGCTGTTGGCAAACGCCATCGATGCGTAGTGGTGAGACGACGAATGAGCGACGAATTTGGTGTGGAGATAATCGGCCATCATTCGAATCCTTGTCTGGAGAAAGGTCACTTTATTGATTATAGTTCAATATGTAGCGATCTCCATCGAATTAAATTCGAAAAAAGGTCCAAAAAATGGAATTAGACCGAATTGACCGTCAGATTCTGGCCCGCCTACAGAATAATGCTCAAATCTCCAATCTAGAGTTGGCAAACGAGGTCGGCCTGGCCCCCTCGACCTGCCTTCACCGGGTGGGCAAATTGCGCGAACGGGGCGTCTTGCTCGACACCCACGCCACGGTGGAGCCCGAGGCGCTGGGGATCGGCATCCAGGCCCTGGTGTCGGTGCGCCTGGAGCGCCACTCCCGCAAATACGTGGACAGCTTCCACCGCCACGCCCTGTCCCTCGACGAGGTCCTGGCCGTCTTCCACGTCACGGGCCCCCAGGATTTTATTCTCCATATGGCGGTGCGCGATACGGAACACCTGCGCGACGTGACCATGGACCAACTGACCACCCGCGCCGAGGTCAGCCAGTTGGAGACGGCCCTGGTCTACGAGCACGATCGCAAGCCCGTGCTCCCCGACTTTTTGGGGGAGTGAGCGTGCTGTGATCGACCGACCTCGGTGGTACCCCGATCGTCACATCGAGATCCCGCCGTCGACGTCGATGCATCGGCCCGTGAAGTAGCCGCATTCGAAGATGAATTTGACGGCCATATAGATCTCCTCGGGCTGTCCGGCGCGTCGAAGGGGCACCTGGGACAGGAGCTTCTCCAACATCTCGGGGCGCATGCCGTCTAAGATGGGCGTCTGGGTAAAGCCGGGGGCCACGGCGCCGACGCGGATCTTGTGGCGGGCCAATTCTTCGGCCCACAGCTTGGTGTCGGCGACGACGCCGGCCTTGGTGGCCGAGTAGTTGCCCTGGCCGCGGTTTCCGTGGCGCGAGCAGGAGCTGATATTGACGATGACCCCGGACTGACCGGACTGGACCATCTGGGCCGCCACCTCGCGGGTGCACAAGAAGGTGCCCGTCAGGTTGACGTCGACCACGGCCTGCCACTCGTCGAGGGTCATGGTGCGGAGTTTGCCGGTGTCACGGTTCTGTTTGACCAGCAGGGCATCGCGGAAGATGCCGGCGTTATTGACCAGGCCGTTGAGCCCGCCGAAGGCGTCGACGCCGGTCTTTACGGCGGCTTTGACGTCCTCTTCGCTTGCCACGCTGCCCGTGGCGGTGACGATGTCGGGGTGTTCCTCTTTGAGGGCCGCCAGGCCCTCTTCGTCGACGTCAAAGGCAAGCACCTGGGCGCCCGCTTTTTTGAAATTGAGGGCAAAGCACCGGCCCAGGCCGCTGGCGGCGCCGGTGACCATGATCTTTCCGTCGTTGAGGTTCATCAGATACTCCTGGTTGAAATATGGTTCACAGTGATGAGTGAGTGCTGGGCTCGCGAATTGACTTCGTCCTTCGTTGAAGGTGTCGAAATTTACACTACAGGCAGTGACTCTTACAGTGGAGTGAGCCATGCGGGACCGATACCTCACCATATATCTTCGCGATCATTACGCCATGGCCCAGGGGGGCATCGACTTCTTCGAGCGCGTTTGCCGACAGAATAAGGGAAATGTCGTCGGTGGCCGTCTGGAGGAGATGATAGTGGAGCTCAAAGAGGAGAGTCGAGATCTCAAGAGAGTGCTCGACCTTCTCCATATCGAGCGTTCGCCGCTCAAGACCGCCGGGGCCCGACTGGCCCAACAGGCGGGGCGGCTCAAATTCAATGGCGAGCTGCTCAGTTATTCGCCGCTGAGCCGTCTGCTCGAGCTCGAGGGTTGTATGGCCGCCGTCACCACCCGGCGAGGGCTGTGGATGACCCTATCAGACGCTCAATTCGTCCACTCCGCACTGGAAGAGCTGCCCTTCGACTCCTTCATCGCCCGCTGTGACCGACAATTGGAGGTGCTTCAAAACCTCCACTCAAAAGCGGCGCGGACCATGCTCAAGGCCGGACGAGAACAGGATAGCCCTGGGGGAAGACCTCGGGCCTGAGCGATGTTGAGTGCGAAAACCAGGGGCAAAACCGAGGGCACCACCTTCTATATTCACCTCCCCATCGCCGACGCTTTCTTAGCCACCTGTGCCCTCTCTGGTCCCTGAGCAACCTTGTTATCGTCGCTATTGTGCTGACAGTTGTGGTCTCCCAATGGTGTATCTGATGCACTGATTCTCATGGCCCCTGACGCTAGATCAAAACAAGGCGGCACGAGTACTCCCGACGAACCCTGGCATACTCTGTCCGTCGACGAGATAGCCGAGATGGGGCAGACCGATCTCGACGAGGGTCTCGACCAGGAGGAGGCACAGCGGCGTCTCGAGGAGTTCGGGCCCAATAAGGTGGAGGCCGAAAAGAGCACGCCCTGGTGGCGGATCCTCATAAAACAATTTGTCGATCCCCTGATCTATATTCTCTTCGCCGCCGCCCTGGTGGCGTTGGTCTTTCAAAAATATATCGACACCGCCGTGATCCTGGCCGTGTTGGTCATCAACGGCGCCATCGGTTTTTTTCAGGAGTTGCGCGCCCGAAAGGCGATCCTGTCCCTTGCCGAGCTGAGCGCCCCCAAGGCCCATGTGGTCCGCGGCGATCGACAACACGAAATCCCCAGCGAAGAGGTGGTACCAGGCGACGTGGTCCTGCTGCGCTCTGGGGCCCACGTGCCTGCCGACCTGCGACTGACACACACCCGTGAACTCGAGATCGACGAGTCGGCGCTCACCGGCGAATCCGTGCCTGTAGGCAAGCAGGTCGACCCCATCGACGACGAAGACGCCGTGGCCGGCGACCAGGCCAATATGGCCTTTTCCTCTACCGTGGTCACTCGAGGTCGGGGCCGAGGGGTGGTGGTGCGCACCGGCGGGGATACCGAATTGGGTCAGATCGCCTCGTCGATGCGCGACGTGGTCGACGCGGAAGCGCCCATCCAGGCCAAGGTGCGCACTTTGAGTCACTGGATCGGGGCTGCCATCGCCGCCATGACCGTCGTGGTCGGCGTGGTGGGCTGGGCTCAGCAGCGGGCTCTCGACGAGATCGTGGGCATGGCGATCGCCATGGCCGTGGCCGCCATCCCCGAAGCCCTTCCCATCGTGCTCACGGTCACTCTCGCCGTGGGCGTGCGGCGCATGGCCGATCGAAACGCCATTACCCGCTCTCTTCCCGCCGTGGAGACCCTGGGCAGCACCACCGTCATCGGCTCCGACAAAACGGGCACGCTGACCATGAACGAGATGACCGTCAAGGTCGTCGCCGCCGCCGGGGTGGAGTACGCCTTTAGCGGCTCGGGCTACGACACTGAGGGGCAGGTAGAGCGCGACGACAAGTCTGTAGAGCTCGACGACGAGCCGGCTCTTCGCGCCGCATTGATGGGCGGCATTTTGGCCAACGAAGCCCCGGCAGTGCCAAGCCCGGAGGAAAAAAACGAGGGAGATCCCACCGAATTGGCGCTGCTCGTGGCGGCTGAGAAGGCGGGCATCTCCGTGGACCAGATCCGTCGTAAATATAAAGAGGTCGACTCCATCCCCTTCGAATCAGAGCGGCAATTCATGGCCAGCCTTCGCCGCGACGACCAGGGCCAGTGTCGGCTGTACCTAAAGGGGTCACCGGAGGCGATTATCGAGCGCTGCGACCATCAAATGGGACCCGATGAATCGAAGCAGCCCCTCGATAGGGAAGCCATCGAAGAACGGGCCCAAGAATTGGCCGGCCGAGGCTTTCGAGTCCTGGCCATCGCCGTGGGCTCAACCGACGACGACCGCATCCACGATGAGCTGGCCGACGATCTGACCCTGACGGGTCTGCAGGCCATGGAAGATCCCCTGCGGCCGGAGGTCGTCGACGCCGTCGAAGACGCTCGCTCTGCCGGCATCAAGGTGATGATGCTCACCGGTGACCACGCCCAGACCGCCCGCGCCATCGGCGAACAACTGGGTCTGATTGAAGGGGAGGAGGCCAGGGTCCTGGAGGGACGGCAGATGTCGTCGATGGACGACGACGAGCTGGACCGAAGGTTAGAGGACACCGCCGTCTTTGCCCGGGTCGCCCCAGAGCACAAATTGCGCATCGTCGAGCGCCTCAAGGCGCGGGACGAGATCGTGGCCGTCACCGGCGACGGGGTCAACGACGCCCCTGCCCTGCGCGCCGCCCATCTGGGGGTGGCCATGGGCCAGGAGGGCACCGACGTGGCCCGCGAGGCCTCCGATATGGTGCTCTCCGACGATAATTTCGCCACCATTACCGCCGCCGTCGAAGAGGGCCGGGTGGTCTTCGACAATATCCGCAAGGTCACCTATTTCCTGCTCTCCACCGGGGTGGGGCTGGTACTTGCCATTATGTTGGCCCTCTTCTTTGGGTGGCCCCTGCCCTTTGTGGCGGTGCAGGTATTGTGGATCAACCTGGTCACCAAGGGCCTGCAGGACGTGTCGCTGGCCTTTGAACCCGGCGAGCCGGGGCAGCTCGATCGGCCGCCCCGGCCTCCCGGGGAGGGAGTGTTCAATCGACCCGTGCTGATTCGAATGGTGACCATCGGCGCCTTTTTGGGTGTGGTCACCCTGGGGGTCTTCTGGTGGTTTTACGACACCACGGGCGACCTGGTGCTCAGCCAGACCGTGGCCATGACCCAGATGGTGATCTTTCAATTCTTCCACGTCGCCAATTGTCGCTCATTGCACCGCTCCCTGTTCACCATCTCCCCTTTTTCCAATAAGGCCCTCTTTCTGGCCGTCGCCGCCGCCCTGCTGGCCCATCTGGCCATCATCTATATCCCGGCCCTGCAATTTCTATTTCAGACCGCCCCGTTGAGCCTGGACCATTGGGCGCTGATCACGGTCATCGCCCTATCGATCATCGTCGTCGTCGAGGCCGACAAATGGTGGCTTCGCCGCCGGGGCTTCGGCCCGGGCCTGTCACATCACTGATCGGGCCGAGACAAGGCGCATCACGTCGTAGGGCTCGTCGAAGGGAGCGCTCACGTCGAGCTCGAAGCCGTGAGCGCTCAGGACCTCCTCGGCCCGCTCCAGAGTAAATGTGAGATAAAACATGATAAACGGCGGCTTGATCAGCGCATTGCGCACGTGCATGGCGGCGTTGAACGTGCGCGAGACCCACCATCTTCGACTGGTCACCGGCGGCATCGGGGTGGTGACGAATAAAAATCGCCCCCCCGGCTTGAGGGCCGCCTTGACCCGCTCGGCGAATCGATCCTGATCGGGCTCCAGGATATGGCCGAAGGCACCGCAGCAGGTGACCACGTCAAATTCATCTTTGAATTCCATCTTGAAGACATCCTGGCGCAGGAGGCGAATTTCGGCCTCCCCCGGGGAGTGGGCCAACTGGCGCCTCGCCTCGTCGAGCATTCCCTGGGACAGATCGACGCCGGTGACGTGGCTCCTGCACCGGGAGCGAAGAGCTCTCATGACCGCCCCGGTGCCGCAGCATAGGTCGAGGGCGGCGTCGACGCTCTTTTCTGGCCCCACCGCTTGCGCCAGGGGCTCGACCAGCTCATCGGGGGTGCGAAACGGCGTATATTCGAATTTCGGAGCCAGCAGATCGTATCCCCTGGTCGTCGACGACAGAGCCTGCCTGGCGAGTTCGAAAAACGAGGGTCCTCGGGGATCGAACATGGTTTTGTCTCCTCTTATTGTCCCACGGCCAGGCTCTAACTCCCTGTGGTTTTGAGGATAATCTCAATACCGGCCCCTGTCGACGCTCTTCCAACAAAGACTCATGGTGGAAGAAAGGGCGCAAACTTTTCACCCACCCCCAAGAATGCGCAATTTCTGCGCCCCATCCGCACGTTCTGCGTCTGCCCTCCCCCCTCAGCATTACAACTCGTCACAGGACTTGATTTTGGTCTGAATTTTGCATAGTTATCGCCGCGGCAAGCCGCCGTCACATACATTCATAGGAAATACGATGACGCAACAGGAAATACCGGAATTGGCGTTTGGCCCCTATAAGCTGATCGAAAAGCTCGGCGCCGGGGCCGCCGGCGCAGTATACCTGGCCCGCCATTCCCTGCTGGACCAACCCTACGCCGTAAAAGTACTCCACGAGCATTACGCCACGGATCCCCGCTTTACGGCCCGGTTTTTAAGGGAAGCCAAGTTGGCGGCCAGGCTCAACCACCCCAATATCGTGGGTGTGGTCACCGCCGACCACCACGAACACTCCTATTATCTGGTCATGGAGTATATCGAGGGCCCCACCCTGGAAGATCTGGTGGTACAAGAGGGGCCGCTGAATCCTCGACGGGCGGTGGACTATGTACGCCAGATTCTCGATGCCCTGGTCTACGCCCACGGCAAAGGGGTATTTCACCGGGATATCAAAGCGGAAAACGTGCTCATCGACCCCCGCGACAGGGCTCGCCTGGTGGACTTCGGTCTGGTCATGGAGGTGGAGCAGGAAAACCGACTGACCGCCGATAATGCCGTCCTGGGTACCCCCTATTATATGCCCCTCGAGCAATGGATGAGCGACCCCGTCGACGAGCGGGCCGACCTCTACTCCACGGGAGTGCTGCTGTATTACCTGCTCACCGGGCGGTTTCCCTTTCCCGGCGACTCCCCGATCCAGGTGCTCCATCGGCTCAACTCCGACGTCCACGACCCGCTGGGGCTGACTGTAGACCCCTCCGCCGGCCTCGACGAGCGGGCGATCCATCAATTGGAGAGAATCCTCGATTGCGCACTGGCAAAGAATCGAGAGAAGCGTTTTTCATCGGCCCGCCGCTTCTCAGACGCATTGGCCAGTTGGCTGGCCAACACCGATGAAGCAACTCAGTCAACCCGGACCCGACAATCGGTCACCACCCCCTCACGGGGCGCCCGTGGTGTGGAAGCAAGAGAGGACGCAATGCAGAAATCGCCCAATCTAGAGACCGCCCCCGTGGAGATCGCCGAAGGCACTTTCTGGGTGGGCAAGAGGCCCAAAGACGAGATCTTCTACGCCAATCCCTACCTGCGGGTCTTCGCCCCCCGTGGCAGCGAGTACCAGCCCTTTAATCTGATCATCGATCCGGGCTCGAGCAAAGATTTCAGCGTCGTCCAATCCAAGGTCAACCAGGTCATCGGCGACGTCAAAAACCTGTCGTCGGTCTTCATCAATCACCAGGATCCCGACGTGGGCTCGTCGGTGGGCCTTTTGTTGGGGCGCTACACCCCCAACGCCCACGTGCTGTGCACAGAAGATACGTGGCGGCTGGTGCACTATTATAATATCCCTCGAGACCGCTTCGTGGCCCTCGAGAAATACGCCCGGGGCATCCGCCTTCCCTCGGGCAACGTGGTGCTGCCCGTGCCCAGCCCGTTTTGCCACTTTGTGGGAGCCATGATGCTCTACGATCCCCAGACCCGGGTGCTGTTTAGCGGCGATCTCTTCGGCGGCTTGACCGATAAGGGGGCCACCGGACTCTACGCCGACGAGAGTGATTGGACGGGCATGCGCGCCTTCCACCAGATCTATATGCCCACCCAAAAAGCCCTGCAGCACGCCATCGACAATATTCGCCGCCTCGATCCGCCGGTGGAGATCATCGCCCCCCAGCACGGCCGGGTCATCCAGGGCGAATACGTCCAGGAATTTATGGAGCGCCTCTATAATTTACCGGTGGGCCTCGATATCTTGAGCGATCGAAACGCCAGCGACGAGGAATTACAGGCCTGGACCACCGTGTTGGCCCGCATCGTCGACGTGGCCCGCAGCGCCCTGGGCGATGAGGTGGCTACTATTCTGTCTGACGATCCCAACCTGAGCGGTCACGTCACGATCAACGGGTCGACGGTGACCATCGCCAACCTGGGTAAGACCTCGGTGGAACAGGCGGTGCGCATTCTCTGCGATAAGGTGCCCCACGCCACGGCGAATTCGATTAAATACGAGGCGGTCTTCGCCTCTCAGGAGCTGGGCCTGCCCACGCCGGCGGTCGAGCTCGACGAGGATGGACCTGACGACTCCGATGACCAGGCCACCGGGACGGAACCCGCTGGTTTTCATGCCGCTTGAAGGTGAGTCTAAGCGCGACTCTTTGCCCCGTCGACGGAGGGGCACGATTCCACTACTCTCCCATGAGCAGAGAGTCCGTCGCTGCTGCCGGTGAACTTTCACCCGCCCAATGGCGCGATATACCGTTTCAAATCAAGAGGAGCTCGAAACAAAATGAAACAAAAACTGAAACAACTCATCCCTTTTTTCGCCATCTTATTGGTGGCCACCACTTTTTTTGCCTGCGACGAGGCTGAAGCCGAAGCCGACGAGCCGGCCACCGAAGAAGCGGAAGAGGTCGAAGAAGCCAGCGCAGATGAGCAGGCCGAAGATGAAGGAGCTGCCCAGCAGGCCAATACGGCCAGCGTCGCGCTCGACATCGACGGCATGACCTGCGTCAGCTGTGCCAACAGCATCAAAGCCTCCCTTCTGGAAGCGGAAGGGATCATCTCCGCCGATCTCGACTTTGGTGCCCGCCGGGCCGACGTGGAATACGACGCCGATCGGTTGGACGTGGAGGCAGTTATCGCCATCATCGAAGCCGACGACTCGGGCTTTACGGCCACCGAAGCCGGCGCCGGCGACGAGAGCTGATCGAGTGCGACCATCCTCCCCTGCGGCCATCACCTTGATGGCGACGGCGGCCCTCCTGTCTGCGGGCTGCCTGTCCACGTCGGTCATGGATACGGCCCAATCGCTGCCTGCCGGCGATCGGGCCGTGACCTCCGGGTTCGCCGGCGGCCTCACCAACGGCAACACCCTGTCCTACGGCCACCCCGGCTCCCCGGACAGCACTCACGACGCCTATCCGGGCTATGAATACGCCCTGGAGTGGATGACCCGTTATAGCTACGGGCTGGGAAACGGGCTGCAAGCCGATCTGGAGCTGACCGCCCCCATGCCGATTTTAGGCATCGGCCTGGGATTTCAACTCAAGTGGGAGTTGCCTCTTCGCCGGCGAGAGCGCTTCGCACTGGCGCTGACCGCAGGCGGCGGCGCTAATTTCGGCGGCTATGGAGGAGGCGGACAATCCATTTTCGTGGGTATGGCCGGCACCGACGCCGGGCTTATCGCCAGCTTTCACGCCGGTCGCCACTTTGCGATCTATGCCGCCCCGCGAGCACGAATGGACGTGGTCTACCATCGACAGAATATCGGCAGCGATCCGGCCAGCGCCACCGCACGAGGTATCTCCTATAGTGGCGCCCTGGGCATAATGCGCGGTCAAGCCGACCAAAAAGATCGGTTCCTGGAGGTCGTCTTCCTCCACAGTCCTCAGACACTCCCCGAAATGGACCACGGCTGGCGAATTATGCTCGGCGTCGGCCTGCGCAGTCAGGAATTGACCGACTTTCTGCCCTGGTAGAGCCGAACGAAAAACTACCCCCCGTTTTCCCCCCGAATTAATATCAGAAATCCAGGCGTCCTTGGATACCCCGAAAGGGGTATATCGACCGCCAACGAGGTTTACGCCTGCTGTCCACGAAGTTGACAGTTTGAGGGCATCCCTCTGCCCAACAAACACCTCAAAAACCGCTAACTCATTGATTTACCTACACTTCCTATCGCAACCAAACGCTGGCACAGACCTTGAAAAATCTCCCTGGCGAATCAACTGACTGTATTCCCATTGCCAAGGAGAAAAATAATGAGCCCTACCGAATCGATTCGAACCTCAATCAGTGAAGTGGGCCAGGCCGTGCGCCGTCCCGAGGAGTTGGCCCGGCGCTGGAAAGAGCGCGGCACAAACGGAGAGGTCGCCCCGCCGCCTGCGGTCTTCGCTGTACTCCTGTTTACGGCGGTCATCGGCACCGCTTCCTACGGCCTGTTCATGCACCTTCACCGGGGGCTTGCAGGCATGGGCGAAGGGGCGCTGCTCTTTCCCCTGGCCGCCGGGATGGCCTGGGTTCTGGCCTTTCCCGCCCTCTATATCATCAACACCATTTTGGGCTCACGCCTCGACTTTTCGACCACCGCCCTGGCGGCGACCATCACCGTGGCCTTCGGGGCCACGGCCATGCTGGCCAGCATCCCCATCACCTGGTTTTTCACCCTGGCCCTGCCCTTTACGGCCATTCGCTGGACGGTCAACTTCATCGTCTTCGCCGGCGTGGGCATCTGCATGAGCGACGTCTTTTTGCGGGTCATGAAGGCCGTCGAGCCCACCCGATCGCAGGGCTACGCCTTCGTCTGGCTCATGCTTCTGAGCGCCATCGGCGTCCAGCTCTTCTGGCTGCTCGGCCTCTTTAACTTCTAACGTCTGAGTCCTGGGTCCTGGGTCTTGAACTGCGCCCTGCGGAGATCACGACAACCGCTCCAGACTGAGCCACCGCTAACGACGACTGTGCATCACGAACAACTGCTCAATCAACAAATCAAAAAAAAGGAGACACCAATGGAAGCCACGCTCGACCAATTCGAAACCACCGCCGAATCCACGGCGTCCCCGAAAGAGACAATGGGCTTCTTCGACGCCATGCTGCGCGACGACGAGGTCATCGACGATATGGTCTGCGACACCACCAACCTGACCGGGACCATCCAGCGCCTGCTGGCCATCGCCACGGCGGGCCTGCTCTTATACGGCCTGGCGCTGGGCACGATCTTGCAGATGGCCCAATCCATGGAGATCCTGGGCTTCGCCGTCACGGGCACGCCGATCATCTGGATGCCCCTGACCCTGGCGGGGGCATTCCTGCTGGCCATCGCCATCTGTCTTCCCAGCTTTTATTTCTACACCCAGCTCTCCGGTCTGGACGCCTCATTTCGAATGATCACCGCCCAATCGCTGCGCGTACAGGCGCGCACGTCGTTGGTCCTGCTCGGCGTCCTGCCCTTTTATCTGGCCTGGGGCCTGTCCACCTTTCTGGGCTTCGAACTACTGGCCACGGAGATTGAATTCGTCATCTTCGCCGGGTTCATCCTGCCCTTTAGCATCGGGCTCGTGGGCCTGGCCTCGGTCTACGCCAGCTTTCGCCGCCTCGTCAAAAGACTGCCCATCACCCACCCCAGGAGGGGAAATATCATGCTCCGCCTCGTGCTGTGCTGGGGAGCGGTGATGATCGCCGTGACGCCAGTGGCCATGTTTCGCATCGGCGAATATCTGTCGACGGTGATCTAAAAACTCGTCCTGGGTCCTGGGTCCTGGGTCCTGGGTCTTGAACTGCGCCCTGCGGCGACCTCGACATCTGGTACTAATCACAAGGAGCTTCAACCATGGGAATCTTCGAAACGACCATTATCTACGGCTTGTTGGGCTTTGTCGTCGCCGCCGCGGCGGTATTGTCGCAGCCCTCAAAACGAGCCTTCGCC
>SLJM01000113.1 GCA_007135085.1 Myxococcales bacterium
CCACGAACCACGAACCACACGAACGGAGTGAGTAAACCACATGACTCGCATGCTGGAGTTTACCTGAAGTCTATCAAGTCCCCCCGGTTCCGATCACAGCTCCTTTAGCCCACGGCCTCGACCACCCGCTCCTCACGAATCAGGTCGCTCTGGCCGGCGCTCTCGCTGCGCTTGTGGCCGCCTCGAAGCAGTCGGATGGCGTTGAAGATGACAATCAGGCTGGCCCCCATATCGGCGACGATGGCCATCCAGAGGGTGGCGATGCCGGCGATGGCCAGGGCCAAAAAGATGGCCTTTAAGCCCAGGGCGATGACGATATTCTGGTAGATGACGCGCGTGGTCTTGCGGCCCACGTCCATGGCCGCCGGCAGCCGCTCCAGATCGTCGCCCATCAGAGCCACGTCGGCTGACTCGAGGGCCACGTCCGTGCCGGCGGCGCCCATGGCCACTCCCAGGTCGGCGCCGGCCAGGGCGGGAGCGTCGTTGACCCCGTCGCCGACCATGGCGATGGGCTTAAAGCGCTGACCCAGCGCTTTGACGCGGCGCACCTTGTCGTCTGGCAGGAGGCGAGCTGCGATCTCGTCGTCCTCCAGACCGAGCTCTTCGCCGATGGCTCGCGCCGTGGCCAGGTTGTCGCCGGTGAAGAGATAGGTCCTGGATATCCCCCGCTGTCGCAAGGCATCAAAAGCGCGGCGGGCCTCGGGACGCAAGATGTCGCGCATCGAGATCAATCCCGCCAACCTATCGCCGATGGCGACGCCGACGACGGTTCGTCCGCCGCGCTCCATTTCGTCGAGCCCGGCCCCGACGTCTTCGGGCATACGGACACCACAGCTCTCGAGCCACTCCAGGGTTCCCACCCGCCCAAGAGCCTCACCGTCGACGCCGATCCCCTCGCCATCGATGGTGGCCTCGATGCCCATCCCCACGATGGCGCTGATCTGGCGCGCTCGCTCGACGAAGCGCTCCGGCGCCATGCGATGACGGGCGGCGTGGACGATGGCTTGGCCCACGTGGTGTTCGCTATCGGCTTCCACTCGCGCGGCGGCCAGCAGCAGGGCCTCCTCGTCGAGCCCGCCCAGGGGTTTGATGGTCTCCACCACGGGCCGGCCCACGGTGAGGGTGCCCGTCTTATCGAAGGCAAAAGCCTGCACTCGCCCCAGCAATTCGAGGTATTTTCCGCCTTTGACCAGCACCCCTTCGCGGGCCGCCCGGGCCAGGCCGGCCACGTTGGCGATTGGCGTGGCGATGACCAGCGCACAGGGGCAGGCGATGACCAAAAAGACCAGCGCCCGATAGAACCAGTCCAGCCACAGAGCGCCGAAAAATAGGGGCGGGATCAGAGCCACCAGGGCAGCGGCGACCACCACCGCCGGGGTGTAGACCCGGGCGAAGCGATCGATGAATTGTTCCGTCGGCGACTGGTTTTCGCGAGCCTCCTCGATGGCGTCGATGATATGAGCCAGGGTGCTTCGCGAGGCGGGTTGCGTGGCCCGGGCCGTGATCGCCCCGCCGCCGTTGACCGTGCCGGAGAAGATGGTCTTCCCCTCTGATTTGACCACCGGAATCGACTCCCCGGTGATCGTCGACTCGTCGAATTCGGAGCGCCCCTCGACGATGACGGCGTCGACGGGAACGCGAGTGCCCGGCCGAATTCGGAGCATATCGCCGGCGGCGATGGCCTCTACGTCCACCTCTTCGACGGCGCCCTTGTCGTCGACCCGAAGCGCCGTCGGCGGGGCCAGGCGCATCAGGGCGCCGATCTCGCTTCGCGCTTTGGCCATGCTGCGCGACTCCAACCACTCCGCAAAGGCAAATAAGATGATCACCGTCGCCGCCTCGAACCACTCGCCGATAAGCCCGGCGCCCACCACGGCAATGGTCACCAGGATGGGAATATTGAATTGGCGGCGGCGAATACCGGCAAATGCCTTCTTAAAGACGAAGAATCCGCCGACGACGATCGCCAGGCCAAAGAGGGCGGCCGACGGCGCTGCCAGCTCCAATCCATAGCGGGCGGTCGCCGCCAGAGCGGTCAGGATCGCGCCGGCGATGATCACCCAGAATTGAGCCGTAAAGGGGCTGTCCTCCAGGGTGGTCGCCCGGCCCACCGACTGGCGGGCCCGACCGGTGAGCCCCACTTTCTTGAGCCGTTCTGTGACCTGGTCGACCCGATCGGCGTCGCCGTCGTGGTAAATAGTCAGCGTTCCGGCGGCGATATTGACGGCGAAATCCTCGACGCCCGCCAGGGGCTCGATGGCGCCCTCGATGAGATCCACCTCGCTCTGACAGCATAGGCCGGTGACGTCGAAGACGGTGCGCTGGTGGCGGGCCTCGTCGATCGACGGCCTCCTGTCCTTCGGCGCGCAGGTGTGGTCAACTTCACCGCACCCGCTGTGTTCATGCTCATGATGGTCATGGTCACAGCATTGCTTATATTTCGAAGGGTGAGAGGTCACCAGGTATCCTCGTAGGTCGCGTAGAGCTCGTGGCGAATGCTAGTTGTTGGCATTCTATCGGCGCCGCCGGGCCCGGGCAATCGAGCTAATTTAACAATAGGGTGGCCCCGATTATGCCATCAGGCCTTGGCGACGGCCCACGCCCACAGGCCTCGGTGAGGAATGATCAGGGCCCCCACTTTTGTTCCCATAGTTGGTCCCCGCCGCCCTCGGTTGTATCTTTATGGGGCCGTCGCTACTCTCGACGTGAAGTGTTGACACCGCCTGTCGAGGCCACCACCGTTTGAGGCGCCCATATGGCTAGCTCGATGACACAATGGAAATCGCGGACCCTGCTGCTATTGGCAGCGGCCATCGTCGCCGTATGCATGTTCGTGCCCTACGGCCATCTGGCGATCTATCCCTTCCAGCTCTTCGGCACCTTCATCCATGAGGTGGGCCACGCCGTGGCGGTGATCCTCACCGGAGGTACCGTGGAGAGCCTGGTGGTCAACCCCGACACCAGCGGCTACGTCAAGAGCATGGGCGGCTCGCGGGCCATCGTGGCCTCCGCGGGCTATCTGGGATCGGTCTTAGTCGGGGCGGCTCTGTTATTTGCCGGCCGCAAACGCCAGTGGGCACGGCCCACGTTGATCGCCGCCGGTGTGGCCACCCTGTTGGCCACCGCCGCCTTTAGCGGCTACGGCAAGCCCCTCATCGCCTTCGTGGCCTTCTTTTTAGGCGTCTCACTCATCGCCTACGGTCACGCCCGCTCCCGAAAAGGGGGCGCCCAGGCCCACCTCAATGCCACGGGCGGCACCCTGGTGCTGGCCGCGCTGGCCTATATGTTCGTCACCGGCGGGCTCGTGGCCTGGATCGTGGGACTTCTGATGGGATGCGCCCTCCTCTTTATCGCGGGCTATACGAGCCGGGCCTTCCAGCACCACACGTCACGCGCGGGCGCCTCCCGAGGGCGTCATTCCACGTCAAGGGCCGCCTCTACAATACCCTGGCGCGTCCGCGCCTCTACTGGCTGCCGGAAGCCCTGCCGTTTCTCGGGCTCGGCCGGACC